>SVJP01000091.1 GCA_015068925.1 Oscillospiraceae bacterium
TTACATAGTCACCGATTAAAACATCAGAAGTACCTGCAGCAACATCCATCAGACCTGTGGACTGAGCATCTACAGCAGTGTAGTTTGCTTCTGCGAAGAATTCGTTTTCCATAGCCAGTTCTTCACCGGTAGAACCTTTTTCTGCAACTACAACAGTATCAGCATCAACGCCTTCTGCATACTTTGCTTCGTTTTCAGCCTTCACAATCATAACCTGACGGTTTGCCATATAGGGATTGGTGATTTCCATGTTTTCTTTTCTTTCTTCGGTAATGGTCATACCGTTCCAGATACAGTCAATATTCTTGGAATTCAGTTCGATTTCCTTGGTATCCCAGTTGATTTCAACAAATTCAGGGGTAACACCCAGTTTTTCACAAACTGCTTTTGCAAATTCGGTTTCAAAACCAATCAGTTCTTCTCCTTCATAATAGTTCATGGGAGAGAAGAGAGTGATACCAATCTGCATGGTACCTTTTTCTGTGATGTAATCAGCATCGGATTCTGCAACAGGAGTTGCTTCTGCTTCGGTAGAAGCTTCAGGAGCAGGCTCGGTGCTTCCGCAACCGGCTACAAAGGATACTGCCAGCAGCATTGCCAGCAAAACGAGTAAAACTTTTTTGTTCATACGATGAACCAACCTTTCTTTTTTAAATTTGTATTAATATTTTATCACTTTACCGCGATAAAGTCAAGGGGTTTTTGAAAAAATTTCAATTTTCTTTAAAATCTACAAAATCTCTTTTTAAAATCTCTTGTATTTGCTCACATTTAACCGAGCGAGTATCTACATTTTGCTGAGCCGCCAAAGCCGCCGCAACTCCTGCACCGTCGCCCGTTCCCATACAAATAGGCATAACGCGATAGCTGGAATGGGCAAGATGGGTACCGCAAATGGCTCTCCCTGCCACCAACAAATTATCAAGTCCACAGACGGTCATGGAGGAATAGGGAATGGTATAGGGTCTGCCGTCATACGACAGGTTGACCTTTTGACTTTCATCTGCACCGCTTCCCGTTAAATTATGAGCACCGAAATTGCGAACACATCCGTATACCACCCAGTCAGGAAAGGTTTTTCCTTCCATAATATCTTGTTCATTCAAGCAATAATCACAGGTGATATGTCTTGTTTCACGCACTCCCACATACTCTCCCGTTTGCAATAAATAGCAATTTTCATAGCCGGGGACACATTCCCGAAGAAAGGAAATAATCTGAGGAATCTGTTTTCTGGTAAACAACTCCGCTCGGGTCAAATCCCATGGGTCGGTACCGTTTACCATACAAAGATTAGTCATGTTCACAGAGGCTGTACCTTGCAGATATCCTTCAATTAAAATCACATGACCTGCCGGTGCGGAAATTTTTCCCGTCTTTACATATTGTTCCATTTTTTCTTCTAAATCAGGATGGGTTCCGAAGGTGGGGTATACTGCCCGTTCATCATCCACGCCGCCCACCGTAAACATCAACGTAACAGGTTCACAAAGACTGTCCGATGTCCTTCCCGTCTGAAAGGTTGCTCCTGCCGAAACACAAACATCTCCATCCCCTGTGGCATCAATAAATTGCTTTGCATGCAGTCTTGTTTTTCCGTTTTTTCCAAATAAAACCACAGAATTGATATGTCCTTCTGTTACCTCTGCTTCCAGAAATGTGCTGTGCAGCAATAACTCCACACCCGTTTTTTCTATCCGTTCTAAAAAGTAATGTTTCAATCGCTCAGGGTGAAAGACGCTTCTTCTTTTTCTTTTTTTATTTTCTTTTTCGCGGATTTCTTTAAAAAACCGATGTTGGGAAGAACCGCACCACATGGTCACCAGACCACCGGTGCAAATACCGCCCAACACGGCACTTTTTTCAACCAGTATGGTTTTCGCACCTGTTTTTTGAGCAGCAATTGCAGCACATACACCCGTAACTCCACCACCTAATACCGCAACGTCATAGGATAATTGTGTCATCCTCTGCCTGCCTTCCTTTCTTTCCCATCAATCCGATGATTTGTTTTCATGAGGCAATGGTTTTCTCATCTTTTTCGCCTCGAATTGTTCGTAATATGCATCAATGCCTTGGGCAATTGATTTTCCGATTCCGTCACTTTCATTTTGTAAAATCCATAAATCGGATGCATTATCGTAAAAGCCGATTTCCATATAGGCAACAGGCACAGGAGATTTACAGAATAAAATCAGTTCAGGATAGGTTGTATAGATACCGTTGCCGTGTATTGGCATGGATGTGTTTTGTATAATCTGATTGTTTATGGATTGTCCAAGCATATTCCCCGCTTGAATATAATTTTCCGGAATTCCGCTCTGGTCATACAAGCCGGAAAGAGAGATATAGCAGCTTCCTCTTCCGCCACCGGCATTGGCATGAATGCAAATGTATGCGGCTGCATCAGGCGCAAGATTGGTGTTACCGTCGGGGTAACATTGCTTGATACGATCCGTAATTGACGGATTGTCATTTTGTCCGCGGGTCAGTCTTACCGTGTACCCCATTTGCTCTAAATATTTTTTTGCATTGAGGGCATTGTTATAGTTCAAATCCGGTTCTGTATCACGATCTCCTGCAGTAATGGGATACCAACATCCGCCATTTTTCGGTGCACGTCCGCTACAGCCAAAACCTTCACAATCCTGCCACATGGTTCCGCTTTTAAAGTGCCGCCATTCCCCCCAGCCTCTGCCCGGTATATAGGTGTATCCGGCATCAATTTTCTCTTTCTCTGACATCAAAGAGGAAGATTTTCCATGACCGGGATCCAGAACGATAATTTTACTTGCTTTTGCTTCCTTTTCTACACGTTCTTTCGATTTGATATACACGGTACGATCTTCATCAGACCAAACCACCTCGCATTCAAAGGACTCGGCAACAAATCGGACAGGAACAAGAGCTCTGCCGTCAATCACCACGGGAGCAACATCCATGCGTCTTTCCACGTCATTCCAGTATGCAACTGTACTGCCGATGGTCGCTTTTACTGTAACATCATCCTTTACAGCAATTACAGTTTTTGTGTCATCATTCCATGTTACATCAGCTCCCAATGCTTCAAAGATGGCACGAAGGGGAACCATAGTTCTTTTGTTGATGATTTGAGGCTTGACATCAAAATTCACATACTCACCGTCAATCGTAACTTTTATATCATTATTGGCAAAAGAAACTGTTGCCAACATCACAGAGACCAGTAATAACAATACTCCAAATCGTTTCATTATTTTCTTCATCATCAAATTTCTCTACTTTCTGTTTCTATATTCTATCAATAGCTCCCACACCTTTGGGTGACACATTTCTTTGGCACCGCTTTCATCGCCTGCACGAAGCTGATTTCGAACGGCAGAAGAGCTGATTCCGTCCAAGCTCTTTGGTGCAGGAATGATATGAAATCTGTCTCTGCGTTCCCAGGCTTCCGGTTTTTCCTTAAGAATAGACAGGGGATTCTCCTCACCGCGGGTCACAACGGTATAGGAATATTTGTCCGTAAAAGGAATAAAACGGTAAGCGTTGATATATCCTCGTACTCTGTCAGCACCGCCGAGGCAGGTGATATGGCTATCGGGATATTTCTCCTGCATATAGTTCATAGTTTCTGTGGTATACCAGTTTTCGGGATTTCGGCATTCCACATCATCCACAGTAAGCCTTGCATCATCTTCGCACATAGCACGAAGCATTGTAAGACGCAATTCATCAGACAAAGCCTCCTCCGGCATCCCTTTTTGTTCCATTTTTGCATATACATAATCATAAGGCGAGGGAACAAATACACCCTGATCCGCACCAAGCTGTTCCACAACATACAGAAGCATTTTTTGATGGGCAATGGTAGGAGGATTAAATGAACCGCCCATTACAACAACTTTTTTCATAATCTTGCTCCTTGTGCTAAATTTTTCATACTTCAACCCAATACCATTCTCCGTTTTTTGCTAATCTTTGCTCAATAGGGTGTCTGGGGTGTAACCATTTGGGATCTGTCGGGTCAATACTTCCTTTGAACTCAGGGTCATTATGTGGTGTTTCATATTCCATAAGTCTTGCACATTTTACATTCTTTTCGTAGGCTTCAAAATACGTGCCCGGATGTCTTTTAATGTACTGCTGATAGTATGGGTAAAACTTTGAGTTTTTGTCAACTATACTGAGCATTTCTTTACTATAATTACTCATTTTAAATCATCTCCAAACGTTGTTGTTTTTTGCTTAGTTGATTCTGGCATAATATTCCTGTCCGTTTCCGGCTACTCTCAGTTCATAATTATATTTGTCGGGATTATAATTATCATCACAATACGGATCGTCATAAGGCGTGTTATATGATGTAGCAACCGGAACAATTCGTGGGATTTTAGAAAGTGCCATTCCTTTTATATCATCGCTGATTTTGTCACAGCCTATAAACGCATCTTCCCCGATTGTTTTCACGCTGTTTGGAAGATTCACATATTCAAGATTTTTGCAACCTGAAAATGCATGGTTACCTATTCGTTCTACGGTGTTTGGAATTTCTACCGTGTTTAGGTTCTCGCAGTTTGAAAACATATTATAAGCAATTTCTGTTACTCCATATGGAATTTTAAAAGATTTCAATGCCGAACATCCGCTCAGACTTCCGTTGCTACACAAATCCGGTATTATATTTTCCGGTATATCTATTACATTCAGATTTTTACAACCAAAAAACACATAATCACCCATACTATTTAAGTTTTTTGGCAATGTTACATGGGTTAGATTCACACAATGCTCAAAAGCATAGCCTCCCAACCACACTACACTGTCGGGAATTGTTACTGATGAAAGATTTGTACACTCGCCAAATGCACTAACACCAATACTGATTACACCCTCGTGGAGCTTCACTGAAGAAAGATTATGGCAGCCCCTAAATGCACGATTTCCAATTCTTGTTACGCCTGCAGATTTAACAGTAACCTCAGTAAGATTTTCGCAATCCGAGAAAACAACCTCCTCTATTTCTTTTATGTTTTCCGGTATCTCTACAGAAACAAGCTTTGCGCATTGACAAAATGCCGCTTTTCCTATTGTTTTTACACTATCGGGAATTACTATTGAAGAAAGATTTACGCAACCGACAAATGCATTCTGACCTATATCGGTAATTCTGTTGTGAATTACCGAAGAGGACAGTTTTTCGCATCCCCGGAACAAGGAATCAGCTATTTTGTCAACCGATTTCGGGATATTTACGTTTACCAGAGACTCGCATCCGCGAAACGCACCAGCACCGATTTTTGTTACACTATCGGGAATAATAACAGATTCCAGATTTTTGCAATAGCGAAACGCCTCGCTTCCGATTTCCTTCACACCTTCGGATATCACCACAGACTTTAAATTTTCGCAAACGCAAAATGCATATTCTCCTATTTTTATCACACTTTCGGGAATAACAACAGAAACAATATCTTTGCGGTTTTCGAATTCTCTTTCCTTGATTTCCGTCGTTTCCGGGGAAAAAACTATTTTTGCTGTTTGATCAGTATATTTTGGTCTTATATCAGGTATCAAATGTATATTCCTATACCGTTGGGGGCGGATGTTTCCTTGAAGATAGTCCTGATAATCGGGGTCGTAATGGTAAAGATAATCACTGACCGAATTAATCACAGGTTCGGATGGTGAATATTCGGACGAAATCGCAGGACGATTTGTTGCTGTATTGTTTTTTTGTTTTTGATTGTCCTTTTTGGAGGTTGTTGCCAAAGTCGTGTTTTTCTGCTTGTTCTTTCTGTCTTTTTCTATGTTCTTAAGCTTCTTTTTTGATGTATTTTTATTTCGAATCTTTTTCGTTTCTTCCGCTTTTTCAGCCGTCTTTTTATTCTGCTCTCTGTAAAATGCTGCCAGCTCTGTTTGTTCACTTTTTAATGTGGTATACTCTTGTCCGTTGTCGGCAACTTTACGTTCAATCACGTATCTTGACGGTCTGATGTTTCCCTGAAGATAATCCTGATAATCAGGGTCGTGAAGAAAATAATCATCACTGACCGCATAAGGGTCATCTTGAGGAGTTGCATAACTTGAGGGAGTCGCCGGACGGCTTGGTGCTGCATTGTTTTTTTGTTTTTGATTTTCTTTTTTGGTGGTTGTTGCCAAAGTTGTGTTTTTTTGTTTATTCTTTCTGTCTTTTTCTTCCTTGGGAAGAGTGGCAAGAACGGTTGCTAAATCTATTGTCTTTGGCTTTCGTGCCTTCTCTTTCAAATAATCCAAAGCTTTAGCAATCAAAAATATAATAACAGAGGAAAAACAAATACTTAAAAAAATAACTGGAAATTTTGCTTCGGGAAAAATTTTGAGTAAAATTACGTCAACAAGACATATAAGCACAATGCTGAGAAGGAATGCCTGAAACAGGTCATTCTTGAAAAGAGCGGTAACAGAAAATTTCCGTTGCTTTCCTTTATTGTTCATGCAAATCAGGGCTGCAACCCCTGCAACCAATCCAAGGGGAAACAATACTAAAAATGTCAAAACCGCAACAATACGTCCTGCCTTCAGATTCCATTTCGCCACAAGCATATCAATGGCAAACAAACCCATTGCCATGACAAACAGTATAAATATTTCATTCCATGTCATACCACTCGCCTCCGAGTTTTTTATTTTATCACATTTTGGAACGCTTGAAAATTTGTATCATTTTCTCTCGAACTGTATATAGCAAACTCTATGGTTTCAAAATAGTGTTCCAATCCTTTTACCGCCTCACAAAAGGCTTCTGCTACAAGCTTTGGAGGATTGGCAAACACACCGCATCCGAAAGCACCTAAGATAAGCACATCCGCTTTATGCTTTGCGCCCGCACAAAGGATGCATTTCCAACGCTTGACAAACTCTGCATACAGTTCGCTTTCGTCAGGATTGTATTCGGTTTCGTCACCAACAGTACGAATATCGGGAGCAGCACAGGTAATCACATCCATCCGATACCATTCGTTTTCGGGAAGCACCGCTTCATGGTTGGAATCGTCACGAACCACCAGCACATCAGGAGTATAAATCAAATCATCCGTATTTCTTCTGTTCATGTTGCCTGTGCGTATCAGATCCCAATGACAGTCATAAAATTTCCCTGCCGTATTTTTATCACTCAGAGCAAAATACAGGGTAGATACACGGCAAATACTTTCCTCCTGTGCCTGTGAGCCGTTTACCACACCGCCTCCCGGTGAAACAGAGGATGCAAAATTTAAAATACAAACCTTTTTCCCTTGTTTTGCATATTTTCTTGCCGCTTCTACTGTTTTTTCTTTGGATATGATAGATTGGAAAGGTTGGGAAAAACGAGGGTTTCCAATCAAAATCTCTTCCCCTTCCCAATAAATTTTCTGGTCTTTTCTTGAGGCTTCCACAGCAGCTTGCAATCTTTGACTCGTTTGATACAATTTCCGTGTTCCTTCAAAAATTGTTACTCGCTCTTGTTTAGAATCCATGCTTTTCTCCATATTTTTCATCCATTATCCCAAACAACGGAGAATATATGCCGCGATTGTTTTTGTATAGGCAACAAGCCGATCACACTCGATATACTCATTGGGCTGATGTGCACCGCCTTTTTTGCTGAAATCACGACCTGCACCAAAGCCGAAAGCCTGACTGCTGCCATATTTGGAAATAACGGAAAGGTCAGAAAGACAGGAGCCGCATACAATCACGTCTTCTCCCGTTGCTTCCCTTGCAGCTTCTACCATCATGGTAATGTCTTCGCTGTCGGGTTCACAGAATACATAATGGAAGAATCTGGTGGCAGGTTGGAAGCCGTCGCCCACAATACCCAAGGGTGCGAGGCGTTGCTCCAGCACTTGTTCCAGTTCTCTGAATTCTGCTTCAATTTCCGCTTTTGTTTTATCTGTGTAAT
>SVJP01000092.1 GCA_015068925.1 Oscillospiraceae bacterium
TGATGGATTGGTTCTATGAAAGCTTTTCCGAGGATTTGATGAAAACAGAAGTGGATTGCTGCTGGGTTCGTTATGCAGGATATGACCCTGCTGAGTACATTAAGAAGTATACCGGACGTAGCCCTGTTGTTCATTTGAAGGACTTTGTTTGCACCAACTTTAATGCAGGTGCTGTTTACGGTCTGATTGATGAATCAGGAAATGATGACAAGCCGAAGAGCAAGGAAGAAGCAGGCTTTATGTTCAAACCCGTAGGTCACGGTGTTCAGGATATTCCTTCTATTCTGAAGGCTGCAGAAGAAGCAGGTGCTGAAATTGTGATTGTAGAACAGGATCAGTCTCCTGAACGTCCTGCTTTGGAATCGGCAAAGATGAGCCGTGAATATTTGAAATCTTTAGGATTATAATAAAAATTAAGAAGCATAAGCGAGGTGAGAAAAGTGGATTCAGGCAGTAGTAACAGTATGAAACCCGGCGGGCGAAGAAACGCGGGTTCGGTGTGTTTGTCCGAATCTGCTTTTCTCATTGCTTGAACAGCTGAATGACAGCTGTGTTTCGGTGTGTCATACTTTCTAAAACAGATACATAATAAGGAAGGTGACCCCCAATGAATGAATATGATTTTGAAGAATTGTGCCGACAGGCATTGCAGCTTTTGGAAGAAAAACAGTATGTTCGGTTAAGAACAGTACTGGATACCATGAATGCGGCAGATATTGCCCTTGTTGCCGAAGAGGTGGAAGAAGAAGCGTTACCGTTGTTGTTTCGTATTCTGCCCAAAGAAACGGCAGCAGAGGTGTTTGTGGAAATGGATTCTGAAACCCAGGAGCTTTTGATTCAGGTGTTCAGTGACCGAGAACTCAAGCAGGTAATTGATCAGATGTACTTGGATGATACAGTAAATTTGATTGAAGAAATGCCTGCCAATGTGGTCAAGCGTATTTTACGGCATACTGACCCTGAAATGCGCAAAAAAATCAATGAAGTACTGCAGTACCCAAAGGATAGTGCAGGCAGTATTATGACCATTGAGTATGTGGATTTGAAAAAGGATATGACGGTAACACAAGCCTTTGAACATATCCGAAAGACAGGTGTGGATAAAGAAACCATCTATACCTGTTATGTAACCGAGGCAGACAGGAAACTCATTGGTCTGGTGTCGGTTAAAACATTGTTGCTGGCAGAGGATAGTTTGAAGCTCAGCGATATTATGGAAACCAATATTATTTCTGTAAACACCTTGGAGGATCAGGAAACAGTTGTTCAGCAATTTGATAAGTACGACTTTCTGGCGATCCCTGTGGTGGATGGAGAAAACCGCCTGGTGGGTATTGTAACAGTCGACGACGCGATGGATATTTTACGGGAAGAAAACTCGGAAGATATTGCAAAAATGGCGGCAGTAACCCCTACTGATAAGCCTTATCTGAAAACCAGTCCCTTCCATTTGTGGAAGGCGAGAGTTCCATGGTTGTTGCTGTTGATGATTTCTGCAACCTTTACCGGAATGATTATCACATCTTTTGAAAATAAGCTTGCCGCGTGTGTGGCGTTGACAGCATATATCCCGATGCTGATGGGAACGGCAGGAAATTCAGGAAATCAGGCATCTGTTACTGTAATTCAGGGATTGTCCTCAGGAGAACTGAAATTTTCCGATGCGTTTCGCATTATGGGAAAAGAGGCAATTGTAGCGCTTCTTTGCGGACTTACCTTGGCAGCTTGTAATTTTGCAAAAATGATGCTGGTGGATCAAAGAGGAATTGTGGTGGCGTTGGTTGTAAGTCTTACTTTACCCTTTATCGTAATTTGTGCAAAAATTGTTGGCTCCGGTTTGCCTATTTTAGCGAAAAAATTAGGATTTGACCCTGCGGTAATGGCAAGTCCTTTTATCTCAACCATTATGGATTCGGCATCACTGTTAATCTATTTTTGGGTAGCCGGTCAATTTTTAATGTTATAGGAGAATATGTAATGAAAGAACTGAAAGGAAAAACGATTATTTGGAATGGCGATTCCATTTGCGCAGGTTCTCCCGTATGGGGCAATTGGGCAACACGTATTGCTGAGAAAAACGATACGGCATTTCATAATTATGCTGTTGGTGGCGGAACAATTACAGAAAATGCTCCCTGTCATGTAGCATCGGGGGCGAAAAGACATTCTGTGTCTGCTACTTTGGAAAAAATGCAGGAAGAGTATCCGAATGCAGATTATGTCATCTTTGAGGGTGGCGCCAATGATGCTGATTTGTTAGGAACGAATCGTTTAGGTGTCATTACTTCCGGTTTTGAAGATACGTTTGACAGAGAAACCTTTTGCGGAGCTTTAGAAAGTCTGTTTTATCGTGCTCTTTCTTATTGGAAAGGAAAAAAGATAGGTTTTGTGATTGCTCAGAAAATGGGAATGGAGCCGTACAAGTACGAAGCGCGAATTTTGTATTTTGAGCATGTGAGAAAAATTTGTACAAAATGGGGGATTCCTTGTCTTGATTTGTGGAATGGATGTTATTTAAATCCCTTTCTTCCCTGGATGTATGACAGTACAAAATCGGTAGAAGAAAACCGGACGGAAAATACCGGATATTATCTTGATGGGCAACATCTGACGCCCTTAGGATATGATGTGACAACCGAGTTGATAGATGCTTGGCTGAAAATGTTGTAAACAATAAAAAAGCTTACAGAAAAGAGCGATTGCAAAGTGATGTTGTTTTGCAATCGCTCTTTTGGTATTGTGATTATGTTTAAGACTTAAAAAATTTCATTATTTTTTTAGCTGCAAAGCCGCATAGAACACCGAGAATGATTCCTGCAATCACATCGCTTGGATAATGGACGTATAAATAAAGTCTTGAAAAAGCAATCAGACCTGCTACGATCATAGCGGGAATACCCATACGTTTCTCTTCTGTTAACAATACACTTGCTGCAGCAAAGGAGGACAGTGTGTGTCCCGAAGGAAAGGAAAAATCCTTCGGCGGAGGAATCAATAAGTTGAAAAAACGATTTGCCTGAAAGGGTCGAATCCGTCCTACCAAGGGTTTTAAGATAAGATTTCCAAGCAACAGTCCCAGAATTAAGGAAAGAATCATGGTCAATGCAAGCTTTCTGTATTGTTTAAAGCAAAATAGAAAAAGTGCAATCATAATCCACAGCATTCCTTTGTTTCCCAACATTGTAATAAAAGGAAACAAAATATCCAAAGTCTCATTTTGCAATACTTCTTGAATCCATTCCAGAAGAAAGGTGTCAAATGTCAATATCATAATTTTTTCTCAATAATAAATTTAGGTCGATGCTTTACTTCTTGATAAAGTTTTCCTATGTATTCTCCCAAGATTCCCATTCCGATTAATTGCAGTCCTCCTAAAAACCAGATGGATAATATGAGGGAGGTCCACCCCTGTACGGTTGAGCCAAACAGTTTTGAAATCAAAGCATAAAGTGCCGCCAGAATACTGATAAATGAAATGGTACAACCCAATGAAGTGATTAACCGTAAAGGCTTTACCGAAAAAGAGGTAATGCCTTCCAATGCAAATTTCAGCATTTTTTTAAAGGGATATTTGGAAGTTCCTGCAAAACGCTCTGCACGGGCATAAGTAACCTGTGTGGAAGAAAATCCTACCAAAGGAACCAAGCCCCGGAGGAACAGATTTACTTCGTCAAATTGGCAAAGCGCTTCCACCGCACGTTTGCTCATCAATCTGAAATCTGCATGGTTGTAGACCATATCCACCCCTAATTTTTTCATCAATTGATAAAAAGCGAGGGCGGTATTTCGTTTGAAAAAGGTATCGGAATCACGATTGGAGCGAACACCATAAACAATATCAAATCCTTTATGGTATTCCTCTACAAAGGAACGGATACAGTTGCAATCATCCTGTAAATCTGCATCAATGGAAACCAATAGATCGGCTGATTCCACAGCAACGGTAAGTCCTGCCATCAATGCATTCTGATGACCTGCATTACGGGATAGCTTTAATCCGTGAATCAATGGATTTGTCTGAGAAAATTGTTCAATTAATTCCCAAGTTTTGTCCTTGCTTCCATCATCCACCAAAAGGATGGTGCTTTGTTCGGAAATCAATCGCTCCTGAATCATTGCCTTTGTTAAGTCGGTTAACCTTGCAATTGTTTCGGGCAATACCTCTTCTTCGTTGTAGCAAGGTACAACAATGGTTAAAACATCACTCATTGTAATATTCGCTCCTTTCTGTTCTATAATACTATTATAACATAAAAAAATTTCAAATACAATCTTTTCGAGGAAAATAAATTGACTTTAATGATAATGTATGATAAAATAAAATGGTACAGGAGGTAATCGTATGAACCAATTAAAAACGGTATTTACCCGTAATCGGTTGTTTTGGATGTTGTGTGCATTTCTTTCTATTCTTCCGTCTGCTGTTCTTTCCGGTTGGTATGCACCTGTGTTGGATGATTATATTATGTATCAGGGATATTATTTATATGATATTTCTTATTTGCTTGGGACAGTACGAGTTTGGACGACCAGACCTGTTGCTAATTTATTGGATATTTTTGTATGGGCACGATTTTATGAAAATTTATTTTTGCTCTTTCTGATTTTTCAAATCATCCGAATCGTTGCAGTTTACCTGCTGAGCCGTTTTTTTGATGAACAGGGTTGGGAAGGAGTCAAAATGCCTTTGTGCCTTTTGCTTTTCCTTTATCCCATGGGCGTAGAAGCGACCGGTTGGTTATCAGCAGCAAGCAGAATTGTGGTTGGTTTGTTCTTTTTAAGTGTTTCTTTCTATTTTTTAACAAAGAATCGATATGGTTGGTTCTCGGTTTTTTTGTTGTTGTCGTTTGGTTGCTATGAGCAATTTATCTTTTTGGGATTTTGTCTTGCGATATACGACTTATGGTTTCGCAACAAAAAAATGCTTTGGATTCCTTTTGCCGCAGGCATCACCATTGCAGTTTATTATTTGATTTGTAATCAATGGAATAATACTCCAAGGATGAACTTTGCTATAGATTGGACAGCTTTTGCTCAAAGCTTTACAGGATGGAAAATAGGACTGCTTACATTATTGCCTGCAAGCTTTGGTCGTGGAATAGCACTATTGAAAGAATCCCGGTGGTTGGCAATCCTTACGATTTTTGTCATTGTATGCTTGATGGTAGTTTGGAAACCGGAAAAAAACAGTAAAAAATTAAACAGAGTGTGGGGTGTGGTTGTGTTTGCCGCGTGCCATGTTCCGTTCTTTATTTTAGATGGCAGTGACCTTTCTTTTCGTGTTTTGTATCTCTCTCTGATTGGAATTGCACTTTTGTTTTCCGGTGGAAAAGGAATTTGGAGAAAAGGAATTTATGCCCTTTTGTTATTTGTGTTTTGTGTAGGTACCATGGGATCATTGAAGGATTATCAAATGGTAGGTCAGAAGGATTTGGAATTATTACATCAAGTGGCGGAAACGGTAGAGAACAATCAAGTCACGGCAAAACAGCAGTATTATCTTTGTGAACCGTCTGCTTATTACGGTCAACATATGATTAGTGTGTTTCATAGTGATTGGTCATTCGCGGGAGGAATGTGCTCAGTCACCGGGAATATCAATTTAGAAACCGTTTTATTAGTCGATGAGTAAAGGAATGAAAATAATGAAAAAAATAATTACATTATTGCTATTGGCAGTCAGTCTCGTTTCGGGTAGCGTAGTTAGTGCAGAGGCGGAATATGAGCTTGTTTTTTCGGAGCTGAATCCCGAATATGTAAAATATTTGGAACAACAAGAACAAATATCATTGTTATCTGAGAATGATTCGGAATCATCTTATATTCCTGCACCCTTTGTTGCAACCGATTCCTTGTATGCATTGAATAATATAGACGAATCACTTCCGTCGTCTTACGATGCGCGAGACGACGGTCGAATTACGCCTGTAGGGAATCAAGGAAAAGACGGTGTTTGTTGGGCATTTGCCGGGAATTCCAGTTTGGAAGCATATTTTATGCCGGAGCGGGAATTCGATTTTTCCGAACAACATGTTCGTTTTGCCTTGAGTGCGGATAACGGAAATGAATGGGGATATGATCGTCGTCCTCATGAAGGTGGTAATTTCAGAATATATGCTACTTATTTGATGCGTTGGAGCGGACCTGTTTGGGAATCTGATGATCCGTACGATTTGAGTACAGAAAGCAGAGAAGTGTCTCTGACCAATCGTTTTGAAGAGCAATTTCATGTACAAGGCTTTGCCGAATTACCCAATCCCGAACGCTATGTGGAAGATGTAACAGATGAGCAAAGACGTGCTCA
This sequence comes from Oscillospiraceae bacterium, assembly GCA_015068925.1. Classification (GTDB taxonomy): domain Bacteria; phylum Bacillota; class Clostridia; order HGM11514; family HGM11514; genus SIG438. The sequence goes on from SVJP01000092.1 coordinate 6,305, forward strand.
TGTCAATCTGGTGAAACAATATGTGATGAAATACGGTTCGGTATTTACGTCAATCTACTACAACATTAACTATTTAAACGTTTCTACTAACAGTTACTATTATAATGAAAAGAACAGTGCAGGCGGCACACGGTATGCATATAGTAACCATGCCTTGAGTATTGTTGGTTGGGATGATGAGTACAGCAAAGAGAATTTTAAAACAAAACCCTCAGAAGACGGTGCTTTTTTAATTAAAAACAGTTGGGGAACCAATTTTGGCGATAACGGATATTTTTATCTTTCCTATGAAGATGTGTATGCCGGTTGGAATGCAGGTGTTATTACAAGAGTAGATCAAAAGGATAATTTTGATCATATTTATCAGCATGATGTATTTTGTCTTACCGGGGCATTCGGATTTTCTTCTGTCTTAACAGGGAAAATCATTTCGGAAGCTTGCTACGGAAATATATTTACAACCGGTAGCGAAGAAGAAGCACTGAAGGCAGTCAGCGTTTATATTACGGCACCGGATACAACTTGTTCGGTGTATCTCAACACTGAGAATGGGCAATTAAAACATTTCAGCCAAATGCAAAAGGTTGCAACCGAATTTTTTGAAACCCCCGGTTACTACACCATTGATTTGCCTCAAGAATATGCATTGACAGGAGAGCAGTTTGCTGTTGCAGTTCACGTAAAAAGTGCACAGAAAGAGCAAGATATGATTCCGTTGGAAGCGAAATTAGTCGGAGGCGATATTACGAATTCTTATTGTTCTTCCAATGCAGGTGAAAGTTATTATTCCTTTGATTCAAAAGTATGGTATGATACTGCAGAACTGACCGAGGGAAATGGTGAAAATTTAGAAGCCAATGTGATGATAAAAGCATATACTGTTGATTTGCCGGTAGAAACAACAGTGCGTTTTTCCGATTCAAAAGGTCAGAGTGTTTCAGGATGGAATCACGGAGATGCCGTCAAAGCAGAAACCTACTATTATAATGATCAAGAAGATACAGTATCAACAAAAATATATCTTGCCCTGTATCAAGGACAACAGTTGGTATCTGTGATAAGCTCAGAAGAGGTGAAGGTGCAACCGGGCAAAAGTGTTCATTTGATTACTGATGCAATTACCATTCCCGAACAGGGAGAATATCAATTGAAGCAAATGATTTGGGATGCAGAAACATTGCTTCCCTTAACCCTAACAAAAGAGTTGCCCAAAGAACCGGAATAAAAGGTATGTCAATTTTGATATACCTTTTTTCAATGTCAGGAAATATTTTATCTTGTTCAAAAAACACTATTGACAGAATGAAAAGAATGTGTTACTATAATTGAGCACCTTTTGAGGAAGGGAAGTACCGGAAAAAGTTTTTTTGCAAAAAATGAAAAAAAGTGTTGACAAGAGTCAAATGGTGTGATATAATAAATAAGCTGTCTCGGAAAGAGGCAAGCGAGCGGACATTGAAAACTAAACAGCATAATGACAATTAGTTCACGTTAATTCCATGCAAGAGATTGCATAAAGAGAAATTA
>SVJP01000093.1 GCA_015068925.1 Oscillospiraceae bacterium
CTTCCGTGTGCCGATTGCTCGTCTTGCTGCAGCACAAGCAAAAATTGCTGAAGAAAAATAAAACGCTGATTGTGTGAAAAGGCAAACCGCCTTATAACACAATAGGCAAAACAAAATAAAATTACGACCTTGCAGAAGAAATTCTGCAAGGTCGTTTTTAAAAAATTTTAAATCTATTTTATAAGAAAAGTGTTGACAATTGACTAAATTTGTTATATGATGGAAATAATAAAGAAAAAGGAGGAAGAAAAATGGCTCAGGTTTTTGAAATGACTCATCCTTTGATTCAGCATAAAATCAGTATGCTGAGAAATGTGGATACTACAGTAAAGGATTTTCGCGCATTGGCAAATGAAATCGCATTATTGATGGGTTACGAAGCAACCCGTGATTTGACATTAGAAGATATAAAGGTGGAAACTCCTATGGCGGTTGCCAACGGAAAAGCGATTCAGAAGCAGGTGGCAATTGTGCCGATTCTCCGTGCAGGTTTAGGAATGGTAGATGCCATTCTCAGCTTGATTCCTGCAGCGAAGGTAGGGCATATTGGCTTGTATCGTGACCACGAAACATTAGAACCTGTGGAATACTATTGTAAATTACCGCCGGAAATTGACCAACGTCAAGTGTTGGTTGTTGACCCAATGCTTGCAACAGGAGGAAGTGCCATTGCGGCAATTAATTTTATCAAACAAAGAGGTGCCAACAACATTCGCTTTATGTGCTTAATTGCAGCTCCCGAAGGCGTAAAAGCGTTAACGGAAGCCCATCCTGATGTTGATGTGTATTGCGGTTGTATTGACGATCACTTGAATGAAAATGGCTATATTGTACCCGGTTTAGGGGATGCCGGAGACCGTTTGTTCGGAACTTTGTAAAATTTACGGAGGCTATAATCAGTCTCCGTTATTTTTTTATCAAAAAGAAATTGAAAAAAAGTAAAATTCCCCCTTTTTTTTTTAAAACTTTTATGGTATAATAGAATTATAAAACAGAAGTAAGGAGGAAACACCTATGTTTTTAGATGAGCAATTTATGCTGAAAAATAAAACGGCAGTGCATTTATATGAGGATTATGCAAAAGATCTTCCTATTTTCGATTATCACTGCCATTTGAATCCGAAAGAAATTTGCGAAAACAATAAATTTAAAAATGTGTTTGAAGTATTCTTAGGCGGAGACCATTATAAATGGCGTGCTATGAGAAGTAACGGAATTTCTGAAGATTTTATTACCGGAGATCAGCCTGATTATGATAAATTCATGAAATGGGCAGAAACAGTACCTTATCTGATTGGAAATCCCTTGTATCACTGGACACATTTAGAATTAAAACGTTTTTTTGGAATTGAAAAGACTTTAAGTCCTGATACTGCATATGAAATCTGGAATCAATGTAATGAAATGCTGGCAGATGATTCATTTCGTCCCAGAGCATTAATTTCCCGTTCCAATGTTGCTATGGTGGGAACCACAGATGATCCCACATCCAATCTGGAATATCATCAAAAGCTTGCTGCTTTACATGATTTTGATACTGTTGTTGCACCGTCTTTCCGTCCTGACAAAGCAATTGAATTGCAAAAGGCAGGATTTTCGGAATATATTGAAGAATTGGGAAAGGCTGCAGGAATTTCTATATGCTGTTACGATGATGTTGCGAAAGCCTTGGAGAACAGAATCGCATATTTCCACGAAAACGGGTGCCGTATTTCTGACCATGGTCTTGAAGGTGTTCCGTATGGCGAGGGTACACATGAACAATTAGAGGATATTTTTAAGCGTGCCATGGTAGGGGAGAATGTAACAGCAGAGGAAGCAGATTTTTATAAGTGCTCTTTGATTCAGGTGTGCGCCAGAGAATATGCCCGTCTTGGTTGGACCATGCAGATTCATACCGGTGCAATCAGAAATAACAACACTAAAATGTTTGAACAATTAGGACCCGATACAGGATTTGATTCCATTCATGATTTGAATATTGCATATTCTTTATCCCATTTGCTTGATTCTTTGGAAACGGAAGGAAAGCTTCCCAAAACCATCCTTTATACTTTAAATCCAAAAGATAATTATGTTTTGGGAACCATGCTTGGTAATTTCCAGGGGAGCGAAATTCCCGGAAAAATTCAATTTGGTTCCGGTTGGTGGTTCAATGATCAGAGAGACGGCATGGAAGCCCAGATGCAAGCATTGGCAAATTTGGGATTGTTAAGCCGTTTTGTCGGAATGTTAACCGACTCCAGAAGTTTCCTTTCATATCCCAGACATGAATATTTCCGTCGAATTATGTGTAATTTGATTGGAAAGTGGGTAGAAGAAGGGGAGTACCCTCAGGATGAAAAAATGCTGAAAACCATTGTACAGGGAATCAGCTTTTATAATGCAAAACAATATTTTAATATGATTTAGGAGGAAGTACACATGAATTTACCATTTGAAATTGATTTAAAAGACAAGGTTGCTGTTGTAACAGGCGGTGGCGGTGTGCTGTGCGCAATGTTTGCAAAAGCATTGGCTAAGGCAGGTGCTAAGGTTGCGATTTTGGACTTGCGTGAAGAAGCAGCTCAACAGGTTGCAAAGGAAATTGAAGAAGAAGGCGGAATTGCAATTGGTGTCGGTGCCAATGTATTGGAGTTGGAAAGCCTTCAGAACGCTCACAAGATTGTGACAGAAAAATTAGGCAGCTGCGATATTTTGTTAAACGGTGCAGGTGGTAACAATCCAAAAGGAACCACCACAAAGGATTATCTGGAATTGGCAGATTTGGAGAACGAAGAAATCAAGACCTTCTTTGATTTGGATCCCAAAGGGGTTGAGTTTGTATTCAATCTGAACTTTATCGGAACTTTGCTTCCCACTCAGGTATTCAGTAAGGATATGTTAGGCAAAGAAGGAAGTGTGATTATCAACGTATCTTCCATGAATGCATTCTGTCCTTTGACCAGAATTCCTGCATACAGCGGTGCAAAAGCTGCGGTTAGCAACTTTACCCAATGGCTGGCGGTACATATGTCCAAGGTTGGCATCCGTGTGAATGCCATTGCTCCCGGATTTTTCCTGACTGCTCAGAATCAAGCTCTGTTGATTGACGAAAACGGAAATTATACCGCTCGTTCTCAAAAGATTTTATCACAGACTCCTATGGATCGTTTCGGTAAGCCGGAAGAATTGATTGGTACCTTACTGTATCTGGTAGATAATAAAGCGTCCGGATTTGTAAACGGTATTGTTGTTCCGGTTGATGGCGGTTTTTCCGCATATTCCGGAGTGTAATAAAAGGAGATTGAGAGATGGAAAATCCAACAAAAATTTTGAAGGAGTTTCAAAAGAACTTTGATTTTATGGTAGGGGTGGATTCGGACGGCTGCGCATTTGACAGTATGGACTTTAAGCATAACGAATGCTTTGCGCCTGCTGTGATTAATGTTTTTGATTTACAACCCTACGCAAAATATGCCCGTGAGGTTTGGAGTTTTGTAAATTTGTATTCCAAAACCCGTGGAATGAATCGGTTTCCTGCCTTGGTTCGTTTCTTTGAACTGATGGCAGAACGTCCCGAGGTAATCAAACGCGGATTTGTGATGCCTGACTTGACTGATTTAAAGGAATGGATTGCCGAAGAAAAGATTTTAGGAAATCCTTCCCTGATACAAGCGATTGAAAAGAACCCTTCTCCTATTTTGAAGAAAACTCTTGAATGGAGCGAAGAGGTTAACGCCAATGTACGAAAAATGTCCCGTAATATTCCACCTTTTCCTTACACAAGAGAAGGGTTGGAAAAGGCTTGCGGTCAGGCAGATGTGCTTGTAGTATCTGCAACACCCACCGAAGCAATTGCCAAGGAATGGGCTGCTAATGATATCGATAAGTATTTGAAAATTATTGCAGGTCAGGAAATGGGAACCAAGAGTGTGCATCTTTCTTTGGCAAAGGAAGGCAGATATGCAGATGACCATATGATTATGGTTGGGGACGCCCCCGGAGATTTAAAGGCAGCAAAAGAAAATAATGTTCTGTTTTATCCCATTAATCCGGGAGATGAAGAAACTTCTTGGAAACGTTTCTATGAAGAAGCTCTTGATTTATTCTTTAAGGGTGAATATGCAGGTGCTTATGAAGAAGCAAGAATTGCAGAATTTGAGCAATGCTTGCCCGAACTTCCTCCCTGGAAATAAGCTAACAAAGCTATTCTGATATTCGGAATAGCTTTTTTTTAATAAAAAATTATCGTTTCTCGATAAAAATTAGTTGACAAATAGTAAATGATATGATAAAATAAATTTAGAGGGAGGGGTTATATGAGAATAAAATCAAATTTTAATGTGTTAATAGGAATTTCAGGAATTCTTTTTACTTTCTTAAATTTTACGTTTGGAACACTGGGTTATCAGTATCGACCGAGAAATTATACTGTCTTTTTCGGTTTGTACGTTGCTTCGGTGTTGTGTGTAACAGTATTTTCTGTTATATTCAAGCGATACGCCCGAAAAAAAGCAGTTGTGTTTGGTTGTTTGATGCCATTTATTGCTTTATTATACGAAATTTCTTTGCTATTCTTTTTTGACTTTATGATTGATTATTTGTCATATGAACTGGTATATTTTTTATTGTTGCTGGGAATAGCATTGTTTTTTTCTTCCATTATTTTCTTTGTTTATAATCCGTATTTATGGTTAAGAATTTTAGGGATTGTTGCAACAATAATTTTAATAGTAATATTTGGTTTTATGTTTTTTATTTCTCTCTTTTTTTCTGATTTCGGTTCTAATTCTGTGATTGATATCATAGACTCGCCGGGACACACCTATCAAGCATGGGTGATTTCTTCTGATCAGGGTGCTTTTGGCGGTGATACAATGGTAAATGTACAAAATACGAAAAATAAAATTAATTTTGTAACAGGAACCATCATTGGTCAGAGGAAACGAATCTGGACAGGAGATTGGGGGAATAAACCGAAACTGAAGTGGAAGGATGAAAATACACTTTTGATTAACGGCGTGGCTTATAATGTCGAAACAAATTAATGATTAAAATGGAGGTTGTAGTGATGAATCAAATTTCAAAAACACATTATGTAACAAAGGTACTGATTGACATCATGTTTTACGGAGGAATTGTTTGTGTATTGGCGGTACCTTGGGCGGTGAATTTTTTAAATCAGTGGCTTTATCACGGTGGTCATCCCTGGTTTCAAACTGTTATGGTTCCTGTTTTAGTCAGCTCAGGAATATTTGCAGTTGCAATTCTTTTTTACTTAAAGAAAATGTTTCGCACGATGTTAAACGGTAATCCTTTTGTATGGGAAAATGTTTCTTGTTTTCGTAAAATTGCCGTTTGTTGTGCATGCATTGCAGTGATTTATCTTGTGAAATCTTTTTTGCTTTTTTCACCGGCAACGATTGTGATTGTATTGATGTTTTCTATTGGTATGCTTTTTTGCCTGACATTAAAAGATTTGTTCAAGCAAGCAATTACATACAAGGAAGAAAATGAATTGACCATATAGGAGGAGAAAGACAATGGGGATTATGGTAAATCTTGATGTGATGATGGCAAAACGGAAAATTGGATTGATGGATTTGGCGGAACGAGTGGATTTGACACCTGCCAATTTGTCTGTTTTAAAAAATAATAAAGCAAAGGCGATTCGATTTTCCACACTGGAGGCAATTTGCCGTGAACTGAACTGTCAACCGGGGGATATTTTGGAATACACAGCAGATGAGGTTTGATTGTGATTTCATCAATTCTGCATCAAACGAGTAAGGAGAGATTTCGTATGACGAAAGTAAAGTCAAAGTTGCATTTTTTGATTTATGCAATCTGTTCTGCAATTGGATTTTCTTATCTGGTATTACCGGAAAAATCCGGATTCGGAGTGGTGGTATTTATGATTATGCAATGTTTCTTTTTGCATTTGTTACTGCCTGATAAAAAACGGTTATGGATTACGGTTCCGATGTTTATTCTCAGTTGTAATTCCTTCATTAGCGCAAACGGAATTTGGAGAGCTGCTAATTTTATTGTATTTGTATTTCTTTATGCTATGTTGTCTGCTGAATATAACAGTAGATTTTGGATTTCTTTGCTTGAAAATGTAATTAATCCGATTTCAAAATTTCCCCTTCCGTTTCAATGGGGAATGAAGACCACCAAAGGAAAGGGAAAAGTAATTGGAAGAATTTTAATTGCATTGTTGATTACATTTCCCGTTTTGCTGGTGTTGATTTTACTGTTATCTTCTGCGGATATGGTATTCAGAAATGAAATATGGAACGTCTGGAAGGAGTTGCGGGGAATTATAAAATTTTCAGTAATACGGAAAGGAATCATTGGGATTATAGCAGGCTGCTATTTGTTTGGTTCTATACTGCAATGTTACCGCCTTGTTCCACCTGTAAAGGAGAAGGCAGGAAAACAGGGCGATTTGATTATTTTCATTTTACTTTTAAGTGGGATTTTGACAGTATATACTGCATTTTGCATCATTCAGTTTAAGTACTTATTTGCAGGAGCGCAGCTTCCTTTTGACCTGACTTATACCGAGTATGCAAGGAAAGGATTTTTTGAGCTCTTGTTTTTGACCGGTATCAATATTTTTCTGATTTTATTGACTGTTTTTATGACAAAGGAAAAGAAGGGTTTTGGCAAACAAATTGCTAAAGTGCTTTGCAGCTACTTATGTGCCATTACGGTGGTTCTGCTGATTTCTTCTTTTTATCGGATGTATTTATACTGTTTGGATGATGGGTTAACCCGAATGCGCTTCCTGGTATTTGGTTTTCTGATTTTTGAGGGAATCGGTTTGCTTGTTACCTTTGGATATATTATAAATCCAAAATTCTCTATGGTGACAGTATATGCAGCAATTGCTTTGACCTATTACCTGGTTCTCAATATCATTCCTATTGACTATTTTGTTGCAAAAAGCCAGGTGGATATGTATTTATCGGGAAAACGGGAAGGTGTTGAATATGTATTGACGTTATCTGAAGATGCTGCACCGCAAATAGAACGCTTGTTGACCTCTGATGCAAAGGAACAAGCAAAGGAATTTTTCTGTTATCATATCGAAAGAAACAATGAAATTCCAAACCGTTGGCAAAGATGGAATCTTTCTGATCAGCGGTGCCAGAATATTTATGACCGCCATTTTGGCGAATCATAAAAACAATATTGCAGCTAATGTAATCACAATACTCACATTCCATACAGGAAGAAAAGGAAAGGTGATGGAAAGTATTACAGCCAGAAGGGTAATCGTACCTTTTAGCAGATATTTTCCAAAAAGACTTTCCTTTTTTTGCTTTTTTTCGGACAAATAAATCCAATGTGCTGCTTTTTGTGCCAGTAATTCGGTATAATCATGGTCGGCAGGGTTTAATGTTTGCATAAATTTCATTTGTATCACACTCCTTATGTCCTATTATAAAATAAAAAGTGTCTCAAAAAAAGGACACTTTTTTAAGACAGGTTCACCTTAATTGTAAAATTAAACGCCAGAAATTACTGACTTTTACTTTTACAATCGTGCATTTAGTTTTACAAATTTATGTATTTATGTGATAATACTCTTAGCTGTCTGACCGGAAAGGAGCAGACCTATGAGTAAACATCTTACACTATCCGACAGA
>SVJP01000094.1 GCA_015068925.1 Oscillospiraceae bacterium
TCGAAGTGCGGTGTTTTTGTCGGGACTGTCAGATTGCTGAATTAAATAGGAAGAAATTCCCATTAAGGTATAAAGAATGGTCCATACAACAGGGAATAACCATCCCGGCGGGGACAGAGGCGGTTGGTTCAATTGTGCAAACTGTTCCATAGAGCCTTGGGTGATGAGTGCCGCCAATCCTCCTGTAAGTAAGGGGAGAGCAAGATTCCAAAGTAACGATTTCCAATAAATATTCATAAAACCACTCCTTTCTTATGGTTTATCCTATGAGAAAAGGGGTGGTTTTATGCGTTTACAGGAGACCTTTTGCAATTTCCATAAATCGGCTCATTGCTTTTGTGGTGTATCTGTTTTTCTTTTGAGCAAGGTAGAGGGTTCTGGTACCGCTGTTTTTGATATTGTACAGATAAAAATCATCCGCATAGTTCTGATATCGAAACAGCGTATCGGTGACAAAACAAATTCCTTGATTGGATGCAGCAAGGGTACAGGAGGTGCTTAACTGATCAAGATAAAAGCTGACAGCGGGAGTGATGTTTGCTTTTTGGAAAATTCGCATTGCATGTTGGTACATATCATTTCCTTTTTTTAAAAGAATGAATTTTTCCTTTTTAAAACGGGTAATGGGCAGTTCTTTTATGGCTGTAACGGGGAGATTTTGATTGTAAAACCGACTTGGGGTAAGTCGGTATTCCTCTAAATTTTTGTTTGAGGTACAGCTTTTGTGAACTGCCAGCAGAATTTTTTCTGTTAATAACGGGGTGTAGGAAAATCCTTCCTTTTCTTCGCCAAAGCTGTCAATCATCAAATCAATTTCTTCGTTCAGAATTTTCTTTTCCAACTCAACAGAGGAGGTTTCGGATAATGTAATCTGAATCTTCGGATGCAATTGGGAAAATATACTGATGATCCGAGGTAACAGATAAGCTGAAACGTAATTAGAACCACCGATGGAAAGATGTCCGTATTCCAAATTGTTGCGATCGGAAATTCTTGAACAAAACTCTTTTTCCAAATCCAATATTTTCTCGGCAGTCTGAATATAATCAAGTCCTGCAGGAGTGGGTGTGACGGTGGAAAAATGTCGTTCAAACAGAGGAACTCCCAGTTCTGTTTCGATTTTTTTGATTGCCATACTCAGGCATGGCTGTGAAATAAATAACTTTTCAGCCGCTTTGGTAAAGCTTTGTTCCCGATAAACCATATAGACATAATTCATTTTTTGAAACATTGTTATCACCATAAAATAAATTTATAATTCTTATTAAAATTATATATTTGATTATATCACCTTTTTTTGCTATAATCAATAGCTGAGGTGAAAAAAATGGAATTGCTGCAAAAATTAATTTTTCTTTGTCCGTTGTTGTTTTTAGCGGGAGTCATTGACGGTATTTCGGGCGGAGGAGGTATCATCGCCTTGCCTGCCTATCTGATGAGCGGATTACCGGTTCATTTTGCTTACGGATGCAACAAGATGCAAAGCTGTATCGGGACCTTTTCTGCATTGGTTCACTACGGTCGGGAAGGGTATCTGGATTTAAAACCTTCATTGCTTGCTTCTGTTTTTGCGGTGATTGGCTCTGCGGTTGCTACAAGAGTCGTGTTGTTGCTTTCTGATTCACTGTTGAAAATTGTGATTGCCGTTTGTATGTGCTTTATCCTCTGTTTGACCTTTTTTATTCGTAAAATAACAACAAGGGAGGTTCGACAGATTGAATTGTCTCCTGAAAATACGCTGCGTTGTCTGACAGCAGGACTTCTTTTGGGATTGTATGACGGATTTTTCGGTCCGGGAGGCGGAACGGTTGCTTTGATGCTGTTTGCACTGCTGTTCGGATATGATGTCCGTACTGCTACGGGGAATGGAAAAGTAGTGATTGTAGTGTCAAATCTGATTGCTTTGGTTCACTATATTGTTCATAAAAGTATCTTGTTTGAAATTGCAGTTCCTGCCACTTTATTCAATGTGCTTGGTTGCCGTTTGGGAGCAAAGCTTGCTGTGAAAAACGGAAAAAAACTGGTTGGGAAAATGTTGCTCGGTGTCGTTGCCCTGGTTGTGGTACAGGCACTGATAAAACTGGTTTAATAGTCATAAAGCTCTCTTTTCCGTATCGGGGAAGAGAGTGGTCTTTTTATTCTTTAAAAATGATTGATTTTTCATTTTGTGTATGATATAATGAAATTATAAAAAACCGAACATGATGAAGAAACTGCAATTGTGATTTTTCGAAAGGAACATTCGGAGTGATTCGGGAGAAATGAAGGAGGAATCAGTATGAAAAAACGGGTAATTTGTGCAGGCTTGCTTTTGGGAATGGTGTTTGGTCAAGGGGTATCTGCCCAACAGCCGACTGTGGAGGTTGACGGAACGGTAATAGAAACAGATGCTTTAATCATCGATGATCGTACATACGTCCCTCTGAGAGGCGTTTTTGAAGCCGCAGGGTCCACGGTTTTGTGGGACGAAGAAAATTGGAAGGTAAGCATTCAGACAGCGAAAACAGTAAGTGATGATGACCTGATTCCTGAAATTGTAGAGAAGGTAAGTCCTTCGGTTGTGGGGATTATCGGAAGAGGGAAAAGTGAATCTTACTACGGTTCTGAGGAAAGTATTATGGGTGGTTCTGGAGTTGTGATTAAAACAGGTGGAGAAATCCTCACAAATGCTCATGTTGTAAAGGATATGGATACCATTCTTGTTGTGATGAATGACGGGAAGGGGTATGAAGCACAGTTGAAATATATTGACGAAGAGACCGACCTTGCAGTTGTCAAAATCAAAAAAATCGGACTGCCGGTGGTATCTTTTTCAAAGAAAGAAGATATCGTTGTGGGGAAAAAGGTGATTGCAATCGGAACCCCCATTACCTTTTCTTTGCGGAATTCTACTACCGTCGGTTATATCAGCGGATTGAACAGAAGTGTGGGGGATCCCTATCGGTTGATTCAGACGGACACCACCATTACCAACGGAAACTCCGGTGGAGCTTTGATTAATATGAAGGGTGAGCTTGTAGGAATTACTTCAAGCGGTTATTCCGGCTCCAATACCAATTTTGCCATTCCGATTGATACGGTTCAATATGTAATTGATCACTTTGAAAAATACGGTAAGGTAAAACGGCCTTCCTTCGGTGCAGAATTTCAGGAGGATTGGCTGGCAGAAATGGGACTTCCGTCAGAAGCAGGTCTTTCAATTAAGGGCATGGAAAAAAATTCTCCTCTTGCTTTGGCATCCTTTAAAACAGGAGATGTGCTGGTTTCTGTTGCGGGACAATCGGTAAACAGTATTGTTGAATTGAACGAATTGATGAAAAGCTATATGCCGGGAGATACCGTAAGGGTAGGCGTTAAAAAAGACGGCTCCATTCAATATGCGGAAATTGTTCTCGGAGAAAAAGAAAGTAAGTGAAGGGCGAAATTAAAATGAAAAAAATAATTGCATTCTTGCTTTGTATTACGATGCTGTGTTCGGTAACCATGATTTGTGTTTACGGAAATGAATTGATTGTAAGCACCATGAAGGTGAGCTTAATCCAACAAACCGTAACATTGAACGATGAAGAGTTTCCTATGACCCAACCGCCTTACATCAGCGATGCCGGTGATACCATGATAGAGCTTGAGGCATTGGTGAATACACTGGGCGCAGAAGTGACAGAGACAGATGGTGTTTTTGTTGTTGTGATGGACGGTGTTGAAATGCGTTATACCCTGAATTCTTCTCAGGTGCAAATCGGGACACAAATCATCACCATGAATTCTCCCGTTGTAGTCTCTGAGAGCGGGGTTGCTATGGCACCTCTGCGGTTTGTTGCAGAAGCACTTGGTGCTGACGTAACCTATAACGGAGAAACAGAAGAGGTCATTGTGGTTTCGTCAGGAGGATTTGACGAAGGAGCAAATCTGGCACTTTTGTTTAAATATTCCGGAAAAAATAAAATCGGAAATTCAAAAGAGCATTGGCGGTTTGTCAAAACGGATAATTTTGATATGGCTGAATATGATGAAGGATGGTATGATTTTGCCTTGGGAGATATTATGCTGTCTTTTATGGTTGAGAAAAAATCCGAAGGCTTTTCCTTGGAGCAATATTATCTTCAGATGCAGCAAACAGATTATTACAGCAGAAGTGTTATGTATGATAAGGGAAAAGGGGTTCATAAAAATGTCCCCTATGTTTATACGAAGTTTCGTACTTTGGACACCATTAACGAAAGATACGTCTATGAAACAGATGAATTTTTCTATCTGATTGATTTGGAAAGAACTTTTGAAAGCTTTGCTGCAGCAAAGGAAAATATTGATGTGAATGCATTTTTATCCTCCTTGGAATTTGATTACAACGGCGGAGAAGAGGAAGATACTGTCGATCTTGCTACCATTGATTTTGCAGAACAATACACGCAGGAGAAAAAGACAGAATATGTTGACGGTAACTACAGATGGACGGTTCAGTTAAACGATACCTGGGAAGTAAATGAATATTACGGATTTTATAATGAGGTTTCCATATACCGTCCCAGTGAGATTGAAGAAGAGTCTGAATTTGACGGTCTTTATTTTGATCTCGGTGTTTATTCTGAGGATCCTACTATCACGATTAAAACTTATTCTGTTGCAGACGGGCAGACTACGGCGCAATGGGCGGAGAAAAAGAGGGCACTTTATGAAGATATCTGCAATCCTGAGGTTTATACCATTTCTGCGGTGCAAAATGTTACAATCGGGAAAAATCAGGCGAAGCATTTTGAGGTTTGCTGTACAGTAGGCGAAAGACAAAGCGTGGAAAAGCTGTACTATCTCAGCGATGGTTCCTATCGGTATGAAATTATGCTTTCTTATGACAAAAGAGAGGAGAAAAATGAAACTTTCCTGAACAGTGCCAATTCCGTTATTTTTTCATTTGTACCGGGGACGATTGATGCAAGTGAAGTGGGGAAAGCATTGGAACCGGACTCGGAAACGGAAATTTTAACAGTATCGTCAGAGTTTAAGAATAAGTTGTTTACTCTGTCCTATCCCTGTTTATGGGAAGTGGAAGAAACAGGAAACGGACTTTATGTGTCACGAAGCGGCAGTTATACTGATATGCTGTCTTTGGGACTGTTGTCTTCCATGGTGCCTGAATTGTCTTTTTTATTCGGCATGATTGATGATGTTTCACTGCAGATTGAAACAGAATCCTTACGCTATTATGATGATGAAATGAATCAGCAGATTTCTTCCCCTGAGGCATATATGAAAAAGAATGTTGCTCAGATTTTAAATACATCGGGAGCACTTTTAACCGTCACTATGCCGACCGAAATCAAAGAAGTAACCATGCTGGGAATAACAGGATATTGTGTTGAGCTTGTGGCAGAGGCAGAAGGGACGAAAATCTATTATACGACCTATTATCTGCCCTATCAGGAGGATCAGATGATTACCGTTACAAAAACATGCAGCGGAAATTGTAAAAATACCATTTATGAAAAGGCATTGGATCAGGTAATCAGCAGCCTTAAGCTTTCGTAATGATGGAATGCATTTTGATTTTAGAAATATAAAGAGTGTGTTATAATGATTCTATCAAAGATGGAATTCGAAATATACACCTTTTGGTCAAAAAAGGAAGGAGGAAAACGATGTTTAGTAAAGACCAAATTATCAAACAGTTAACAGAAATGAATGCTCCCCGGGACGGAATTGTGATGATGCATTCTTCTATGCGTTGTGTAGGAGAGGTGGAAGGCGGCGGGGAAGGCTTCCTTGATGCACTGATTGAGTATTTTACTGAAAAAGGAGGACTCTTTTGTATTCCAACTCCTACAGCGAGAAATTACTTTCATCATAAAGAATTTTCTCTTGATATGGCAAGCACGGAAAATGATTTGGGCATTCTTTCAACCATTGCCTTGCAAAAGGGGACGGGGGTTCGTTCTGAAAATCCTGTCCTGTCCATAGTGGTGTTCGGTGACAAGGAAAAAGCAAAAAAATTCGTGGAGGATGACGCGAAGATAAAAACTCCTACTGCTAAGGAAAGCTGTTACGGAAAGCTCGCCTCTCAAAATGGATTTGTTTTGTTGGTGGGAATCGGTCAGGAAAAGAATACCTTTTTGCATAGTGTGGCGGAACTTTTGGATCTTCCTGACCGCATGGAATCAGAGTCTCATCCCGTAAAAGTAAGGCGGTCAAACGGAGAAGTAGTGAATCGAGAAGTGAAGATGTATCAATGCAGTAAGACTGTTGATGTTTCCCAGCGATTTCCAAAATACGAAACGGCATTTCGTTATCATGGTTGTATCAAAGACGGCTTTTTGGGAAATGCTCCTGTTCAGCTTTGTGATGCGAAAAAAATGAAGGATACGGTAGCATTGATTTTTGAAAATTCGGGCGGAAAAGATCCTCTTGAAACAGAACGTTTCATTCCGCCATCTTGGTTTTGTAATAAAAAATAAAAAGAAGAAGTGTTATGAAAAACGATATGAATATTTCCAATTGATTTTTATAAAAAGAACCACTCCTTTTTTTGTTTTATCCTATGATAAAAGGGGTGGTTTTATTCTTTGATATGATGAAAATCAACAGCTGTGACATATTTCTTGATTTATTACTGAAATTATGCTATAATAAATTCAAAAAAGAATGGGTGTGTATGTATGAATTTAAATGTGATTAGCTTTAATATCAGATGTTGTGATGACCCTAACGGAAATTCCATAGAAGAGAGAGCGCCAAGACTTGATACTGTGACCAAAAAGTTTGATGCAGATGTGATAGGGTTTCAGGAATTCAGACCTGCCTGGGAAAAGCCGATTGAACTCTATTATGGTGATCAATACGAGATGTTCAACAAATATCGTTCTCAGGAAGTTGATGTGGAATCATCGCCGATTCTTTGGAAAAAGGATAAATTTGAATGTGTGAAAACAGGATATTTTTGGCTTTCTGATACGCCCGAGGTTTGGTCGCGGGGATGGGATGAAAGATACAATTGTTTTCGCATGTGTGTTTATGTAATAGTAAAAGAATTGAAAAC
Source organism: Oscillospiraceae bacterium (assembly GCA_015068925.1). GTDB lineage: Bacteria > Bacillota > Clostridia > HGM11514 > HGM11514 > SIG438. The sequence continues at coordinate 7,028 of SVJP01000094.1, forward strand.
GGATCAGATGTTTACTGTTATGAATACCCATTTCGGCTTTGGCGATAACTGTCAGATGAAAAGTGCAAAATTAGTGTATGAATACAGTAAGAAAATATCGGAATATCCCACATTTATCGTGGGGGATTTTAACATGACGCCCGAAAGCTTGGGATATGCGGAAATGGTCAAGCACTTTACCGATGTCAATACGGTTACCGCACGGGAAACAAGAACCACCTATCATGGGTATGCACCTGAAAAAAACAACAATGCCCATATTGATTATTGTTTTGTGGATGAAACAATCAAACCTGTCAGCTATACCTTGATTTGTGATTTGGTGGAGCAAAAATTCCCTTCCGATCACTACGGACTTTATCTGGAACTTGAGATTTAAAAAAATTTTCAGTCTAATTAAGTAAAAAATCCCCATTCTTTCGAATGAGGATTTCAGCCTGTCGATAAACCTATCGACAGGCTGGCAGACCAAGAAAAAGGAAGGGATATTTTGTCAAAATGAATCGCAGACAGTACGTGGGTAC
>SVJP01000095.1 GCA_015068925.1 Oscillospiraceae bacterium
TTATCATCCTCGAACAAGATAACGAGCTATCCATAGTAGTTGCAATGAAAGCACCATTTGGAGAATACTATGGAGAACTGTTTGATGAAGAAGGAAATATAGTCCTTGCACATAGCGGTGATTATAAGAGTATCGCATAAAAGAAAATCGGAACAGAGTATGAAATCTGTTCCGATTTTGGTGCGGATAAGAGGACTTGAACCTCCATGAGATTGCTCTCACATGGACCTGAACCATGCGCGTCTGCCAATTCCGCCATATCCGCATATATTTCCTTAACACATTTATATATTATAGCAGACGCGGTCGGTTTTGTCAAGACTTTTTTGAAACTTTTTTGTTTTTAATCGTCCTCCAAATACAAATCTACAATTCCCAATCCTGCTTGCGGAATGGGCACTCGGAAGCATCGGCAGTTTCCCGGATGATGACTACTCATGAAGTTGAAGGTGCCGTTTTCCGAAAATCTGACAGGCAACAAGGGGAATTTGCTTATATTTTTTACCTCTTTGATTGGTTGCTTTGTTTTGATCACAGCATCTGCATAATGAAGGCGGTCATCGTTTAAAAGGTAAAGCCGAATGGCACCGTCTTCCATCACCATGGGAATCACGGGATGGGTAGATTCAAACAAATGAGCAAAGGGCAATACCATCAATTTGCAAAGAACCTTCAAAAATCCTTTGGATACTTTTTGATAGGGCATGGTATCCTTTAAGGTGTGATTACTGTCCGGTGCGTGGAAGGGGTCTTCCAAAATGGGAGCATCATCCGTTTTTGCTGCAAGGTCTGCAAGCTCTTCTTTATTTTCGATTTCCATTCCGTAGACAAAAAGTTTGTTGCGGAAGGGAGTGTCATGGTCGATGACCTGAAACACGGGTTGAATTTCATACTGCTCGGGGCAAAAATCTTCTGCCGAGGTACAGATTACCCCTCCGCCTTTGTATGCGGCAAGCTGTTGTTTTTCCTGTTCGGAAAGCAAGTCGAAATCAGGGACAAACAGGTTGCCGCATTGGTTGGTTAAATCTTCGCATCGCACCGTTGCACCTGTATGAACGCCAGCCCAATTTAATTCAGACAGGAATTTATGGGGTGTCCAGCGGCGATGGGTGATGTATTCCCGAAGCATCTGTTTTTGTACCGTGTCTGACCAAACGAAGGTAGGGGCAAGAGAAGCTACGGGCATTTTTCCAAACCCGATATCAAATCGTTCCAAAAGCCAGTGCCATTCTTGCTCTCCCACGCCGTCAGCAAGGCAAATATTGTGTCCGTCCAGACAACGTTTCAAACTGCCGTCTTTTTGATATCTGAGATAGGATGCCAAAAAGCCGATATCCCGATCCAAAAAGGTGGGGGCATGGTGAATCATATCCCATTCCTCTGTGGCATCCTTCACCGCAAGCATATTGTATTTTTTTGCCTGATCGGCATAAGAGTCGGTCAAGGGAATCATGTTGGCCCACTGATAATAAGGCCAATGGCGATTTCGTCCGATGGAGCAACTGTTGGCTGCCATGTTGGGCATCAGATAATCCACTCCTGCATTGACAATTCCCCGCAGGTCGATTCCGTTACAGTATACGGTATCAAAGGGATCGGAGCAATACATTCCCAATACAAATACTTTCTTGCCGATGGCGTGAAGACGATCACAGATTTTTTTCCAGAACGCTTCCCATCTCCAACAGAGAAATTCAATCCAGTCTGCTCTGTAGTGTTCCCAAATCCAATCAGCACGTGCGGCGTTTAATTCCGTAGAATCAATGCGGTCTGTAATAATCTCTTGGGGTAATTGAATCTTTGTGTGCTCCATAAACTGCTCCAGCATATCGATGGAGAAGTCACCGTTTTTGATGACACCGATCTGGGGACAAAAAGAGTCTGCCACATGGAGACCTGAAAACCCGTAATCCTCCATCACACGGCAAATTTGATCTGCAAAAAAGTCTTCGTAATAGGTGCCGTCCCGAAATCGTTTTAACACATGAAGCTGACTGGTGAAATTACGGTTTTGAAACAGAAGCTCAGGGTGGTCATAAATCCATTCTTGATGAAATAAATGATTTAAGGTGATGCCGAAAATGCTGACAAAACATTCCGTTCCCTGATTTGTTAACCGTTGCACCAAGTCTTTCAGCTCGTGATTGGTCCATTCCTGCCGTTGTTGTTCTTCATTATAAGGTCTTGCGTAATAAGAACAATTGTCAGGAGGTAAGACTCTTTCTTCTTCCATTCCTTCGTGCTGATGGATAATATCGGGATGGGCAAGGAGCAGGCAAACCCCGTCCAAGGTATGTTGAATCCGATTCATCAGCTTGGAAACCCCTTTGTCGGGCAAATTTTTGTCAAATCCGATTAAGGGCATCCAGGCAAATAAATCAGCTTTATCATAATGAGTAGACATAATAAAACTCCTTTTTAGCGGAAGTCAACTTTAAAAGGCAACGTTCCTTTGGCTTCTGTTTTTCCGTTCAGCACTTGGATGGCATAGCCTTGGGATTCAGGCATAATGTATCCGAAAATTTTTCTGGGTACATGGAACAGGTTCTTCACTGCATGAGGATTACCGAAGTGAAGCAACGCGGCAACCTTGTTGGTGTGAATCAAAGCGTTGAGAATGGCTTCGGACCGTCTGGTGAGACAGTCTGTTCCCAGATATGCGGTGGTGTAGCAATAAGTAACCAGTACAATTTCTTCGTGCGTTTTTGCAGCTTCCAATACTCTCATGTGGTCGCTTGGAATAGACAAGGGCGGGAGATATTGTACTTCGGCATCAGGATATTCCTGCTTAATTTTTTCTCCGATTTGTTTGGAATTGTACCAAGGAGAGATATTGATTTCTCCGCTGGCTTCATCCATTCTTTTTTCTTCTTCCATCACAACAAACAGTTTTTTCTTGTTGCCGTCCAGGGCAGGGGAGATTCCATCGTCCGTTACTGCGGTAACGCAATCTCTTGCCACGTTTTTGAGAAGTTCTTCATCCTGCTCTGTGAAAACGGTGGGGTTTTCAGGAGTTTGTCCGAGAAAATCCTGAGCTGCCAATACATGGGCAACGGCATCGTTTAACCGCTCTTCGGTGATGATTCCTTCTTCGTAGTTTTTCTTTAACAAACGATGAACATCCTTGGTCAGTGTATTAAAGCAGGGAAGTAAAATATCATGTCCTGCCGCAATGCATTGTCCGTGGAGAGTTTCTTCGCTGTATTTTTGTTTGATTCCTGACATGGATAGAGAATCTGTGAAAATAATTCCTTCATATCCTGCATTTCTGATAATGTCTACCACCTTTTTGGAAAGGGTAACGGGATATTCGGGATCAATATTTTGAAATACACTGTGGGTGGTCATGATGCAGGGGAGAAGTCCTTTGTTCATCAAATGCTTGTAGGGAAGAAAATCAGATTCCAACAGTTCTTGTTCGGTAGAAGTAGATGCGGATTCCACTAAGTGAGAGTCAACGGGAATACCGTCAATTCCTTCTTTTCCGCCGGGGAAATGCTTTCCTGTTGACAGGAAATGGTTTTGACGGAAAATTCTTGCAATTTCTTCAGCTGCCCAAGCAACTTTTTCAGGGTCATCAGACAACACTCTGGAAACCTTACAGGGTGCATCCTCGTGAAGAAGGTCAACAACGGGACCCCAGTTGGCGTTGAAGCCTGCTTTCTTTGCATCACGTACAATGCCTTTTGCAAAGGCTTGATAATATTCTTTTTTGTTGCAGGCTGCAAGGCTGATCAAAGGAATCAAGGGAAGCTCTGTTTCGGGATATCCTTGTTCCATATCTGCTACCACAATAAGAGGATAATCTACCTCTTTCAAAATTCTTTCATTGAGATCGGGTCTGTTTGCTCTGAGCTGAATGGCGCCCAATGCGCGTTTTTTGATTAATTCAATAATAAAATCGAGATCCTCGTCATGGAAGATATAGGCTCTTGCACAAATTAACATTCCTAACTTTTGTTCAAGAGTCATGTTTGAAATTCTTTCTTGCATTGCTTCTGTTAATGACATTGTTTCGCACCCTTTCCAGAATTTGATGGCTTTATTATATCATGGTTCATTGTAAAATGCAATGGTTGATTCGAATATTATAGAATAAAATTTTGTTGTGTAGAGATAGCTGGAACATGATATCTGTACGGATTATTCTTACATGTAGAACGATCCATCATATGTTTGGTTTAAGGTTGGATAATTTTATCATTGGTTTCTTGTTTTTTATATTTTCCCGGCGTTGTTTTAAAGTGTTTTTTAAAGAGTGCAATAAAGGTAGAGGAATCATAAAAACCGCTTTGGTAACAGGTATCCGTAACGGAAGTACCGTTTTCGAGAAGATGACGGGCATGTTCCAGTCGACGCTGGGTCAAATAAGTATGAATGCTTTTCCCTGTATAACGTCTGAAGGTTTGTGTCAGATAAGTAACACTGCAACCGCATCTGCTTGCAAGATCATCCAGCCCTGCAAAGAAGGGAAATTGCTCATCTATTTCCTGAATTGCTTTCGTGACCAAAGATGAAACCGTCGGAACAGATGGTGCCGCTTTTTGCAGCGGATAGTATTTGCTGCAAAGATCAAGAACTTCTATCAGCTTTGCAAACAGTACGGCATCGGTATCGGTGTCGTTTTTTATCATGGCTAACAATTCTTCGGCAATGGTAATCAGCTTGCTTTTGTATGGTTCCGGAAGCTGTATCAGATTACTGTTATCCTTGGAATCGTCCAGAAAAGGAGAAAGAAGGTGTTTGCTCTCCTGAAAAATAAAATCAAAAAGATTGGTAGGAATCAAAAAAGAAAGAAATTGATATTCACCGGATTGAGGAAATCTTCCGAAATGAACCTCGTCAGGACGGAAAATAATCATATCACCGCGTTTCGGAAACAAAATTTTATCTCCAATCACAGCACCGCAATTATTCGATAACAAGAGACTGATTTTATAATCCTCGTAAATGACGATGGAGGTATCACCATAATAAGTACGATTATCGCTGCATTCCAACCTAATCGGTTTTATCTGAGTATTCATTTGAATTGTTCTCTTTTTAATATCGCCCATCTTAATAACACCTCTTTCGGATTTCCCTATTTTTTATGATAATTTTCACTATTTTTTCAAACTTATATGTGATATCATAAGTATATACTGGATTTTTATCCTTGTCAATCTTTTTCTTTCAGCAAAGGAGAGTTTTTTATGGAACAATTGAGTAAAAAATGCAGCAATTACTTTAAAATGCTGAATCAGACTTCCTACGAACAGGATCACCCCATAAAAATTTTACTGAATCAATTTGACACAGACCATCCCGGATTGAACGCATTTGAGCTGAAAGGGGTGCAGTATGAAATTCTTGCCGAGAAGATTGATGTGGTTGTTTGGGAAGAGACGCCCTTTTATTTTATCAACAATCTTTCCCGATGTCCCGGTTTTAACAGTGGTTCGGTCTCAAACTGGTTATTCGAACGAAATTGTCATATTGACGAAGATGCCGACCCGGAAACCTGGAGAAAATTCAAAAAGCAACAGAAACTAAAATTATTTTTATGCTGCGGCCCTTATTGCGACAATGTTCATTATACGGTTTCGGTAGAAAATCTGGTTAAGAATGGTATGAAAAAATATTATCTTGATGCTGAAAAAGCAAAGATAGGTGCCACAAAAGAAGAACTCGATTTTTTGGAATGTGCGCAAAGAGGGTTGTTGGCGGCAAAAAGGATTTGTCAGTGGTATGCAGAGAAAGCTTATGAAAAATTAAAAGAAACCACCGACCCCAATCACCGCAAAAATCTGGAATTGCTGATTCAATCTGCAAATCATGCACCCTGGGAGGCTCCTTCCACCTTTTTTGAAGGCTTAAATGCCTGCTGGTTTGCCAGAAATGTGTTAGGTGCCATGGAAGGAATCGGCAATTGCACTTTAGGCAGAGTGGATTATCTGTTATACGATTTATATCTGGAAGATATTAAAACGGGCAGACTGACAAAGGACGAAGCATACCATCTCATCAAGCAGTTTGTTTTGTTGGGAGACAATCAATATGATAAAAATGAAACGATAGAGTATGACAACGATTCCGAACTGGAAATGGGCTTTGGTCTTGGCGGCTGCGACCAAGATGGAAACCCGGTCTATAACGAATTGACCACCATGTTTCTTCGGGCTCATCGGGAAATGAACTGTATTTATCCCAAAATTCATGCCCGTTTTGCCTCCGATTCTCCCACGGAATATCTGGAAGAACTGGCTCAGGATATTGTCAGCGGACGGAGTGTTATGGGATTAAGCTGCGATGACGGAATTATTCCCGGTCTGATCCATGACGGACGAAGATTGGAGGATGCCCGCTCTTATGAAACTGCAGGATGCTGGGACAATATAGTACCAAACAAAGAAGCTATGTCCTGCGCCAATTATATTTATTCCCTGACGGTGCTTGAACAGGCGGTATACGGTCCTGAACCCGAGTATCTTGATGCAGGATTTCAATGTACTCCTTTGGAAGAGGCAACAAGCTTTGAGGAGGTATATCAAATCTTCTTCACCAATTTAAAACAGTTGATTCGGTGGAGATGCAAAGCAATCGGAACATACGGAAAGCTTGCTTCCAAGGTAAATCCCCTGTGCCTGACCTCTGCACTGCGAGACGGAAGTATTCAATCGAAAAAGGATTATACCCAAGGCGGTTCGGTATACAACAAAAACAATTATGCCATTGTAGGCTTTGCAAATTATGTGGATGCAATGCTCGTCATAAAGAAATTATGCTTTGACGAAAAAATCATTTCATTGAAAGAATTTTTAAATGTGGTAAGAGCCAACTGGGAAAATAACGAAGACTTGTTGCATCAGGTCAGAAAATGTCCCCATTTCGGGGATAACAATTCGGAATCCAATGCCTTAAGCCGTCGCTTGCATCTGGATTTATGCCACGTGGCAGAGGGAATTGAAAATGAACACGGCGAAACTTTTTCTTAAATTATTACGTATACAGAGAATTTTTCAGAGAAATGGAATCATTGAGAGCCACGCCTGACGGTCGGAAAACGGGTGAACTGTATGCCCAGGGAATCGGACCGAGTAAATATCATAGTGTGGATTCCTTGACAAGATAACAAATTACGATAGTGACGTGATTCGTTCTTACGGAATCAATCTGACCATCGGAGAGAAATTATTCACCCTTCCCGGAATGCAAATCACCGACAAAGGGGATTTCGGCATCAGAGCCTTCGGTACTCCGGTAGATTTTGTGGAAACCGAGGATGATTATATAGCAGAAGGGTATTTTGAAACAAAGTAACTATTGAAAAGATAAAGTCAAGACCACCAGTTACCGGTGGTCTTGACTTCAGCGTGTCGATAAACCTATCGACACGCTGCAGACTGGGAAAAAGGAAGGGATATTTTGTCAAAATGAATCGCAGACAGTACGTGGGTACGGCAAGTGTTCATTTTGGCAAAAAGCAAGCAACCGTCAGGGAAATTTGTTTATTTCTCTGACGGTTTTTCTCTTGTTTTA
>SVJP01000096.1 GCA_015068925.1 Oscillospiraceae bacterium
GAATTGCGGTAAATGCTCTGGGATATAATCACCCTGTCTTTACCAAAAAGATGTGCGATCATCTGCAACAAGGGGTGTTGCACACCTCTAATATTTATTATGTGGAAACTCAGGCAAAGCTTGCGGAAAAGCTGACTAAGTTGACTTGTGCCGATCGGGTTTATTTTGCAAACAGCGGTGCAGAAGCAAATGAATGTGCCATAAAGCTTGCAAAAATTTATCAATATAAAAAAGGAAATTCTGAAAAATATAAAATCATTACCTTGAATCGTTCTTTTCACGGCAGAACATTAACAACCGTTGCTGCAACGGGTCAACCCAAATATCAGGCTCCATATAAGCCCTTGACTCCCGGATTTATTCATGCAGAGCTCAATGATTTTTCTGCATTAGAGTCTCTGGTTGACAATTCGGTTTGTGCAATCATGTTAGAGCCTATCCAAGGGGAAAGCGGAGTTCATCTTGCCGACAAAGACTATTTGCAAAAAATCCGCTCATTGTGTGACGAAAAAGATATTCTGTTGATTTTCGATGAAGTGCAAACGGGGGTCGGAAGAACAGGAGCCTTATATGCATATCAGAAATATGGAATTGAACCTGACATTTTCACTACTGCAAAAGCACTCGGAAACGGATTCCCTATCAGTGCTTGCTGCGCAAAAGAATTTGTAGCCTCTGCCTTTTCTCCCGGAGACCATGGCGGTACCTACGGTGGAAATGGATTTGCTTGTTGCGCCGGGTTAACGGTGCTGGAATGCATCGAACAGGAAAACCTGTTAGACAACGCAAAAAATGTTGGCAATTATTTGATGGACGAATTAAAGAAAATAGATTCTCCTCACATTCTTGAAGTTCGCGGTATGGGTTTGATGATTGGAATCGAAACCGACCAAACAAAGTTATATCAGCAAAAACTGTTTGAAAACGGTATTCTGGTGGGAACTGCAGGCGGAACAGCACTCAGACTGGTTCCTCCTCTCGTTCTCACAATAGAAGAATCAGCAGCATTTATTTCTGTATTTAAAACGATTATTAATGAATAAATATACATTTCGAAACGAGGTTATCCAATGAAACATTTATTATCCATTCATGACATTACAACCGATGAAGCGCAACAGATTTTATCTGTTGCACAGGATTTAAAATCAAAACAAAAGAAAGGCATCCCCCACCCCATCTTAAAAAATAAAACTTTGGGGATGATTTTTTCCAAGTCTTCCACAAGAACAAGAGTTTCTTTCGAAGTGGGAATGTATCAATTGGGCGGACATGCTCTTTTCTTATCCTCCAACGACATCCAGTTGGGTCGCGGAGAAACCATTTATGATACTGCAAATGTTTTGTCCCGTTATTTAGACGGTATTATGATCAGAACCTTCAAGCAAAGCGATGTAGAAGATTTGGCAAAATTTGGCTCCATTCCGATTATCAACGGTCTGACCGATCTTCTCCATCCCTGTCAGGCATTAACGGATATGCTGACCATCACGGAACACAAAGGCAAGCTGGAAGGCTTGAAGCTTGCTTATCTGGGTGATGGAAACAATATGACCCATTCCCTGTTGTATGCAGGTGCAAAATTAGGCGTGAATGTTTCTGTTGCAACTCCCAAAGGCTTTGAATGTGACGATGAGGTCATTGCAAATGCAAAAGAAGATGCGAAAAAGACAGGGGCGGTCATTGATATTTCTTATGACCCTGTTCAAGCAATCAAGGATGCTGATGCAGTTTATACCGATACCTGGCTCAGCATGGGTCAGGAAGGCTCCAAGGAAGAGCGTTTGAATGTCTTCAAGGATTATCAGGTAAACAAAGAATTGATGGGTCATGCAAAAGATGATGCCATTTTCTTGCATTGTCTCCCCGCTTACCGCGGTTACGAAGTGACCGAAGATGTGATTGACGGACCTCAATCTGTTATCTTTGACGAAGCGGAAAACAGATTACATACCCAAAAAGCAATTATGGCATTGCTGATGGCCGACTAAGGAGGAACTACAATTGATTACAACTGATAAAGGATTCCAGATTCGTCAGGCAGTCCCTGACGATATTCCTTTCATTCTTGAAGTAACAAGAGAAGCATTTGAAAAATATGTGGAAATGGCAGGAATCGAAAACACAGAAGCGCTGAACGAAACTGCTGAGGACATTTTACATGATATTGAGAATAAATATGTTTTTGTAGCCTTTATTGATGGCATTCCGGTAGGAAGTGTTCGCGTAGATGTGAAGAATGACAAAACAGCTTATTTAAGTCGTTTTGGTGTTCGTCTTGCTTTCCAGAGTAACGGAATCGGAAAGGCATTAATGAATGTGGTTGACCGCACCATGCTGGATGCAGGAGTTGAAAAGCTGATTTTGCATACTGCCTCTACTGTTACCTCTTTGGTTCGTTTTTACTATGCAAGAGGATTTTATATTGACTCTACAACTAAGGATCGCGGCTATGTTCGTGCATTGTTGGTGAAGGATTATACCAAACCATTAAAAAAAGAGCGAACTTGGTAAAAAACACTTGACATTCTACAAGATATGGTGTATAATTAACTTAAAATACAAAGTCTTGTGTAACTGACGGAGATTTGTGGATTACCACAAGGGAGCACGAGACTTGTAGCAAGAATGAGCAATCTTGCCCTGACTTGCTTCACGCCGACCGTCTGGGCAGATTCATTTTATGGGTCTGCCCTTTTTTTACGAACAGGAGGAATGATGATGGAATTTAAATCCGGAAAATGGCAAGAAACCATTGATGTAAGAAATTTTATTCAATTAAATTATACACCTTATGAGGGAGATGCCTCCTTTTTGGTGGGTCCCACTCCCAGAACAACCGAACTGCGGGAAAAATTAGACGATTTATTACAGGAAGAACGGAATCGTGGCGGTGTTTATGAAATTGATACCGAAACCGCTGCATCTTTGACTACCTTTCCTCCCGGTTATCTGGATAAGGAGAAGGAATTAATTGTTGGCTTACAGACAGATGTTCCCCTAAAACGTGCGGTAAATCCTTTTGGCGGAATCCGTATGTGCCGTGATGCCTGCAAAAGCTACGGTAAGGAAATGTCTGCCAAGCTTGAAAGTGAGTTTAAATACCGTACCACTCATAACGATGGGGTATTTCGTGTTTACACCGATGAAATCAGAAAAGCAAGAAAAAGCGGTATTATCACAGGTCTTCCTGATGCATACGGCAGAGGAAGAATTATTGGTGATTACAGACGTGTTGCCTTGTACGGTGTCGATAAATTGATTGCCGAAAAAGAAAAGGACAATCAGGCACTTGCACAAGAATTGATGTCAGAAGAAATCATCAGACTGCGGGAAGAATTATTCCGTCAGATTGATTTTCTGAAAAAATTAAAAGAAATGGCACTTTCTTACGGGTATGACATCAGTTTTCCTGCAAAAGACACCAAAGAAGCTATTCAATGGCTTTATTTTGCATACCTTGCAGCAATCAAAGAACAAAACGGTGCTGCAATGTCTTTGGGTCGTGTCAGTACCTTTCTCGATATTTACATGGAACGGGATTTCAAACAGGGAACATTAACCGAAGAAGAAGCACAGGAATTGATGGATGATTTTGTTATGAAGCTTCGTATGGCTCGTCATCTGCGCACACCTGCTTATAATGAATTATTCGGCGGAGACCCCATGTGGATTACCGAGGCAGTTGGCGGAATGGGTACAGACGGCAGAACTCTGGTAACAAAAAATTCTTTCCGTGTATTAAATACTCTTTATACTTTAGGTGCTGCACCCGAACCGAATCTAACTATTTTATGGTCAAACGACCAACCGGAAGGCTTTAGCCATTTTTGTGCCGAGATATCTATCAAAACCAATTCTATACAATATGAAAACGACGATGTAATGCGTCCTCTTTATGGGGATGACTATGCCATTGCATGTTGTGTATCTGCCATGAAAATCGGAAAACAGATGCAGTTCTTTGGTGCAAGATGTAATTTGCCAAAAATTCTTTTATTAGCTTTGAATGGCGGTAAAGATCCCATGTCGGGATTGGAAATGGGACCGCAGACTACAGTTTATGAAGATGAAGTTTTAGATTATTACAAAGTCATCAAACGCTTCAACAAATATCGAGAATGGCTTTGCAAAATGTATGTTTCCACCATGAACATCATCCATTGTATGCATGATAAATATGCCTATGAAAAAATTCAAATGGCACTGCACGATACAGAGGTTCACCGTTTTATGGCATTTGGCGTAGCAGGACTGTCTGTCCTGGCAGATTCATTGAGTGCCATTAAATATGCACAGGTGAAACCCATCAGAAATGAAGAAGGTTTCATTGTTGATTTTGAAACAATTGGTGATTTTCCAAAATTCGGTAATGATGATGACCGTGTAGATTCCATTGCAAAACAGATTACAGAGGAAATGATTGTTGAATTGAGAAAAACACCCACCTATCGGAATTCTGAGCATACTCTTTCTGTTCTTACCATTACATCCAATGTGGTTTACGGTAAAAAAACAGGTGCTACTCCCGACGGAAGAAAGGCTGGCGAACCCTTTGCTCCCGGTGCCAATCCCATGCACAATCGCGAAACAAACGGTGCATTGGCATCCTTGAATTCTATTGCAAAATTACCCTACACCGCTTGCCGTGACGGAATTTCCAACACTTTCTCTATTGTTCCTGATTCGTTAGGCAAAACAAAAGAAATACAGATTGCCAATTTAGTTTCTGTATTGAAAGGTTATTTTGCAAAAATGGCACATCACATCAACGTGAATGTGATGACACGGGAACAATTGTTGGAAGCATATCATGACCCAACAGCATATCCAAATCTAACCATACGGGTATCAGGCTATGCAGTCAATTTCCATAAGTTGTCTAAAGAACAACAAAAGGAAGTCATCAGCCGTACCTTCCACAAATCGTTATGATTGGTAAAATTCACAGTTTTCAATCCTTGGGAACCTTAGATGGTCCGGGAGTTCGCTTTGTGGTCTTTTTGCACGGTTGCCATCTGCATTGCGGATATTGCCATAATATTGATGTATGCAAAGGAAATTTCACAGAATTTTCACCGCGGGATATCGTTGATAAAGCATTGCGATTTCGGGAATATTTTGGACGTAATGGAGGTATCACTCTTTCAGGCGGCGAACCCTTACTGCAAAGTAATTTTGTGGCTGAAACCTTTCGTTTATGTAAAGAAGAAGGGATCCATACCACTTTGGATACATCAGGAAGCATCTGGAATAATTCTGTCAGTCACGTATTGAATTTTTGTGACTTAGTGTTGTTAGATTTAAAAATGACAACGGATGAAGAGTATCAGACTCACATTGGATGCCCTCTTTCAGCTCCCCTTTTCTTTTTAGAAAAATTGGAAGAACGTAACATCCCATGTTGGATCAGACATGTTGTGGCGGGAGGACTGAATGATACAAAAGAAAATATTCACCGTCTCAAACATTTGATTGACGGAAAATCATGTGTCAAAAGGGTTGAATTACTTCCATTTCATAAAATGTGTGAAACAAAATATAATCATATGGGTCTTCCCTTCCCGTTTGCTCTTTTCACAGAACCAAGTAAAGAAAGAATACAAGAATTAAACAATCTATTATAACAAATATAACAAAAGAATCTTCAATATTTTTCCGAAGATCTCAGACCGTCGAAAAAGTCGGTCTTCCGCAAGCAAATAAAAAATACAGAGATTGATTATAAATTTCTAATCAAATATAAAACAAAAAAACCGTCAGAAAACTATCAAAATTTTCTGACGGTTACTTGCTGTTTTGCAAAAATGAACACATGCCGTAGCCACATACTGTCTCCAATTCATTTTGGCAAAATAGTCCTTTCTTTTTCCCAGTCTCATTTTATTTAATCTTTATTTTTGCTACTGCGCGAATCAAGGGCTGTGCTCCCAATTTCTTCTTAAAAGGAATATGTGCATCATGAGGAAAAACAACACAGAAATATCCTTGATCCAAAATCATGGAAATGCCGTTGTCTTTATAAAATCCAACATCATTCTGAGGGTCATAAGGTATTGTCACACTCAATCCATCCACATTGGCAAACCCAAATTCTTCTTTTCCGGAAAGGAGAAAATGAATGTCAATGAAATCTTTATGGGCTTCAAATTCTGCCAATGAGGTTCTTTCACTCGCTTCACCGATACTAATCCACAAACGACCTTCCTCGATCATAATTTTGCCCATGGGTGATGTTTTATCTAAAGTTTTTAAAACATCAAATACCTTTTCAAAATCCTCATTCACAAATCCATACTGTTGATAATTTTTGATATGATCTACTATCATGTTTCTTTCCTCTCTCTTCTACACTAAATTTGCTTTTACTGACAAATATTCATCGAATCCAACCTTAAGAAATTCTGCTTTTCCATCTTGATATCTGACCTCTGTTAAAGAGGCATTGGAAACCGGCACAACCTCCTTTAAATCATCGGGAGGCAATTGTTGCCATGCACAACGCAATGCACGGATAAATCCTCCATGAGTTCCGACAAGTACGGTTTTTCCTTCATTTTCCGCTGCAATTTCATTCATTGCCTTTTTTGCACGATTCATAAGATCAACATATCGTTCTCCACCGTGAAATACCTTCTTTGTTGGATATGTAATATAATCAGAAAAATGATTACCGCATTCCTTCTTTATATTTTCTATCAACTGACCTTGCCAGCTTCCCAAATACAATTCTCTTAAATCGGTTCGCTTGATCACAGGAATATGCAATGCATTTGCAACAGGCCTCACAGTATGAAAGGCACGGGAAAGATCACTTGCATAAACAGAATCTACTTGAAAATGCTCCAACACATATTTTGCAATGCAATCTGCCTGCTCTATTCCGATTTCATCTAAAGGAATATCCAATTGACCTGTAAATCGTTTCTCTTTATTCAGACTACTGAAGCCATGTCGAACAATCAAAAACCTAACCATTTTTCACCTCACAACATCAGAACAATCCGCTGATAACACCCTGTTCATCTACATCAATCCGTTCTGCAGCAGGGCTTTTGGGAAGTCCGGGCATGGTCATAATATCCCCCGTCAATACTACCAAAAATCCCGCTCCGGCAGAAACCTTAACATTTCGAACCGTTACGGTAAAACCATCCGGCGCACCCAACTTTGTCTGATCATCTGAAAAACTGTATTGAGTTTTTGCAATACAAATAGGCAATTGATCAAATCCTAATTTTGTTAAGGAATTAATCTGTTTTTGTGCTGCGGGAGTAATGTTAATCCCATCACCGCCATACACCTTTTTTACCACCGATTCAATTTTTTCCGAAATGGATTGATTGAGTGAATAACTGAAAGTAAAATCATTGGGTTGTTCGCAAAGACGAACTACTTCTTCAGCCAGCTCAATTCCACCTTTTCCGCCTTC
>SVJP01000097.1 GCA_015068925.1 Oscillospiraceae bacterium
GAAATAAGGGAGATTTTAAGGCAACTATGCCAATGGAAAGGCGTAGAAATAATTGAAGGGGAAGTGTGTCCAGACCATATCCACATGCTGGTAAGTATCCCACCCAAAATGAGCGTTTCGGGTTTCACGGGGGGATATTTATTGTGTGCAAAAAATCAGTACTGCCTCACTTTTAGTGAGACAGCCCCTTCTTTTTACAATCAAACGCTTGACTAAATTGCTTTATTGTGGTATAATGAGAAAAAATCCGCAGGAGAGAAGGGTGACAGAATGGAATTTTCCCGATTGCCTGAAGTGAAAAAAGATAAACAGTTATGCTTGCATCATTTTCCCGATTCCTTTTATTGGGCAGTGTTTCGTTTTTGGGAAACGGTAGATGTGAAGCGAATCGCTGCTGCATTAAAGACGGATGAAGAAACCGTGAATCGGGCGGCATTGATGCTGGGTCTTCCGCAGCAGAAGCATACAAAACAATGGTCTGAAAGAGGATATATTACGACCATTCGAAATGCATGGCACATTCTCCCTTACGATCAGCTTCTTGTTTTGCTGGATTGGGATGAAGAAAAGTTGGCTACGGTGCTGAAGGAAGATGATTTCCTGTATGCAAAATTGGGTCATTTCAAGCCGTACTGCGAAAGTGTATCTCCAAAACCGCTGACAGTTGCCCAAAAGGAACAGCTTTCCGGCATCAAAACGGTGATGAACCAATATTTTACCAATTGGCATGAAGGAGCAACTCCCTTTGATTTTTTTGATAAGAATGAGGAAATGGTTGTCTTCCCCCAATCAGAACAGTTGCGGTTGATTTATTCTTACTGCGGATTGTATGCAAGAGTGTTGGATGAAGATGTTGCGTTGTCTTATCCGGAGGAATTGCTGGAACAATACAAAAGAGCAGGGGTTAATGCAATCTGGCTTCCTGTGGTTCTTTATCAAATAGTTCCTTTTCCTTTTGATGAAAGCTATTCTGCAGGTTGGCAGAAACGGCAGAAACGACTTCTGGAGTTGGTGGAGTCGGCAAAAAAGTACGGAATGAAAGTGTTTTTATATCTGAACGAACCTCGCTGTATGCCCAACGATTTTTTTGAACGGTATTCTTATTTAAAAGGAAGTACCAAAGGGATGTATACAGCCCTTTGCACAAGCCAACCTGATGTGATGCATTATCTTCGATATGCCGTCAGGAATTTGTGCGAAGGAATCCCCGGTTTGGGTGGATTTTTCCTGATTACCTGTTCGGAGAATTTGACTCACTGTAAATCTGTGGCAAAAGCGGAACCGTGTCAGCGGTGCAAGGATGTGCCTGTTTATCGCCTGGTTTCTGATGTGATTCGGGCAGTTTCAGAAGAATCCCGTAAAGTGGATCCTTCTATCTGTACCATTGCTTGGACCTGGTCTTGGGATAATTTTATGACGGAAGAAGAAATGAAGCAATGCATTGACTTGATTCCGAAACAGGTTGTGATTCAGAGTAACAGTGAAGCGAAAAAGGAATTTTGCATCAGCGGAGTCAAGGGTACGGTCAGCGATTACAGTATGTCTGTTCCCGGACCTTCTCTGCTGGCGGGGGAAATCTGGAACTATGCCAAAAGTCGGGGGCATGAAACTTGTGCCAAAGTGCAGGTGAACAATACCTGGGAATGCAGTACACTTCCTTTTTTGCCTGTATTTGACCTGATTCGAGAACATATGATAGGATTACGAAACATGGGTGTCAAGCATATGATGCTTAGCTGGACACTGGGAGGATGTCCGTCTGTGAATCTGAAGGTGGCATCTTCTTGTTTGGAAAATCCTGATGAAAAGCAGTATGACCAATTGCTTTTTGAGGAATACGGAGACGATGCTCCTATGGTGAAAAAAGCGGCCACTGTTTTTTCGGACGCATTCCGAAATTTTCCTTTTTATATCGGTACCCTTTATTACGGACCGCAAAACGGCGGACCTGCCAATCTGCTGTTTGAAACACCCAGTGGATTTGATGCTACCATGACTTGCTTTTGCTATGACGATTTAGATCGTTGGAGAGGAATTTATCCTACTGAGGTGTATCTTGACCAGATGAAAAAGTTAAGCGAACAATGGAAAGAAGGACTTCAAATTATTGATAAGATGTCCGATTGTTTATTTAAGCAAACTGCGTGGGGTGCTTATGCCCTCTTTCGTTCTTCTTATCTGCAGGCAGAATTTGTCCGCATCCGTTCTACGGGAGATAAGAATGTGTTGTTCCGCTTGGTTGAACAAGAAAAAAAGATGGCACTTTTGATGTATCATTTGATGCAAAAAAGCAGTCTGTTCGGGTATGAGGCGGCAAATCATTATTATTTTAACAAAGGAATGCTTGCTGAAAAGGTAATTCAATGTGAGCAATTGATTCAACAATATAAGAAAGAAGAAAAGGAATGATATCATATGAAGGCCACGGTTTTAAGAGAAAATACCATTTTTTGGTCTCGGTTGGGGATGGGACCAAATCCTGTAATGTTTGATGAAAATGGTCATCCTGTTTTGTTTGACGATAGTTTTTCACAATTGCGGTATCATCAGGATTTTTACAAAAAGGGAATAAAGATTCACAGCTTTATTTTAAATAATGGTTGGATTGGTGACGGGGTGTATGATTTTACCACGACAGACAAAACCATGGATGCGGCATGCCAAATCGGAGAAGAAGCTTTGTTGATTCCGAGAATTAAATTTGATCCGCCTGCGGAATGGCTTTCTCATCACCCGGAAGAGGTGTTTGTTTATTATGACGGTCCCCGTGATGCGGAAGAAATTCGTGCCCTTGTAGATACGCCAAAGCATGACATGTTGGGATACGAAGCACCTGACGGTGTATATATGGGAAATTCCAAGTATTCTCGCCCCAATGTGGGAGGCTTGATTTCCAATCAGAGTTTTTCTTCTGAAAAATGGTTGGAAGCTGCAAAAGAAGCCATGAAACAATTGTTTACTCATTTGGAAGAAAAATACGGTGACAAGATTTTGGGATATCATATTGCTTACGGCACCTCGGGAGAAACCTTGATGTGGGGCAGAATTTCTCAAAAATACGGCGATTACGGGATTACCAATCAAAAGAAATTTAAAGCGTTTTTGAAGGAACGGTATGGGTTGGAGGAAGAATTGGGAACTCCTGACAGTCGCTATAAGCAATGCGGTACACTTTCTGAATTTATGAGAGCAGAGAATCTGATTGCAAGATATTATGACGAATTTACCGATGAAGTCAATTCCGATGGAGTAGAATATTTATGTAAAGCTGCAAAGGAATTTGCTCCAACCAAGCTGACGGGCGTGTTTTACGGCTACTTTATGGGAATCGGAGAAAGCGGATATACAGGACATACCAATCTGCAACGTCTTCTTGACTCTCCCTATGTGGACTTTTTCGCTGCCCCCAAAACCTATTATCGGGTTCAGGCAGGAGACAGCGGCGGGGAATACAGTACCACTCAATCCATTAACAGAAAAAAGATTTGGGTGGATGAATGTGATGTGCGAACCCATCTGGCAAAAACAGACAGCGTAGCAAATCAGGGGTCTGATACTATGCAGACCACCAAGAATGCCCTTTATCGGGAACTGGGAAAGAATCTGTCTCACAATTCAGGTTTTTGGTTTATGGATTTGGGCGGTGGCTGGTATGATTCTCCTGAAATGATGGATTTAGTGGAGGAATTGAATCAACTGAATGAAACCATCAGAAAGAAAGAACATCAAAGCCTGAGCGATGTGTTGGTGGTAATTGACGAAAAATCCACTTCGGTTACCTCCATCGGCTTCAAAAGTCTTTGTTATCGTGTGGATATCATTGCCGATTTGAAACAAAGCGGTGCCTTGGTAGATATTTATCGTCAGTGCGATTTGAGAGAATTGGATTTGAGTCAATATAAGCTGATTGTGTTTGCTTGTAATTATATGCTGAAAAAAGAAGATGTAGATTATGTTATCAGTAAGACAGATGCAACCATCATGTTCCAATATGCGGCAGGTTGTCTTGATGGCGAAACCTGTTCCTTGAAAAATACAAAAGAGGTAACAGGATTTTCTTTGTATGAATTGTCGGAATCTCCCTACGATTTTCCTTGCTTGAAAGTGCAGGGAGCATCCTTGTTTGATACAGAAACAGGGAATACGGTTGCAGAAAAACGGGATGGCAGAATCTATGTGATGAACACTTGCCTGAAGCTGTCTGTTTCTGAAGTGAAGCAGCTTGTGGAAATGGCAGGATGTCATATTTATTGTGAAGCTGATTATGTTCTTTACGGTGATAACAGATTTTTGTGTATTACTGCCAATGAGAAAGAATATGCAGGCGAAATTGATTTTGGTGCGGAACAAAATTGGACTTGTGTTCAAACAAAGGAAAAGGGAACAGGAAAAAAGGCATCCGTTTGTATGGAACCTTATGATGTTGTCATGTTCCTGTTTGAATAAAAAACAGAAACGGGTGGGAAAGAGATTTTCCGCCCGTTTTTTCATGATAAAAAATACAAAAAAGAAGGGAAAAATGAAAATTTTCAAAAAAGCCTTGACAAATAAAAATAAATGTGGTACAATATTTTTTGTTCGTTGACATAATGAACGATGCAGGTTTTGTGGACGGGTAGCATTTGCCGGCAAAAATTTTTTTAAAAAATGATGAAAAAGTAGTTGACAATTCGGTAAAACTATGCTATAATAAGCTTCGTCGTTAAAAAATATGCTGGTGTAGCTCAATTGGCAGAGCAGCTGATTTGTAATCAGCAGGTTGCGGGTTCAAGTCCCATCACCAGCTCCATGATACGGAGGGGTTCCCGAGTGGCCAAAGGGGGCAGACTGTAAATCTGTTGTCAGTGACTTCGATGGTTCGAATCCATCTCCCTCCACCAACGAAGCTGTAGCGTAATGCTGCAGCTTCTCATTTTTTTCAGGAGGTGAACTATGTCCTTGAAAAAGTTTTTAATTACTTTTTTGGTTACAACAATTATGTTAGCAGGGTTATCTGCTTTGGTGCTATATTTATCCTTTTCTCAATTTTCTCTCCCGGGAATTATGCCCACGAGAGCTTCTTTAACAGGCAGAACCAATATTTTGGTTTTGGGAACAGACGTTGGCGGACAAAATTCTGACAGTATGATGTTGGTCAGTGTGGACCATGATGAAAAGGCTGTCGATCTTATGTCCATTCCCCGTGACACCCAAGTGGTGTTAAATGATGAATATGCAAAAATCAATGCAGCCCATGCAATGGGGGGAGCGGAAGAGGCAGTTGACGTGGTAGAAGAATTGCTGGGAATTGATATTCCTTATTATATTTCCTTCCAACCATCGGTATTCCGCGAAATGATTGATGCCCTCGGCGGTGTGTATTTCGATGTTCCGGAACGAATGGTATATGAAGATCCGTATCAGGATTTGTACATTGATTTATATCCGGGTTATCAGCTTTTGGATGGAGATAAAGCGGAGCAGCTTGTTCGTTATCGGCAATACACCTTCGGAGATATGGACAGAACGTCCGTTCAGCGTGATTTTGTAAAAGCTGCTGCAGAACAAAAATTGAATATGTCCTTGCTTTCCAAAGTAGATGATTTATATGAAGTGTTTTCAGAACAGGTCATTACCAATATGTCTCTTTCAGAAATGATAAAGATTGCTTCTGATTTGCGTTCTTTGGATATGAACAATTTCCGTGCTCATGTTCTTCCCTGTGATTTGGCGGATATTGATGGCATTTCTTATGTAGTGGTTCGTCAGGAAGAGTTGGATCAGCTATTGGTTGATTTCTTTGATGCAGAAATCAGCGGTGTGACCAAAACACCGAAGGACCAACGTGGAAACGGAACGGAAGGAAATGGTTTACAGATTCAAGGCGACGAAGAGTATGCCGATGATGTTTCTGAAGAATACTATTACGAGGATGATACTGTTTATTACGAAGAAGAGTATTATGAAGAAACGGAAGACGTCTATTCAGGAACAGATGTCTATTACGATGAAGACGGTAACGTATACACAGGCGAATAAAGAATAAGGGCTGTTCCGCAAATCGGAACAGCCTTTTTGCAAAGAGGTGAGAATATGTACCACTGGCAGGAGTTATATGATCATTGTATGGCTTGCGAAAACTGTGATTTGAGTAAAACAAGGAATACGGTGGTATTTGGAGAAGGAAATCTTCATGCCGGATTGATGTTTATTGGTGAGGGACCCGGAGCGGACGAGGACCGGACCGGTCGCCCCTTTGTGGGACGTGCCGGTCAATTGTTGGAAAAAGGGTTGGAAGCCCTGGGTGTTTCCCGTGACGAGGTGTATATTGCCAATGTTGTAAAATGTCGTCCTCCAAACAATCGTGTACCCGAGGATGCCGAGGGCGATGCTTGTATCGGATGGCTTCGTAATCAGGTGGCATTGATTCGTCCTAAGATCATTGTCTGCCTTGGTTCCACCTCCTTGAAATGGGTGGTATCCAGGGATGCGCGGATTACCAAGATTCGCGGTGAATGGATTGAAAAGAATGGTGTTTTTATTATGCCGACTTATCATCCTGCTGCATTACTTCGGGATGAGTCTAAGAAAATGCCCTTCTGGCATGATTTAAAGAAAGCCGTAAAAAAATATAAGGAGCTTTTAGATGAATAATTTGATAGAGGAATTTTATCAGGAATATTGTCGTGTATTTGCAGGGGAACAGCTTGTAATGGGATTTGGAAAAACCAATGCCAGACTTTTGTTAATCGGTGAAGCACCGGGAAAAGATGAAGTTCGCCAGGGTCGTCCCTTTGTAGGTGCCGCAGGAAAACAACTCACCGCCTTTTTGGAAGGCGCAGGGCTGGAACGGGATGAGGTTTATATTACCAATGCAATTAAATATCGTTTGTACAAAGAAAATCCGAAAACAGGGAATTTGGTAAACCGTCCTGCAAAAACTGAAGAAATTTCCAAAAATCGTGTATATTTATATCGGGAAATAGACATCCTAACTCCGGAATGGATTGTTACCTTGGGAAATGTGCCGTTAAAAGCTCTTTGTCCTGATTCTCCCGGTATTTCACAGATTCATGGGCAGGAACGAGTGGTGGAAATCTTAGGAAAACAATATCGGCATTTTCCACTTTACCACCCTGCCAGTGTGATCTATCGAAAGCATTTGGCAGAGGAATATGAAAAAGATATGAAAATTTTGAAAAAAACTCTTGACAAATAGGGACAAACTGTGTTATTATAATTGAGCACCTTTTGAGGAAGGGAAGTACCGGAAAAAGTTTTTTTGCAAAAAATGAAAAAAAGTGTTGACAAGAGTCAAATGGT
>SVJP01000098.1 GCA_015068925.1 Oscillospiraceae bacterium
TTCTCCCGGATATTCGGGATAAAAAATCACTGTTGCATCCTCCAAGCCTCTCACTTCAATTCTTCTTCGGTATTGCATCACCGCATGAGTCTCTTTTGCAACAACTCTTCCTGATTTCTGAGTGACAAAGATACGGCATTCCCTTCTCTCCGCTCTGGCAAACGTATAGCGGGCACTGTTATCCTTCACCTTCACGTCTACATCCATCATAACAGGAGCACCCATGGGAAAGGAGAGGGTTGTTTCCACTGTGGTAACGGGAGAGAACACAGAAAAGAAGAATCCGTTTTTGTACTTTGAAATTGTGATTACAGGAGGCAAATCCGTCCATTCCTTTTGATATGCAATCTCAATCCCGAGATTCTTCAGGGCAAGATTCATCAACCCTTCTGCAGGATAATAGGTTTCTGATATGACAGGACGTAAAAACCGACTTCCCGTTTTTTCTGCCGAGCAAAGTCCGCGTACCCATGCCACATTTTCCTTCACGGCGGCAATGGTCATTCCTTCTGTTTCCGCCAGCGAACAAGCAGTTTCCGCAAACGTATTCACTCCTCCTGCACAAAGAACGGGGTCTGCATTGATGAGCACCTGCTCTGCTCCCATATTCACCAACAGCTCCCCTGATGCTTCCTCTTCGCCAATCCTCAAGCCAAGCAAGGCTAAAAATTGCTCCGAGGCTCGGGAAACCGTTCCGTAAACCAACAATTTACCGCCCAAACGAACATATTCCGTCAAGGCATGCTCTAATCTGCTGTTTGCATCAGGAACTGCCGACACCAAAATGCTCTTTGTTAATTTCCTTTTATCGATTTCAATAAAATTACCGTCCGAAATTACACCCGATAAGGGGAATCCCTGATTAATGGCACCCCGCATAAACCAATCGGCAGAATACATTTCGTTCAAATCCTCTCCCTTTGATGCTCTTGCATACTGCTCAAAGGGATACACCCAAACCACAGGCGGTATTTCATCAGGAAATTCCTTAATGGCACGCAAAAAATGAGGAATGGATTCGCAGACACAGTTTTTCGGCATATCTCCCCAGGAATTATCAATGCTGAGCAGATGCATATAATTGGGCGAAAACACCTCGCCCTGTTCATCAATTCTCACCAAGGACATGGGAAGATAGATATCATGGGGCTGACACTGATAACGGTCATACCAGGGTGAGCTGAGCCACCAGGGATCGTGGAGATAAAAACGAAACATAAAATCCCGATTGGGTATTTCGCAGATTCGGGACAAATACCCCATCAGCTCCAGTCCAAAATCCGCATTAATTGCTGCCCAGGGCGAATTGGGAGGAGGCAATATATTTCCTGCCCGATACACCTCTCTGAGAGAAACGCCGTCGGTTGAATAATCAATTCCCACCGATAAATTGGTTCCTCTTACTCTGATGGGAAAGTCGCATTCCTGACGAAACAGGCTCCAAAAATCAACCACTCTTTCCTTGATAGGCTCCAGTTGTACAGTATCAAACCGATTGCCGTCAAACAAGGCACCTGTGGATGACAAGGCATCCCTTCCAAAGCCCAGTCCGTTAGACAGCCACAAAAAATCAAAGCCCATATCCGAAAGAAAGCATTGGCTTTGCCGTCCCAAAAAGGTGCCAAAGGGCAACCCTTCGGGAATTCCGTCGGGAAAGCCTGCATAAGAAACACCATCTTCGTGCAGGGTTGCATAAGAGCATACCATGGTGTTAAAGCCCATTTCCTGTCCTTTGCAGATTTCATTGTGCCGTTCATACTTAAAGCTTGATTTTGCAAACTCAGGACCCGGGTCAAAGGTTTCTCCCACCGTAATTTTCTTATTGGGAAAGATACGGCTGCCTTCCTCCTTCAAGGCTTTTACAATTCTTTTCAGAATTTGATAGGTCATAACAGGAGGCTGCTCCAGATACAAATAATTCCGAACACACATATCCTCTTTGTTGGGATCGGTTTCTTTATTCCACGGATTATGGGGATTGGCAACTCCGATTAAATAACACCATTCAAAGGAATCCTCCAACTTCCCCCGATAGTCCAAGATTTCAGAACCGTCTGCCGTCCACAGCATCACAGAAATCTCTTCCGCTTCTTCCAGCAAGGGAAACCAGTCACGAAAGACTGTTTGGCATACCTCTTTGATGTAACCATCATCCGTTTTCTTAAATGGCTTTAAACTCATTTCCAAGGTGATATTTTTCAACATCCTAACATCCTCCATATTTCTTATGAGTGAAATTTTTTGATTGATGCATCATAATTGGTTCAAACAATCTTCTCCATAAAAAAATCAAAACCGGCATGATCATCAAGGTCAAATCTGTGTTCATCCTCATGGACATGAAAACAAAACTCATCTTCACAACCAAATTTCCTGTAAAAAGGCTTAACAAGACGGTTAAAATCGGGAGCGGTATCCCATGTAAACACCGCATCATTTCGTCCAATCTCGCCATAATACCGTCTGGGAGCACACAAAGCACAGATTCGTTCATCCGTAAAGGTGTTTCCTGAATTTTTCCATGTCCAGTCCAACCAATCATACTTGAATCTGTCATTCATGGCACAGCTTGAATAAGCAGAAACAATCCTTGTATCTGCCGCCGCCACCATCATGGTGTAAAATCCGCCGTAGGACAGTCCCGTCATACCAATTTTATCTTCGTCAACCAGAGTATCGGCACAAAAATAATCAAGGCAACGCATCATCCCATAGGTCTCTACCGCCTGAATACTTGACCCCATTTGCTTCAATGCGTTATCCAGCCGATGTCTGTCATATTCGGGCAGAACTCTTTGGGGAGGCTCCGCAACAATCACCCTGTTCCACACCAAAATTTGGGGACAAAACACCCGAACCCCTCTGTCAAGAATCCGCGTGGTCATGTGATAATAGTTATTCTCACCCACAATATCGGAACAAAGCTCGGGCGAACCTCCTCCGCCATGTTGCATGATGACAAGTCCGCTCTTTTCTTCCCTCTTTCCTTTGGGAACAAAATACATTCCGTAAAACCAAAGTTCCTCCAGAACCTCAATTTGAATTCTGTAAATGTCACCTCTGTCATCTGTTCCCACAAACCATTTCCGTACATTCGGCAAAGGCATACCCTTATGATAGTCGGTCAGCGGATATCCGAGCATCTCGTAATAATCCCGTCTGTACTTTTCAGGATTTTCGCAGTAGCTTTCAGGATTCATATAGGCTTCTCTTTTTTCCTCTGATTGACTGCGAAGATGTTCAATCAATCTGTTGATGCCGTCAAGGTACTCCTGCCTCTGTTTCTGCGCCACTTGAAAATCGGGATATTCGCTATAGAGATTCAAATTGGAAAAATCTTTCATTGATGATGCCCCCTTTTTCCATCCTATACTCCGAATTTCTGCCTGCATTTTTCCGAAAAATCAGGCTCTCCCCAGGATGTATTAAAATTCGAAAGCCCCATATCCTGGGGTGTTCTGTAGTCGGGAAGATTGTCTCTCTTGGTAAATTCTTCTCGGATTGCCTGTAAATACTTGAATCCAAATTCATGACTGGGCGCTACATAATGTCCTTCATCCCACTCATTCCAGTTATCAATCATAATCATCCGTTTTGCCCATGCATTCTCGGGCAGGGCGTCAATCAACTCTTTGTATTTACGAAGCACAATCCTGTAATTTTCAGGACTCAAATGCCAAAATTTACCCAAATGAAATTGATAACCCAAATCAATCCAATGTTGGGAACAACGAGGAGTGGAATCGCGAAAACAAGACGGAGTTGCAAGAAACCGCATGGGGTCAATTGCAATTTGTTGTTTAAAATGTTCCGGCATCAGTTCCACAGTAGCTTCCTCGGATGGATAACTTTCTTCAGGAAAGTAGCCTGCACTATATCCAAAACGGAAATCATACCCTCTGGCAATTCCTTCCTCATTGGCTTCTTTCGTTGCCTCATAATCACAACACCCAAATATCATCCCGTCAAAGCCTTGGGATTTTGCATATTCCCGACAAGCATCAAATGCCGCTTTCTGATCCTCGGGATTTGGAAACACTTCGGAAAGCCGTTGCTGATAAAAGACAAAAAGAACCGGTTTATTGTCAATGCAAAGATAATTATCCCGTTTAAAATATTGCTCCATCCAAAAAGGCATCAAATGTTCAATCATATCCTCAGCATCGGTAGTACCCCATCTGGGACTGTTTTCAAACATGATGGCAAATTTCATATCCTTTTGATATTTTGCATGAAAAAATGCCTCGTGAAGTCCGTGACCGCAACGCAAATCATTTACCGTTACGGGTTTTCCCATATTTTCTTTTTTTCTGTACCAGCAATGGATAAAGCAATTGATTCCATGCTCCAACGCCCATTTGATTTCCCAATCACAGACAGTAGGATTTTCCTCGTCATAATATCCCATAAGAGGTGTCCGTTCAGGATAATCATGTAAATCATCAAATCCGTTATGGAGTCCCGGTGCTCCTTTTTTCCATGCAGCATAATAATGTGCTGCAACAATACGGTCAGATGTTGCAGGTTTTGGCTCCGGTACATATGATTCAAGCTTTATATTATACATTTCACTTTCTCCTATTTCACAATCACTGTTTCAATTCCTAAAATATCCCCAATTTTTTTGATGGTTTCGGCACGGTGACCGATGCCCAAAGCATAATGATGGGTAGGCCCTTCCATGCACCAACGCTTCACAAATGCCTTGGTATTATCTCCAAACACGCCTCTGGTGTTGGTATTTCCCGTGGGAGGAATGGGTCCCTTTTGAGATTCTCCTTCTCCGATGACAAATTTGAAGGTGCCGTTTGCCGTCTGGGTAATTCCCAGCATGGTGATAGGTCCTTCCTTCAGCTTAAATTCCACAGAAGCACCTGCCCCCGGTTTTCCGTGATATTTTTTCAAACTCCGCAAAATGGGTTTTCCTTCTGCAACCTTCAAGTGATGAGGTCCGTCATGACCTACCAAAATGACATTATTGTTAAAATCAAAGGGATGAAATTCTGCAAAACTACCACCCATATCCAAGCGATCCATAATCAGCATTGCAATACAGGTTTTGATATCAAATTCTCCGCACATGGGAATCCCCTGGGCATTGAGAATGGAATTTCCTACAATGAGAGAAGAGGCAACCTTTCTTTGCAGGCTTCCTTCCGACCCTTCATAATAATAAGCAAGACCTGTCAACTCATATTTTTCAATAAAACGATCCAAAGCAACTGCAGCCTTTGCCGCCTGATACAAATCTGCATCAGTCAGTTTTTGAGTAACAGGGTCGGATTTTGGTTCGGGCATGGAAAATTCCTCCCGAATCATTTGCATTTTTTGCTGAATTTCTTCTTCGGTCACCTGTTCATGGAGCTCTGCCATACTGTCAATCTCCAAAAGAGGAACATGAACACCGAAGGCAGAGGAAACAGCGGTGGGGTCTGCATGCATATCATACATAGACTCCAGCACATGACCCATCAACCCCATTCTTGCACCCTTTAAGGAGTGAAGAACACAGGCAATATCACACCATTCCTTCAGCTCTGCATCCGCTTGAGGGTCATCGGTCAGGCAACCAATCACCACATTCTCTATTTTTCTGTTCATTCTGTTGGCAACACCGCAAAATTCGGGAACGGAGCAAATATTATCATTTTCCAGCTGCATTTCGGTACAGGCGCGGGTCATATCCAGTGCCTTCAAGGGTTGCAAGGCAATCAGGACCATGGGAAGATGACAATCCCGAATAATGGGAGCAAATACAGATGATGTGGCATAGGTAATCATATTGCAAAACAGCACATCCACCCCTGCACCGTTAATCTTTTGCACCGTTTCGTAGGCAACCTGACTGGTATCCACCATTCCGAAATCTACCACTTCCACACCCATTCCTTGCAGTTTTTCACACAAAATTTTGTGGTATTTCATCATGTTCTCTTTCAAACCTTCAAACTGCTCCCAATAAGTACCGTGAGCAACGGCAAAAATACCGATTCTCCCTGTTCTTTTCGTTTTTCTTTCTATCATAATAAAAACTTCCTTTCTCTTGTTTTCTTCTTGATTATATCGAAAATTTATGGTATAATCAATGAAGAGAATAAAGCAAAATTTGGACAAAATAAACTTTTTTGGAGGTTAGGGCTATGTTATTTCGTTCCATTCATCCCTTTGTGCGGTTTGCAAGAATTTTTGAGATTGAATCAGGAGAGCAATACCCTCCTTTCATCCCAAGGGATTGCCGATTGTTTTACGCCGTAAAAGGACAAATTCACATTCAGACAAAGGAAAAGCTCTACTCCTTAACTCCCACCGATTGTCTTTTGATTCCGGAAGGGACGGTTTACCAAACCATGAACAACTGCAATCAGAATGCTCAAATGCTTGCTCTGAATTTTGATTTCACCTTTGCCTATTCTCATTTGACCAATCCCATCCCTCCTGAAATTGAAGGGACAAATCGGGAAATCGAATTGCTTTCCACCCCTTTGATTGAAGATGCTCCTCAATTTCACCACCCCCTCTTTCTTGCCAATCGAAAGGAAGGAGAATTTTATATGCGGGATATTATTTCCGCCTTTGAACTTCGCCTGACAGGATATGAAATTTCCATGAGTGCCAATCTGATGCATTTACTGACCCATTTTTGCAATAGCGAAACCTCGGGAAACTCTCTTGCGCAAGAAGTGATTCGCTATATCAATCAGCACTACCAAGCTCCGCTGACCAACCAAGCTTTGGGAAAACATTTCGGATACCATCCCAATTATATCAGCAATGTGGTAAAAAAAAGCACAGGACTTCCCCTTCATGCTTACTTAAACAATTTGAGAATATCCCGTGCGATTTCTATGCTTGAATCGGGCAATCTGACCATCAGCCAAGTTGCCTACCAGGTGGGTTTTTCGGATTTGGGCTATTTTTCCCGATACTTTAAAAAGATGACAGGAGTTGCCCCTTCCGCATTTTTTAAATAGAACGATACTGAAAGTCAGCCTGTCGATAAACCTATCGTCAGGCTGGCAGACCAAGAAAAAGGAAGGGATATTTTGTCAAAATGAATCGCAGACAGTACGGCTATCCGCAAGTGTTCATTTTGGCAAAAAGCAAGCAACCGCCTGGAAAATTCAATATTTTCCAGGCGGTTTTTACGGTTTTATTATAGATGAAACATCCATAATTCAATCTCTTTTCCTTTTGTGTGCTTGCG
>SVJP01000099.1 GCA_015068925.1 Oscillospiraceae bacterium
GCTTTACTTTGTGTACCAAAAATTAATGAAATATCTAAAAGTTATCCACATTTTAGGCAGAAAAAGAGGGCGTTGCCTCAATTTAGTGAAAAATCACTTATTGAGACACGCCCTTTTAGCTAAATTCGCCTGACTGTGAACTGAATTGAACAAGTTCAGCTAAATTGCCTGCGGCAGCTAAATGTGCTTCGCACGCTTATATCGAATTTAATTTAGCTACTCCGAAGGAGTTATTTAGCTGTCGAATGAAATGAGATGATTCAGCTTTGCAACTTGTTGTAAAATTCAACTGAAGGAGACAACGGACGTGGCTGTCCTAATACATTAGACGAAGCTTTATACAGTTTTTCTGATGACCAATCAAAACCGTCATTCTTCTTTTATTGCAAAATACTTATAAACACATAATCCTGCAGCCGCCCCCATACAACCAAAAAACAAAACACCTGCAGCGAGGATATCCATCTCATTTTGTACAACACATCGTATCATGCCACATGCAAACATTAAAAAGCATCCGCCACTTATAAGTAAGGCTATTGTTGATTTTGATAGCGCATTTGTTCCTTTTGGAACTACAAAAGTTTTCCAATTAGCTGCATTTATATTGATACCATCTCTATTAGCTTCTTCATAGGATGATTCATATAGTATTGCCTGTGTCCCTTCGTTAAATTTATAAATGTCACCATTTTTTTCATTTAAAACATAACAAATATCAGGCAAAATATATTTAATGATACTTATTTTTACTTTCAAGGGAGCGGTCTTGTACATAAAGATGCCATATACTATTCCACAAGATACAAAGGAGAGAATCCCCGGAATATTTATATGTCCAGGTTGATTATATTCATTAAACCATACTAATGAAGAAACCCACAGCCCCAATAGTAGAGTTTGTATAAGTTCAATCCAACCAGGAAACCTTTCAATTGCAATTTTCATCCTTTGGTTTTCTCTCTTTATAATACTAATGTTTTTTTCCATAATGTATTCCTCCTTTAGAACAGGGGTCGATTCTGCGTCCTATTGAAAACGGGGACATTTTTATTGTCCCCGTTGTCTTCGTTTTACTTGCACAATACAAGAATGAAACGTTCCCTATGATTTCTCTTTTATTTAATTCGTTTTGCTTCCATGTAAAACCGTTTTTCGTTTGCCTCGCCCATAGAGAAGGTTTTGCGGGGGAGGGCACCATCTTGGATGACGGTACAGAACAATTCCGATTTCCCCGGTTTTGGGAGAAGAAATCCAACGTTACCTTGTTCTGCAGAAAGACGTTTCACTTCGTCTGCGCCGTGGATATAGTCAATTTCACAATCCTGTTCATCTAAGAATTTTTGAAGAAGGCCTACCGCCAAGGGAGTATCTTTTAAATACAATTCTACAGTATTGCCTTGGTATAAGCAGATGACCTTTTCTCCTTCTCCGCAATCAGATACTTGAGGAAGGGTGGTGAATTTTTGCAAAAATTCCTCTGGATTCACACCAAACACCGCGCGATGAATGGGTTCAAATTCCTGAGACGGGTCATGGATGTTTTCCAATTCAGCCAAGCAGAAACGAGCAGGATGAGTCAGTTGTTCTTCGGGAGAAAGACCGGGCTTGATAGCTTCCCAACATGCTTTTGCAGAGGCGAGAGAATGATTGCCGTCTCCGACTGCAATGACCAGTCCGTCTGCAGCATTTGCTTCCAGTTGAGCAAAGCGGTTCATAAATGCGGTTGTTTCCTCTGTGCTGATTTCACGTCCTACCAAATGACCTCCACCTGCCATTAAGTCAGCTTCGTACAATACCTTTCCCGGGGTAATGGATTCAATGACTGTTTGGTCGGGGTCATCAATCAGTAAAATCACATGAGGCAGCTCTAAAGGAGCATTTTCGCGAATTTTTACACGAGGAGGAATTCGTTCCAACACCGTTCCTTCGGTAGCTCTGATTTTGCTTTTGGAGCCTTTTTGATAATCATATTCCTCCAAATCAATGGCACCTACGATACCACGACGAATTTTGCCGTTGTTTAAAGTTCGTTCGGTATAAATCAAACTGTTGGGTAATTCACGGAAGATTCCTTCGTCTAAATATTGTTGCATGGTTTTGTTGATGGAAGTGATTCTTTCATCTCCTTGAGAAAGCAAAGCTTCAGGATACACCAAATGCAAGGTGCTGGGGCTGTTGCCTGCGGTTTTTGCAGCTTGTTCCCAGTAATCGGGACGTGAGGTATATTGGTCACATGCTACCACACACCATTGTTCTAATGAAATTTCCTCTTTGGGAAGTAAAATGTTTGCCGGTTGAAATACGCTCATAGTTGTTCTCCTTTGTTTTATCAAATTTAAAGTAATTGTATTGTAAATTATTTTTCACAGGTAAAATCTACGGTCAGAGTATTGCAAGCAGGGGATAATTGTGTCAATTTAATTCCTGCTGCCTGCAGCATTCGTTTTGAGGCAAGGGTTCCCGGTGTGGTAGCATACTTATCGGAAAGATACACAATTTCCTTGATGCCGCACTGTATGATTGCTTTTGCACATTCGTTGCAGGGAAAAAGAGCAACATAAATCTTTGCACCCGACAGCTTCTTTCCGTGTGCATTTAAAATCGCATTGAGCTCTGCATGAACGACAAAGGGATATTTGGTATCGGCAAATTCACCTTCCCGTTCCCAAGGAAATTCGTCGTCCGAACAACCGCTTGGAAATCCGTTATAGCCGGTGGAAAGAATTCGGTTTTCCTGATCCACAATACAAGCACCAACCTGCGTGTTTGGATCTTTGGAACGCATTGCCGCAAGCAATGCAACTCCCATAAAATATTCATCCCATGAAATATACTGTTCTCTTTTCATAATTCCTCCCAATTTTCTTTTTTTGGAGATTTTTTCTTTTGTTCATTCTATCATATCATAAAATCAGTAATAATTCAAGAGGTTTCAAAAAATCCAATGAATTTCTTGCATATTTGTTTATGAAAACAGAAATAGTTGACGGAATCTGAATTTTATGATATAATAAAAAACATACATAGAAAAGTTGGTGTTGCTGATGAAAAAACCGATATTAATTGTTATGCTGACATATAATGATAAAACGGTGGAAAATGCATTTGAAATTTTTGAACAATGTAAGCATTCAAAAGCGGAATATTGGGGTTTTAAGGAAATTGGTCTGCCTTTGAATCAAATGAAGCAATTAACTCGTTATATGAAAGAATGCAAAAAGACAACGGTTTTAGAGGTTGTTGCATATACAGAGCAAGAATGTATGAAAGGTGCTCAGGTTGCGGTAGAGTGCGGTTTTGATATTTTAATGGGAACATTATTTTATGATTCCGTAAATGAATTTTGTAAAGCGAATCATTTGCGTTACATGCCATTTGTGGGAACGGTGACGGAGCGTCCTTCTGTCTTGAATGGTACAATTTCGGAAATAGTAGAAGAAGCGAAAGAATATTTAGCAAAAGGTGTATTTGGTTTTGATTTGCTGGGATATCGATATACCGGTGATGCTGTGGCTTTGAATAAGGAATTTGTGAAGCGGATTGATGCTCCTGTTTGTTTGGCAGGCAGTGTGGATAGTTATGAACGATTGGATGAAGTGATGGATGCAAATCCTTGGGCATTTACAGTAGGAAGTGCATTTTTTGATCATAAATTTGAGGGGTCGTTTCAAGAGCAAATTGATAAAGTTTATGAATATATAAAAAATAAATGACAGACCGAAAAAAGGAGGCAACCGTCAGGAACATTTAATGTTTTCCTGACGGTTGTTCTTTTAGACAAATTTATCGGGCAATTTGCTCTTTGGGAATCAAATCATAATCAAACATAACCTCTGAATGATTATCCACAATCAGTTTTTTATCAATAACTTGATTGGATTTCTTGTCAATGGTTTCCCGATAGATTTTGGAAACTCGATAATAGATATCCTCTTCTTTTTGAAACCGATGGTTTTCCTCAGTAATTTGATAGCGCCAGGGAAATTCCTTTTGGCATCTTAATTCACCGTGCAGCATTTCATCATCGCACCAAATCAGCAATTGAATTTCTTGGTCAGTATTGTTTTTGAACCGATAATCAATGTTGTTATAACTGACCGATGTACCGGACGTGAAGGGGATTCGTTCCCCTGATTCAGGAGCCAAAGCATCAGAATGTTTATGAAATTCAATCACATCCATGGGACTGTGTTGTACCAGCCAATTGATGGCATGACTTAAGTTGCAAAGTCCGCCCCCGATACCGGGCTTGATTTTATTGCCTTCAATAACGCGACCATCCAAATATCCTTTTCGTTTTGTGGTATTTCCCACGGTTTTCCAAAAAGAAAAGGTTTCTCCGGGACGAATGATTAAACCATTTAATTTTTTACACGCCAATTGAATGTTGGTTCTTTTGTTTTCCTGCAGCGTCAAATCAACTCCTTTGGCCCGTTTGATAACACCTGAGCTATGGTTGATGATAACGTGAGGGAGGGGGGTTACATTGGTGGTTTTGGCAAATTTTTCTTTGCTCATAAAATCCTTGACATGACGTTTGCAAATTTCTTTTTGTAAAGAAATGGCATAACAGGTAGGGTTAATATCGCAAAAAAGCACGTCTTTTTTCCATAACATTATCAGAGAACCTCCTTTTTAATGTTTCCTAATCGATTTCGGAATTTTTTGCTTCGTTTCCAAAAAGCAAGAATGATAAATTCTAAATATCTTCGGATTCCGATGTTTCGTTCTTCGGGCAGAAGAATAAAATGAACTAAAATAGACGGGATGTTGCTTTTGTTTGCACCGTAAATATCCGTGAAAATTTGGTCTCCGATTACAATCGCTTCTTCTTTTGTTACTTTTAACAGTTCTAAGGCTTTCAGGTAGCTTTTGGAATCCGGTTTTTCCGCATCGCAAATATATAAAGTGTCAATGTTTCGAATAAATCGTTCTACTCTTTCTTGGTCATTGTTCGTCAACAAAAGAGTTTGGAATCCCAGCTTGTGAAGATAACAAAAAAGCTCGTCAACTTCCCGGGTAGAATCATCTCCATGATGCACTAACGTGTTGTCAATATCAAAAAGAATGGCTTTGTAGCCTTTTTGATATAATTTTTCATAGTCAATCATAAATACGCTGTCAACATATTCGTAAGGATAAAATAATCGAAACATTTTTCCGCTCCTTATCGTTCAGTTACTTTCATTATAGCATACTTCTTAGGAAAATTCAAGAAAATTATGAGGAATTTCCTCATGATGCCTGCTCTAAAACAAAAATGAGCTAACTGACATCAAAATCAGTTAGCTCTTGGCCGAAACAAGAAAATTGCTTATTCCCACTCGATAAAGTTTTCTTGTTACTAAACTTATTCGTTTAGTAATTTATGAATTTTAGCGTGTAATTCTTCTCTAATCTCCATATTATTTCACTTTGCTCGATTTTTTAGTATCAAACTAGTATCACGCCAAGCATCAACCGATATGTCTAATATCATTCACTTGATACTTATAATGATACCACAAATCCGAAAAGATTTCAAGTGCTTTGGGTAAGTTTATCAATTATCATAGAGTAAAGATTTTATTTTGATTGTTTTCTCAATGCTTCAATAGAGTTTACTATATCCACATTTGCTGATTTTTTCGACCACTCATCCCAAAAATCAATTGTGGCACTTCTTGGTTTTAATATTGGAGCTGATACTCTAATTCTGCTTGGCAATAAGCTCGCATCACCAACTACAAGAGCTTCACCTATATCTAAAATTGGTAACATTTCAGCATAATCACCTAAGCTATCCGGTAATAGTCTTTTAACAACAGATTGATCATCCACATTTGTCAAACGCATTGCTATAAAATTATTACTTTGACTCAAAACCGTACGATTTACTTCAGAAGGTCTCTGTGATATAACAACAAGACCTATACCATATTTTCTACCTTCTTTTGATATACGTTCAAAAGTAACTAAACTCGCATCATCAATACTTTTCTCGGTTTTGGAAGGTATATATAAATGTGCCTCATCACAGAAAAGAGCTATTGGATGTCTATTTTCAATATTTGCCCATTGTTGTACCGAGAAAATAACACGAGCTATTAGTGAAACAATTAAAGGTAATATATCAGATGGCACTTCTGAAAAATCTATTATTTTTACACCTTTTTTTCCGTCAACAGAAGGTTGCATCAATTTACTACACAATACAGACATATAGTCATAATTTAATAGACTTTCATCATTGCTAAACAAGAAGTTTAAGCGTTTATCTTTTTGCTTTGTTTCCAAGCGCTGAATGAAACGAGTGAGCTTTCCATTATATGTACCTTGCTTTTCACCTCTCGCTCCCGGAACCATTTCTGTATCTTTTTGTTTCAAAGTATCAAGAAGGCTATCTAAACTATAAGGAACAGGACTGTCTAATGTTATATTGGCTTCCATCTCTGTTTTGTCGGCATTTCTCAGGAATTGTTTTTTTCCTTCAATAACGGCGCTGCTAAACATCATCGCCTGATTAGGGGCATTATTATCACTTCTATCTAGCATTAAGGAAAGCATTTCCTCATATGTAAGCAACCAATATGGTAAAAACAACTTGCCTTCTTCGATAGAATCGTTTGGTCCTGCAACTTTTAAATGAGTAAAGCTATCTCCCGTCAAAGTAGAATATTCGCCGTGAATATCAAACAATATAGCATTTGCAGATTTCAATTCTGCGACTTGTTCAAGAATTTTTGCAACACACCATGATTTTCCGGAACCCGTGCTTCCAACTATAACGGCATGCCGTTGAAATAATTTATTTCCGTTCAGCCATGCAGTTGCATCCTCATCAATTGAATAATTTCCAATCTGTAAACTTACTGCATCCTCGCCTTCAGGAATAGACGAAATAGCCTGCATGAATTTTTTCAACCGTTCCCCATGAATAAGATGGCATTCAGCATTTATTGTTGGTACAGTAGCCAAAGAACGCCGAAAAACATTTTCTTTTTCACCTTCTTTATCAAAGTGTGTTCCTATTAAAATCACCTTTATAATGTTAAATCCTAATTCAGCAACAACATCTGCAGTTGTATCAGAGTATGCCGATTTTCTAATGATTTTTGAAACTAACCCGATTAAATGCTGTCCAATCTTTGAGCTTTGAATTGATATAACCTTCACTGC
>SVJP01000100.1 GCA_015068925.1 Oscillospiraceae bacterium
TTGCTGCCCTGCTCCGACTCCGATTGCCTGACCATCCTTGACATAGCAAACAGAATTGGACTGAGTATATTTCAAGGTAATCAAAGCAATGATCAAATCTCGCTTTGCATCTTCAGGAATCTCTTTGTTTTCTGTTACAATATCAGTTAACAATTCTTTGTTAATTTCAAAATTGTTTCTGCCTTGTTCGAAGGTAATGCCGAATACCTGCTTCACTTCTACAGGATCAGGAACGTAATTCGGGTCAATTTTTACAATGTTATATCCACCCTTACGCTTTGATTTTAAAATTTCCAATGCTTTTTCACTGTAACCCGGAGCAATGATACCGTCAGACACTTCTCTTTGAATCAGCTTCGCTGTGGTTTCGTCACATTCGTCACTCAAAGCAATCCAGTCACCAAAGGAGGACATTCTGTCTGTTCCCCGTGCTCTTGCATAAGCACAGGCAAGAGGAGATTCATCCAAGCCTTCAATATCGTCTACAAAGCACGCCTTTTTCAATGCATCGCTCAAAGGCAAACCAACTGCCGCAGAGGTAGGGCTGACATGCTTAAAGGAAGTCGCTGCAGGCATTCCCAACGCTTCTTTAATTTCTTTTACCAGCTGCCAACTGTTAAAGGCATCCAAAAAGTTAATGTAGCCGGGTTTTCCGTTTAAAATCTCAATGGGCAATTCCGCACCGGTGTTCATCATAATTTTTGCAGGCTTTTGATTGGGATTGCAGCCATATTTTAATTCAAATTCTTTCATCAGACATTTCCTCCGTTCTTATTGATCAATCTTGTTTCTTTTTTGCCGGTTTTTAAATCCCGATAACAAACATACAAAGAAACCTTGTTTTCTTCATCCAGATGATTCCAGATATCTTGTGTAAAGGTATCAATATCATCAGGAATAGAAACCCGTTCCGGTTCGCCCTGGAAGGTAGGAATGGGATTTCCGTCACACACATAGGTGTGAATAAAATGTCCGATTCCCTGCAGGGGTTCATAAGAATAGGTATAACGATTGCAAGCACTTCCTTGAGCGTCTGCACTTTTTAAAATACTCATCTGATAGGAAAAATCATCCTCGGTAAAGGTCATCATTCCGCTGATTCTGGGAGTCAAATTAGGAGCATCTGGTTCAAAGCAACGGGTTGCCAGAGCCTGTTCAAAGGTGCCCCCCTTTTTCAAAAACTCATATATCGTATCTGTTTGGTCACCATTGGTCACAATCATTTTATTTTCATAGTTACGGACAGGGAAATAAATAATCAAGGACGGGTCTTCCAATTTGGAAGGATCATAAGCATTGATTTCCACATCCTCCCCTTTTTCAATGAAAATACGATTGCGGCTGTTTTCGCTTCGTCCCATAATAAAGTAAGCAGATACCGCACAACGTTCACTTTTACCAATCACAATTCCACGGCCTACATAAGAATTTCCTTTGATTCTTTCACCCATGGTTTTCACTTCATAAATATTCATATTCATTCTCCTAACAGTAATTTTTTAGACACCATTTCCGCAGCTTTGGGAAGAAGCTTCCACTCCGCCTGCTTCATCACTCTTTTTTGAAGGATTTGAGGTGTATCCCCTTCTTGGATTTCCACGGCCTTTT
This sequence comes from Oscillospiraceae bacterium, assembly GCA_015068925.1. Taxonomy (GTDB): domain Bacteria; phylum Bacillota; class Clostridia; order HGM11514; family HGM11514; genus SIG438. The sequence continues at coordinate 1,609 of SVJP01000100.1, forward strand.
GAAGAATAATGGCTCCACCGTCGGGAATTTCATTCACATAATGCACCGTTGCACCCGTTACCTTTACGCCATATTCCAATGCAGCTTCATGCACACGGAGTCCATAAAATCCCTTGCCGCAAAAGGAGGGAATCAAGGATGGATGTACATTGATGATTCTGTCTGCAAAGCTTGTGGTAAATTCTTTGCTTAAAATACACATAAACCCTGCCAAAATAATCAAATCAATTTCAGCCTGTTGCAAGGTTTCCAAAAGAACGGCTTCAAACTGTTCTCCATGCACCTTTCGAGATACAACTGCGGTTTTCACTCCCGCATTGCTTGCACGGGTCAAAGCATAAGCATCCTCATTATTGGACACAACCAACACAATTTCACCGCTTGGGATTTCTCCCCGACTCTGGGCGTCAAGCAAAGCCTGTAAATTCGTACCTCCTCCTGACACCAACACAGCTATTCTTGTTTTCAGCATAATACCACACCTTCATCCGATTGGATAATTTCGCCGATAATATAAGCGTCTTCACCGTTTTCTTTCAGAATAGACACTGCTTTTTCCGCATCCTGTGCAGAAACAACAATACTCATTCCCACACCCATATTAAAGGTATTAAACATATCACGTTCGGGAATATTTCCTGTTTTCGCGATTAAGTCAAAGATAGGTAATACACGAACTGCAGATTTTTCAATTTTTGCACCAAAGCCTTTAGGAATACTTCTGGGAATATTTTCATAAAAGCCACCGCCTGTAATATGAGAAACCGCCTTAACGGTGATTTGTTCGAACAAGGCTAACATGGGTTTTACATAAATTCTGGTAGGAGTCAGCAGAGTTTCCCCAATACTCTTACCGCCCAATTCTGCAACTGGTGAAGTGATATCATTATGTTCTACATCGAACACCTTTCTCACCAGAGAAAAACCGTTGGAATGAACACCACTGGAAGGAAGGGCAATGATGACATCTCCTTCACAAATGGTTTTGTTGTTGAGCACCTTGCTCTTATCCACCACACCGACAGAAAAACCTGCTAAGTCATATTCATCTTCAGGATAAAAACCGGGCATTTCGGCTGTTTCGCCACCAATCAACGCACAACCTGCCTGCACACAACCTTCTGCTACACCGGATACAATTGCCGCAACCCGTTCGGGAACATTTTTACCAACAGCAACATAATCCAGGAAAAACAACGGCTTAGCACCGCAACAGATAATATCGTTGACACACATTGCAACACAGTCAATGCCCACGGTGTCATGCTTGTCAAGTAAAAATGCAAGCTTCAATTTTGTTCCAACGCCATCCGTTCCGCTTACCAATACAGGTTTTTCCATTCCTGTAATGTCCAATTCAAACAAACCGCCAAATCCACCAATATCAGACATGGCACCTGCGGTCATGGTTTTGGCAATATGCTGCTTCATCAGTTCAACTGCCTTGTAGCCGGCAGTAATATCTACCCCTGCTTCTTTATAACTCTCACTAAAGCTTTTCATAGTATTTTCTTCCTTTCCGACTCACCGAATAAAACAAAACGACGCCTTGCCGTGAGTCATTTGACAAGACGTGTTCTTTTTCAATTTTGATATTGTTGCTCAATCGCTGCGTTCTTTTCCAACACCTTTTGTGCCGCTTCTGTTCTTGCGCTATTCAGTTTCTTGGCAAGGCTTTCGTCAGAAACAGACAGAATCTGCAACGCAAGCAATGCTGCATTTGCCGCCCCATCAATGGCAACGGTAGCAACGGGAATTCCGCTTGGCATCTGCACCGTAGAAAGAAGGGCATCTAATCCATCCAATGTAGAAGATTTAATCGGGATACCAATCACAGGCAGTGTGGTATTTGCCGCAACAGCACCTGCAAGATGTGCAGCCTTTCCTGCCGCTGCAATCAAAACACCAAATCCCTTTTCGCGAGCAGTAGAAGAAAATTCCTTTGCCTGCTCCGGTGTACGGTGAGCAGAATAGACATGTACCTCAAAAGGCACTTCATATTGACGTAATACATCAATGGCTTTTTCCACTACCGGTAAATCGCTGTCGCTTCCCATAACAATTCCGACTTTTTTCACTTGTATTCCTCCTCATCCAATGATAAAAGGCAGCCCCAAAAAAGGACTGCCCAGACGGTCGACATTTTCTTCGTTTCTTGCTCCCTTGCGGTCATCCCGCACATCCGTCAGTCACAAAAAACTGTATATATTTATTATACCCTGAAATTCCCTTTTTGTCAAGGGTTTCCGAAAGTTTTTCCGTCAGATTTGCAAACTTTCTTCTTTTCTGATTTCTTTGGGTGTTTTTCCTGCAAATTGCTTTAACTGACGGCGTAAATAAGATGCAGAACTAAAGCCGAGTTTTTCGCTGATTGCTTCCACTGTTTCATCAGTTTTTTTCAGATAGGAAACTGCTTCTTTGCACCGTAGCCGATTTTTATAATCAATGGGACTGTAGCCCGTAACTTTTTTAAACTCTGCGTAAAAGGTTGGCTGACTCATATGACAAAGTCCTGCTAATTGTTCCACCGAAACAGGACTTTCGGCATTTAATTTTAAAAACTCAAGTGCAGGACGGATTCTGACCGTCCTTTTTTCTGCCGTCCCCTTTTTCATTTTTTTCAACGTTTCTCCGTAAAACTCATAAAATTTTCCCATCATTTTATAACAATCATGCTGAGAAAGATAAAACATTTCATCAAATAATTCTCTATCCAATCCACTCACCTTTTGAAGAGGATAATACTCTTGCGTTTCATAACATTCATAAGGCATGGAATAAAACAGTATTTCAGGATCAGTTTCCCAATAAGAAAAATACCGTTCTCCTTTCGGAATATAAATCAAATCTCCCGGATCAACCATAATCGTTTTTTGTTCTCCTTCAAAGCGTGCATGACCTTCAAGAATATAACCAAAGCAATGGCTTTCCATTCCCTTACTATTGTCTGTGATTTTGTTTTTTTCAAAATGAATCAGATTAATTTGACAACCAATGAAAAATTCCACAATCTCACTCCTTCATAGAATCGTACCCTTTTTTAATAGTATAATATCTTGTGTTTCATTTGTCAATAGGTTACAATAAATCTAACCGAAGAAAGGAGTTCTTTTTATGAAAGCGAAACAAATCATTTTTACCAAACCAAATGTGGCAGAATATCTCGAAGTTGAACTTTCTGATACCGTAGGGGCAGATGAAGTTCTGGTCAAAACAGAGTTCAGTGCTATCAGTGCAGGAACAGAGCGAGCCAACCTGATTGGCGATCCATTTATTGCAGGAGTCAAAAAAGAACCTGATTACAACTTTCCGCGAACACTTGGTTACAGTTCATCAGGAGTTGTCACAAAGGTTGGCAAAAATGTTACCCATCTTGTTCCGGGCGATAAAGTCATTGTTCATTTTGGCGGATGTCATAGGTCTTATAACTTAGTAAAAGCTTCTACTGCTTACAAAATTGAATTTGATTCCATTTCCACCATGGAAGCCGCTTTTCTGCCTATTGCCGGATTTTCCATGGAAGGAGTAAGAAAAACAAGATTGGAAATTGGCGAATCTGTTTTGGTTGCAGGTTTGGGATTATTGGGACTGTTTGCAGTTCAGTTTGCAAAAGCTGCAGGAGGAGCACCCGTCATTGCGGCAGATTTGAATCCTGAACGAAGAAAGCTTGCTTTGGAATTGGGGGCAGATTATGCATTTGACCCAAGTGAAGAAGGATATTCCGAAACCGTAAAAAATCTGACGAAAGGCGGTGTGTCATGCGCGGTTGAGGTAACCGGAGTGATGAAGGGTCTGTATCAAACTCTGGAATGTATTGCTCCTCTGGGCAGGATTACCCTTTTGGGATGTACCCGTCATTCTAACGACAGCATTCTGTTCTATCAACAAATTCATGCTCCAGGCGTTTCTATCATCGGTGCACACACAAACGCCCGTCCAAAAGTAGAATCCCGTCCCGGAAACTGGACCATCGCAGACGATTTTTATGCCATGCAAAAGTTATTGGCAAGCGGTCGGATGAATGTAACAACAATGATTCATCAGATTTCCTCTCCTCGGGATGCAGAAAAAGTGTTTGATGTTCTTGCTCACCATCCCGAAAAATTCCCGATCGGAGTTGTGTTTGATTGGAGGAATGAAGAATGAAAAAAATAAAAATCGCGCAAATTGGCGTTGGTCACGATCATGCAATCAGCGGTGTAGGTTCTTTAAAGCAACTTCCGGATTTGTTTGATGTAATCGGATATGCCGTTGTAGAAAATGATGACTCAAATCCTTGCGCAAATATAAACCATCCAAATTACGATGGGATTCCAAAAATGACAGTTGAGGAAATTTTATCCTATCCTGACCTGGATGCAGTTTTAATCGAAACTGAAGATCGTAATTTAACAAAATATGCTATTATGGCAGCAGAAAAGGGACTGCATATTCAAATGGACAAACCCGGAAGTCAATCACAGGAAGAATTTGAACAACTCATTACATTGGTTAAGGAAAAAAATCTGATTTTCCAGACAGGTTATATGTATCGCTATCATCCTGCTATCAAAGATGCAATCAAGCGGGCAAAATCGGGAGAATTGGGTACTATTTACGCCGTTGAGGCGCACATGGATTGCGAACACACCATAGAGAAAAGAAAATGGTTAAAAAAATACCAAGGCGGAATGATGGCGTTTTTAGGCTGTCATCTTGTAGATTTAATTTATCAGATTCAGGGAGAACCGGAAAAAATTTTTCCCTTAAACACCTGCACAGAACCTGAACTTATTGATGGTGCTGAAGATTACGGAATGGTAGTATTTCGCTATAAAAACGGAATCTCTTTTGCAAAAACCTGCGCAAACGAACCGGGAGGATTTATACGTCGACAATTGGTGATTTGCGGAACAAAAGGAACCTTAGAACTGAGGCCTTTAGAATACTATACTGACGGACTCATCAGTACCGATACCTATGAATCTTTTTCAGGAAATGCTTGGGGTAATACACCAAAAAAATCCGTCTCCGTTCCTCAAGACCGATATCTTCCTATGTTGAAAGGATTTGCCGCTATGATCCATGGAGAATATAAAAACCCCTACTCCTACGATTACGAACAAAAATTACATTCTCTCGTATTAAAAAGCTGTGGATTTTAAAATAATCTCGGAAACAAAAATTGTTTCCGAGATTATTTTAATCTACATTCTTTTCATATTCATTTTCTCGAATACCGGGATAATGTTTGTCCAAATATTCTTCCCGATATGGATTCACGCCTTTTGAAAAGGTTTCAGGATGCAAAGGAAGCTCCCAACGCTTATTTTTGAAATACTGATTATGGAAGGTCTGTTCTACTCGTCCTGAGCGTTCCATGACATCCATACAAGAACGAATACATCCTCTTGCACCACAAATTGCAAAATATCCGGTATGCTCCAGAATATAATTATAGTAATCCATAACAGCATGAGTTCCGGGTTTTCTTCCCCATTTTCCCCGGCCAGAGAATAGCAGAAAAT
>SVJP01000101.1 GCA_015068925.1 Oscillospiraceae bacterium
TTATGATATGGCTGAATGCGGCTTGTGCGGAACTGCAGCGGTCATTTCTCCCGTCGGTAAGATTGTAGACCACGGAAAGGAAATTTGTCTGCCTAGCGGTATGAACGAAATGGGTCCTGTTACCAAGAAGCTTTATGATACTTTGACAGGAATTCAAATGGGTCGCTTAGAAGCACCGGAAGGTTGGATTAAAGTAATTAAATAATTCTTATAACCGGTGCAACAGAAATTGCACCGGTTTTTAAAAACAAAGGAGAAACAGAAATGAAAAAATATTTTGGTCTTATTTTTGTATTCATGTTATGCTGTATGTCTTTTATAATACGTGCAGAAGCATCGGAATATCAGGAAGTTGAAGTGGTAATGAATAATCATAAAATAGAAGCTGGTCCAAAGGCATTTATTTATGACGGAAGAACTATGGTATCGTTACGTAATATTGCCGAAGAAATGAGTGCAACCATTCAATGGAACGCAGAAGAAAAATCCGTGTTGATTGACCGAGGCGATAAAAAGGTGTTATTATTTCTTGGAAATCGCTATGTTTTTATAGAAGAAAACGGAAATGAACAATGTTATCAGGTTGATGTAGCACCGATGGTACTCAATGATTATACTTATGTACCGCTACGTTTTGTTGCCGAGCTTTTTGAGTGTACGGTGGATTATTATGAAAACAACTCCGAACAAACAAAGGTTGCAATTATCTATACTCAGAGTAATTCATATCATGATTTGCAAAGTTTTGTTCGAGGAAAATGCAAAGGTGAACTTTTGTTATTCGGCAACGAAACGGAAGATCCGCTGATTACATATTATAAAATGAATCAAGAAGAATATACTTCGTTGATAACAGCATTGGAACAAGAACCATTGATTACATCCTCGGTTCAAAACTCTACTTTTTCATTCCAAAAGTCATATGCAAGATACAATGAATCAATTTCACTTTCTGTTTTGAAGGATGTGTCAATTGGTATACCGGCGATGCTTGCTGATGGGAACTTGATTGTAAGAGTTATATATCAACCTTCTCCAAATCGTATATCACAGCCTTCTGCTGCTTTGCAAGCACAACCAAAGGATTATTGGAAAAGTGCAGGTTATTGTGAAGAAAACGAAGACCGTTATCGAGCATATCAGGAGAAAACAGGGTACTCGGGAAAGGATGTTGTTTGGCGTGTAAATGCCCGCCTTGATTTGCAGGAATATGTGGATTATGTGGTGATTGAGCACGATAAACTCAATGATGATCCCCTTGTCATTGTCAATAAGTATCATAAAATTCCGGATGATTATGCACCTGCGGATTTGAAGAAAAATTCTGATGGTTGTGTGCTTCGAAGCGAAACTGCCGATGCTTTTGATGAAATGAAACGGGCTGCTGCAGCACAAGGTGTTACTTTAGGTGCAATGTCGGGCTATCGTTCTGTAGACTATCAAAGAAATCTTTACAATGGCTATTTGGCAGGAGATTCTCTTGCAAATGTAGATACCTATAGTGCCCGTGCAGGACATAGCGAACATCATTTAGGTCTTGCTATTGATGTATATGGTTATGATGGAAGTCCTCAGTACACTTGGGTGAAAAATCATTGTCACGAATATGGATTTATTGTTCGTTATACTGCAGTATGGCAGAATGTGACGGGGTATATGGATGAACCCTGGCATATTCGCTATATCGGAAAAGAACACTCTATGAAAATGAAGGAAAATAACATCGGAACACTGGAAGAATATGTGGGTCGATACGGAACTTTGGAATGATACAGTTGGTGACAATTATGGTTATAGTAAGTACTATACCATTGAGATAGGATACGGTGTGGATAATAAATAAAGCTGATGCGGATTTTTCTGCATCAGCTTTAAAATAATCAATAAATGGGAGTGCTTTCATCAATGACTACTTCGTCAAGACAATATTTACTTTGAACCACGTTTTCTCGTCTCATCCATTTTCCTTTTGTAAAATCAGGGACATCTACCGGCATACCACCCCTTGCAATGGATGCTTCCGAAAGGGGTGCAATTGCCATCCAGGCAGCAGTATCGTATGCATCAATGGGTGTGTTGGTTCCATGCTTTACTGCTTCCAAAAAGGCACGGATTACCAGCCAATCTTTACCACCGTGTCCTTCTTTTACACCAATCGAGGTATATTCCTTGTGTAAAGGATGATCGTACTTTTCGTACATTTCTTCTTCGTTATTTTCAATTTCTTCTTCCATTCCCTCAAAGTACATGACTTTTCGTTCTTCGGTGTACATTCCTTTTGTTCCTCTTACCGTAAAGTTTCTGCTGTAATAAGGTCTGGGAGCAGTAGTATCAAGACAAAGATGAATGGTTTCTCCTCCTGCACAGGTAATGACGGTGGTGACAATATCTCCTTGCTTATAATCCATATTGGCATAGGGGCTGTCTTTTCCAAGGATTCTTTCTGCAGCGTGCTTCAGTGCACCACCCCGTGATGCAAAAGAAGAAAGGGTTAACATTTTATTGCCTCGATTGATTTTCATCAGCTTTGCAATGGGGCCCAGGTCATGTGTAGGATATTGATCGCAATTTCTTTTGATGTATGACTCTAATCTGTAATGCCTATATTCATCATCGATTCCCTTGAAAAGCTCACATTCCGGTAAAGTATGATGATAACCTCCTGCACAATGAACGATATCGCCAAACAGTCCCAAGCGGGCAACCTTTGTTGCCATCATTTCTCTACGGCCATAGCAGGCGTTTTCCAGCATCATAACAGGAACACCGGTTTTTTCATAGGTATCAACCAATTCGTAGCATTCGCTTAAATCAAATGCACATCCGACTTCGATGGCAGCATATTTACCGGCTTTCATTGATTCAATCGCTAAAGCGGCACGTCCTTCCCAGCCCGTCATAATAAAAACTGCATCAATCTCAGGAATAGCAAAAATATCATGATAATCTGTTGTGGCAATGGGTGCAGGTAAGCCTTTTTCCTTGAGAATTTGCTTTGCATTTTCCAAATGGGGAACATGGGTATCGCAAATAGCGGTGATTTCTACATCCTTCATCTCGCATAAACATTCTTTGAATAGATACGTTCCTCGTCTCCCTAAACCGATATAACCAATTTTGATTTTTTCTTTCATGGAAGTTTCCTCCTTGACATAATTTACAACCTATGGTATTATTAATTATAGAACATCTAATTTAATAATTCAATACAATAATAGACAGATAAATTATCATTTTAGATAATATTGGAGGAAGTTATGATAAAAATTGAGGAGCAATTTCGCATCCGATCTATTTCAAAACATATCCATGACAGAATTTTTGATAAAGAATTTACGTTTGCAGGAGAAGCACATGATTTTTGGGAAATTGTGTACGTTGTGAATGGAAATATTGAGGTTGCTGAGAATGAGAAGATTTATGTTATGCGTGAGGGAGATATTATTTTTCATGCACCAAATGAGTTTCATAAAATACGTGCTGCTGAAAACACCTGTCCTCGAGTGCTGAATATGAGTTTTGCGGTTGAGGGAACTTTACCCTCGAATTTAAAAGAAGGTATCTTTCATCTGAATTCCAAACAAAAAACAACTTATATGGATCTTTTTGAATTTATCAAAACGAATTTGGTCGAAAATGACCATTGTGATTTTTTTATCGGACAAGAGGGAGCCGGCGGTTTAACATTATTTATTCTTCATTTATGCAATCATGTGCAAGCTCAGGAAATTATGTCCACCACGGTTTCTGCATTGACTTATCATTCACTTGTTAAGCAAATGCGGAAAGAAATTTACAATAACTTATCCATTAAGATGCTATCTGAAAAAACGTATGTAAGCATCAGCTACATAAAAATTCTTTTTCAGCATTATGCGGGAATGAGTCCTAAAAAATATTATAACAATTTGCGAATTATTGAGGCGAAATATTTGTTAGAGCAGGGGATGTCTGTTACTGATGTTGCAAACAAAATGAATTTTTCTTCTCCAAATTATTTTGTTCGTTTCTTTAAAGCAGGTACTCTTATTACGCCATATCAATATAAATTACAAATTCATGTACCATCTTCCGAATCATCATGGATTGGTCATGTGCAATGACGGGGCTTGAGGAGGAGAAAAGAATGTAGTGTAATAAAATATATGAATTGATTTTTGTTAAAATAATAGTATGGAGGAAAGTATGATAAAAATAATGTTTGTCTGCCACGGCAATATTTGCAGAAGCCCTATGGCGGAGTTTGTGTTTAAAGACATGGTAAGGAAGAAGGGCGCAGAAGAACGGTTTCAGATTGCATCCTCTGCCACCAGTCGTGAAGAAATTGGAAATCCCGTTCATTACGGTACACGAAAAAAATTGGCCGAGGTTGGAATTACCGTTTCAGGGAAATACGCGGTTCAGTTGACGAAGAAGGATTATGCAGAATATGATTATCTGATTGCAATGGATTCTATGAATGTGAGAAATATTCTTCGTATCATTGGGGAAGATAAGGATAATAAAGTGTGTAAATTATTGGATTTTGCAGAAGGTGGAGAGATTGCCGACCCGTGGTATACGGGTAATTTTGATGAAACCTATGATGATGTGGTTCGTGGTTGTACGGGATTGTTAAAAAAATTACAATAATTTAATTTTTGGGTTGCAATTTTTGTCGACTTATGGTATAATGAACAGGTATAATATTTGCCGCAATCATGCGGCGGAAACGGAGAAAGTATATGGAACAGCAAAAAGAATTTAAGCCTTATATTCCAGCTGAAAAAATCACTCCTGAAATTACGGTAGCATCTATCGTAATGGGAATTATTTTGGCTGTGGTATTTGGTGCGGCAAATGCATATCTGGGGTTGAGAGTAGGGATGACAGTTTCTGCATCCATTCCTGCCGCAGTCATTGCAATGGGAGTCATCCGTGTGATTATGCGGAAAAACTCTATTTTGGAAAGTAACATTGTTCAGACGGTAGGATCAGCCGGGGAATCTCTGGCAGCAGGTGCAATCTTTACTCTGCCTGCATTGTTTCTCTGGGCGAAAGAAGGAATTGCGGACAAACCCGGTATTATTGAAATTACATTGATTGCTCTGATTGGTGGTTTGCTTGGTGTGTTTTTCATGGTTCCCTTGAGAAATGCTTTGATTGTGAAGGAACATGGGATTCTTCCGTATCCTGAAGGAACTGCTTGTGCAGAAGTGCTTTTGGCAGGGGAAGAAGTAGGAGCCAATGCCTCTACCGTATTTGCAGGAATGGGCTTTGCGGCAATCTTCAAGTTTATCATTGATGGTTTGAAAGTGGTCGCAGGTGAGGTTTCTGTTTCTGTAAAAGGCTTTGCAGGGGAAATCGGTACCCAGATTTATCCTGCGGTTATGAGTGTTGGTTATATCTGCGGACCCAGAATTTCTTCTTATATGTTTGCCGGCGGTGTGTTAAGCTGGATGGTATTGATTCCTATGATTGTACTGTTTGGATCAGAAATTGTACTGTATCCCGGCACTACTCCCATCGGTGAAATGTTTGCCGAAGGCGGTGCAAGTGCAATCTGGGGTTCTTATATCAGATATATCGGTGCCGGTGCTTTGGCGGCAGGCGGAATCATCAGTCTGATTAAATCATTGCCTTTGATTGTTACCACATTTGCAGGTGCAATGAAGAGTGTGGCAGGTGAAAAGGTACAAGACCATTTGCGTACAGGTCGTGATTTGAGCATGCCTGTTGTGATTGTTGCAATTGTAATTTTGACCTTGTTGGTTTGGGTACTTCCTGCAATTCCCGTAAGCTTGCTGGGAGCGATTCTGGTTGTGGTTTTTGGATTCTTCTTTGCAACGGTATCTTCCCGTATGGTAGGTTTGGTCGGAAGCAGCAATAACCCTGTATCAGGGATGTCTATTGCAACTTTGTTGATTGCAACCCTGGTTCTGAAAATGACAGGTATGATTGGTGCTAAAGGAATGGTAAGCGCCATTGCTATTGGCTCGATCATTTGTATTGTATCTGCAATTGCAGGCGATACCTCTCAGGATTTAAAAACAGGTTATTTACTTGGCGCAACTCCCAAAAAGCAACAGATTGGTGAAATTATTGGTATTGTTGCCGCTGCTTTGGCAATTGGCGGAACGCTGTATCTTTTAGACAGTGCATGGGGCTTTGGAAGCGAAGAACTGGCAGCTCCTCAGGCAACCTTGATGAAAATGATTATCGAAGGTGTTATGGAAGGCAATCTGCCTTGGGGATTGGTATTCATCGGTGTGTTTATTGCGATTGTTGCAGAAGTGGTTGGCATTCCTGTATTGCCTTTTGCCATCGGTGTTTATCTGCCTGTTCAATTAAATGCATGTATTATGGTAGGTGGTTTGGTTCGCCTGTGCCTGGATAAATTAAATCGTAAGGAAGAAGAAAAGAAAGCCATTGTAAGTGACGGTATTCTGTTCTGCTCCGGTATGATTGCAGGGGAAGGCTTAGTAGGAATTTTATTGGCGTTATTTGCGGTATTTGGCATTGATAAGGTCATTGATTTGTCAGGCTTTGTTCCTGCAACTGTATCAAATATTGGTAGCTTAGCAGTATTTGCTTTGGTTATCTTGAGCGTATTGAAATTTTCTGTTTGGAAAAAGAGAAGCTAAATGATGAAGAAAACAGGAGAAAATTATTTGGAACGTCGACCGAAACGTTCGGACAAGCTTTCTTGGACGGCTGATGAGGCAGGAATTGTGACTCTTGCAATTGAAAACAAGGGACTAATGAATCGAATTGCTCAGAAATTTTTTAAGAAACCCAAAATCAGTTATATTCACCTGGATGAGTTGGGCAGTTTTTTATGGCAACGACTTGACGGAACAAAAACCTTGCTTGATTTGGGAAAAGAAGTGGAAGAACAGTTTGGCGATAAAGCAAATCCTTTGTATGAACGTCTGGCAAAATATGTTCAGATTTTAGATAGTTATCATTTTATCGTGTTGGATAAATAATTAAAAGGGCATGTCTCAATAAGTGATTTTTCACTAAATTGAGGCAACGCCCTCTTTTTCTGCCTAAAATGTGGATAACTTTTAGATATTTCATTAATTTTTGGTACACAAAGTAAAGCTCGTTGTTTTACGAACTCT
>SVJP01000102.1 GCA_015068925.1 Oscillospiraceae bacterium
TGAACACTTGCCGTACCCACGTACTGTCTGCGATTCATTTTGACAAAATATCCCTTCCTTTTTCTTGGTCTGCCAGCCTGACGATAGGTTTATCGACAGCCCCTCAAACCGTTGAAAAAGTCGGTTTATCCGAAAATATTAATGGGAATCAGTGCAGGCAACGGTCTGCCGGCAATGGTAATATCCATGATAATACGGTTGATGTGGTTGACAACATCTCCTGACCGCACAGTGGCTTTCCAGATACAATCCTCATCCATATCACGGGCAATCTGCAGATTATGGGGATAATCGCAACTGAAGCCTTCGGGAAGGAGCAGGTTGACCTGACCGTTTACCTGTTCTTTGGAACCATTTTTCAAAACCACCTTGACTTCCAATTCCTCGTTTGCTTTCATAAACGGTTCTTTTTCAAAGCACACAATAGCATAGAGGAAGGGGGAACAAGGCACATCGTAACAATATTTTGTTCTGTGGTTGAAGGGACTGCGAATGGTTCTTTCCAGAAACCAATTTTCTTCATAACCACGTTCTGCTTGGTGATCGCCTTCAGTCCAGTTTGCCGTGAATTTAAAGCTTCGGAAAGCAGGCTGAATCAGGTTCATGATTCTGTCTGTCAGTTCGGTACAGGTTTTGGGAATCTTGCGATAGGATTTATCCACCGCAATATTGATGATATCATCCCCGATGTATTCCAGCCAATCCTTGGGGATACCGTCCATACCATACAAAATACCAAGATATGCTCCTACCGTTGCGGCGGTACAATCGGTGTCATCCCCGCAATTGACGGTAGCAAGCATGGATTTTTTGAAATCTCCTTCTCCGTACATGAGCCCCAAGATAACAAAACCAATATTAATCGGAGCCTGGAACCAACCCATATCCTTGGTTTCTTCCACCACTGCTTCTCTTGCATCTTTCAAGGTCATTCCCTTATCATAACATTCCATAGCAAGACGGATGGTTTTTGCCACTCTGGAATCTTGGGGGATTTCTTTCAATGCAGCTTCAATACCCCCACGGATGTCAGGATTAAAAAAGGCATTACATTCCAGATAAGTTGTGAATATTTCTGCATGGGTTCCTTCTGCCAGACCATGGTCAACACAAGCATCCGCAAATGCAAATTTTGCTGCCAATTCAGGGTAGCCGGGGGTCAGGCACGCCCACAGCTCGGAACGAATCCATGCACCGTTTGAAGTTTTCCACTTTTCATTAAACAGTTCCCCTGATAAGGGCGCGGGAATTCCTGCTCTTAAATTACTTTTTCCTACCCCGTATTCATTCCATGCGGGAGGAATATAGTTTAACCAATATTCAGACAAGGATGCAGGATTGATTCCTGCAGGACCCAATTCTTCAACGGCACACAAAAATACCAATTGCAAATCCAAATCATCGTTGGGAAGGGGTTCACCTTTCTCGGTGATAAAGCCTTGTACATCCAAAAATTCAGAGTGCCCTTCATAAGGCCCGCCCAAGGTTCCGCCAATGTTTTTTCCAATCCAACAAGCATAAATTTTGTCTCTCAGTTTTTCTTTGTTAAAATAAATCATTGTAAAGCCTCCTTCAATTTATGGTATTACCATTGTATCAAAAATAAAAAATGGTGTCAATCCGTCAGATTAACACCAAAAGTATTGGATTTTTACTTTTTAATCATTTTTCGGTATTCCGCCGGGGAATATCCTGTTTCCTCACGAAACTTTTTGTAAAAGAAGGTTTTGTCACCAATACCGCAGGAAACACGGATGTCTTCAACGGGAAGAACGGTATTTTTTAATAGCATCATTGCTTTTTTGATTCGTACTTGAGTGATATATTCAGTCAATGTCTGCCCCTGAAGCTCGTGAAACATCCGACTCAGATAGGAAGGGTGATAAAAACACTTTTTCGCCAGGGATTGCAATGTCAACCGTTCGCTGCAATGTTCTTCGATATACTGCAGTAGCATGGGTGTAATGACCGGTTCATCAGGTTTGCACAGACAACGGAAAATATGAATCAGAATCGCAGTTAAGTAAGAACGAATCAGAATGGTTCTGCCCGGATTGTTTCCGATTAATTCCCGATACAAGGCGGCGAATAACACATCCATTTCAGGGATGACTTCTCCCGGAAGCTCTGCCAGGGGACGGTTGTTTTTCTGTGCCAACTGAAAGTCTTCAAACATGGAAAGCGACAGTATTTCATATAAATTCCCCGAGTTCACCAATTGGTCGCTGATAAATTCGGGAGACAACATCAGGTTGTAATAAGAAAATTGCTTGGGTGAGGTGAAGGAATGAGTCTGTCCACAGTTGATGAATAACAACGTTCCCTTTTTTACATGATATTCCGTATCGCCGATTCGTTGCACCGCTGACCCTTTGAAAATATAAACAATCTCAATAAAATCATGGGTATGAATTTGAAAATTTTTTCCGCTGTTTAGCGTAATAAAGAATTGTTCATCCTTCTGAAAAAAAGTTTCTCTGCTGTATTCTAACAAACAATCACCTCCTTTTTTAGCATATCGCAAAAAAGAAGGTTTGTCAAGAGGAAACAAACAAATCTTTTTCCTTGACTTTTTTGTTGAGTATGATATAATGAATATAAGAAATAATCTGTCAAATGAGGTGAACGTATGAAAAAAATTTCTGTTTTATTGGTTGTTTTGTTATTTGTTTCGCTAACAGGCTGTACGGAAACCAATTCGGAAGCAAACCGGTATGTGGACAAAACCTTTGAAGCAATCGAAACGGAAGAATTTGAAATTGCATTACAGTATGCAAACAAAGCGATTGAAAAAGGAAACGAAAATCCGGAATTTGAAAAAATTGCAACGTTGCTGAAACAGTATCATGATGCGATGGACTGGCTGGATAAGGGCAGAGTAATGAAGGCAGAAGAAATTTATGAAGAAATAACTGACTACGAGGATACTGCTCTGAAATCTGCTATCGAAGCATTGGAAGATGCCATAGAAGACGGAAAAGAACAAATCAAAGATGATATTGAAACTTTGCGGGAATCTGTGGACGAGGAACGGTATTATACTGCAGAAAAGGAAGCGAAAGCCGTACTTGGTAAGGATTTAACCGAGGAACAAAAGGAAGAAGTGATTGATCTTTTAACAAAAGCATATCGGGGACAGGATGAGGATGAAACCTCCACTCCCAAACCCCAAAAAACGCCAACACCGACCACGCTTCCTGCTGAAGTGAATTTAACTCCGGAACAGTTGGAGCCGCTGATCCGTAATACGTTAAATCTTCCTGCGAATGCAGTGGTTACGATAGGACCTCTTGATGGTGAGTACTATCCTGTCAATATAACAATAGACTATGGCGATGGTATTGTAGACGAAACACTCTACAGAGCGCATTGCAGTGACGGTTCACTCGAAGGTCTTGCAGGATAATAAAAAAATCATCCCAAACGATTTTGTTGGGATGATTTTTTGTTTGAATGATTAACAGGGAATAATTGCCCCTTTTGCAATGCCATTTTCTATTTCAATCACACCGTAGGAAGCCTGTCCATCACGGGGGCGAGAAATGCTTCCCGGGTTAAAAAAGGTGATTCCGTCCGTTTCTGTCAGCAAAGAACGGTGAGTATGACCAAACAATACAAAGGCACAACCTGATTCCTTTGCCATGGTAAGAAGTTCTGTGCGACTGACGGAATGACCATGTGTACAAAGCAGTTTCACACCCTCAAACTCTGTTTCGGTAATGGTAGGTTGAGGGGAAAACCAGTCATTATTGCCTTTTACGGAAACAAAGGGAATCTGCGGATAAAAGCCTCGTAACTCCTCACAATCCGTTACCGTATCTCCCAAATGAATGACCATGGAAATTTCACCCAGGCCCGGTAATACTCTAAGACAGGGATGAATGTTTCCGTGAGTGTCTGAAAAAATTACAATTCGTTTCATTGGGTCACGGATTGCAAAAATGCAATTTCCTGTTTCAGACGATTCATGGTTTCTTCCTTTCCTAAAATGACAGCCAGTTCAACGCCGCCACCGGGGGTAACCATTTTACCCGATACTGCCGCACGAAGAGGGAAGAGAACAACACCGTTTTTCACACCCATTTCTTCAATGAGCTTTGCCAATGCATCGTTCATGGTTTCTTCTGTCCAATCAGAAAGAGTTTCCAGCACTTCTTTGGTTTTTACCAAAGCATTCAGGGAAATTTCGGGTGTGGTCTTCATTTTTTTACTAATGTAAAGGGTTTCGTCATGTTCACCCATTTTGTCAATGAAATCAACGGTTTCGGGAATGTCAGACAGCTTTTCACACCGTTTTTGCAGCAGGTCTGACAGTAATTTTAAATCTACTTCTTCACGGGAAATGGATTCCTTTAAGTAGGGCAGAGCCAGTTCGTAAAATTCCTCCGGTGTTTTGGCACGGAGATATTCACCGTTCATCCAATTGAGTTTCTTAATATCAAATACCGCAGGAGATTTGCTGATGCCCTTAATACCGAAGGCTTCAATCAAGCCATCCATGGAGAAAATTTCCTGTTCTGTTCCGGGATTCCAGCCAAGGAGAGCCACATAGTTGATGACTGCTTCTTTTAAGTAACCCATGTTCAGGAAATCTTCGTAGGAAGCATCTCCGTTCCGTTTGCTGTATTTTACACCGCCTTCTTTTACGATAGGTGCAACGTGAACATAGGTGGGAATGTCCCATCCGAATGCCTGGTATAGCAGGTTGTATTTTGGGGTGGAGGTCAGATATTCACTTCCGCGGATAATATGTGTAATGCCCATCAGATGGTCGTCAACCACATTTGCAAAGTTATAGGTGGGAAGACCGTCAGACTTTAACAGTACCCCTTCGTCCAACTCGCGGTTTTCAATTTCAATGTGACCATATACTACATCGTCAAATGAAGTTACTCCGTCTTCGGGAATTCGTTGGCGGATGACATAGGGGACACCTGCAGCTAATTTTGCTTCTACTTCTTCTTTGGACAGATGTTTGCAATGTCCGTCATATTTGGGAGTTTGCTTTGCAGCTTTTTGTGCTTCTCTTACTTCGTCCAAGCGTTCTTCGGTACAGAAGCAGTAATAAGCTCCGCCCAATTCTACCAATTTTTTCGCATATTCCAAGTAGATACCGCGACGTTCACTTTGTACATAAGGACCAACATCGCCACCGATATCCGGACCTTCGTCGTGAATCAGTCCTGCACTTTTTAAACTCTTAAAAATAATATCAACTGCACCTTCCACATAACGCTCCTGGTCAGTATCCTCAATTCTTAAAATAAAGGTTCCCTGATCATGTTTTGCTAACAAATAGGCATACAGAGCAGTACGTAAATTTCCGATATGCATATACCCTGTGGGGCTGGGTGCAAAACGGGTTCTGATTTTTGCCATAATTTAAATTACTCCTTTTCTAAAAAAATTCCTCTCTTTATATAATATATTTTAAATTAACTATTGTCAAGAAGAATTTTCTGTGATATACTAAAAAAGTGGGAAATTTTTTAAAAATTAGAGGTGAAACACTTGAATTACGTATTTTCAGATAAAGTGAACAGTGTAAAAGGATCTATCATTCGGGAAATGTTTAAGCTGATGGGAGATCCTGAAATTATTTCTTTTGCAGGGGGAGCTCCTGCACCGGAATTGTATCCTAAGGATGAATTGGCAGAAATTGCACAAAGAGTGTTAAAAGAGCAGGGTCGTGTTGCTCTTGCTTACGGCGTCACTCAAGGATATAAACCTTTATTGGAATTTGTTCGCGAAAGAGAACGAAAAGCGGGAAATCTTCATGACGGTGAAGATGTCATGATTACCGCAGGGGGAAACCAGGCAATTGACCAGGTTGCAAAAATTATGATAAATGAAGGGGATACCGTCATTTGTGAAAATCCCAGTTTTATTGGCGTGTTAAACAGCTTCCGTACTTACGGAGCAAACTTAAAAGGCATTCCCTGTGAAGAAGACGGGATGGATATGATTGCTTTGGAGGAAGCACTGAAAACAGAAAAGAATGTCAAAATTATTTATACGATTCCCACTTTCCAGAATCCTTCGGGAATTACCATGAGTCTGGAAAAAAGAAAAAAATTATTGGAACTGGCAAAGCAGTATGAGGTAATGATTATTGAAGACAACCCTTACGGTAATCTGCGGTTTGACGGAGAACCTGTTCCCACGGTGAAATCCTTGGATGACGGCAATACCGTTGTATACGCAGGAAGCTTTTCAAAAACCTTATCTCCCGGACTTCGTGTGGGATACTGCATCGGCGGAGAAGAATTGATGGAACGGCTTGATGTATGCAAACAGGTCAATGATGTACATACAGGGGTATTAAATCAGATGCTGGTTTATGAATTCTTTAAGCAGAATGATTTTGATGCTCATGTTCAGAAAATGGCAGAATTGTATCGTCACCGTTGTCATAAAATGCTTGCAGAACTGGAAAAGGAAATGCCCGATTATGTGACTTGGACAAAGCCGCAAGGCGGTTTGTTTATCTGGTGTACCATTCACAAGGATGTAGATACTCTTCCCTTGTCCCGTAAAGCCATTGAACAGAAGGTGGCGTTTGTTCCCGGGTGTACCTTTATGGATGATATGGATAAGCCATGTTCCTCCTTCCGCTTGAATTATTCCTGTATGGATGATGAACGGATTGAAAAGGGAATTAAAATTTTAGGAAATGTGTTAAAAGAAATATAAGCGAGGTTTATAAACAATGGAAAAGAAAACAATATTTAGTGCGGTGCAGCCTTCCGGTGTGGTAACCTTAGGGAATTATCTGGGAGCCATCCGTAACTGGTCAGCATTGCAGGAGGAATATCACTGCCTGTATGCGGTAGCGGATTTGCATGCTTTAACCGTTCGACAGGATCCACAAGAGCTGAGAGACCGT
This sequence comes from Oscillospiraceae bacterium, assembly GCA_015068925.1. Classification (GTDB taxonomy): domain Bacteria; phylum Bacillota; class Clostridia; order HGM11514; family HGM11514; genus SIG438. The sequence continues at coordinate 6,887 of SVJP01000102.1, forward strand.
TGTATTCGTCTGATGGCGCAATATTTGGCATGCGGTTTGGACCCTGAAAAGAATATTATCTTTTTCCAATCCCATGTCAGCGGTCATGCGGAACTGGGATGGATTCTGAATTGTTATACATACATGGGAGAAATGAGCCGTATGACTCAGTTTAAGGATAAATCCCAGAAACACGCAGATAATGTAAATGTAGGCTTGTTTGACTATCCTGTTTT
>SVJP01000103.1 GCA_015068925.1 Oscillospiraceae bacterium
TTTATGTGCATGATGAAACTTTATATTTAGATATTCCTGAAATGCAGAATAGTAATGAAAAAGAAAATGCACGACTTTTGAAGAGGCATAATGCCATAATAGATGCTATTAAAGGCAGTGTATCTGCACATATTCTTTATTTACCGGCAGAAGGAACAGGGATAGAGTCAATTCGTACTATATTGCCTTTTCAGCATTCCTTTTCTTTAGAAGAAGATTGCTTTGCTGAAACCGAAGTGGAAATGGGAGAAGTTTCTTATTATTTATATCATTCAAGAAAATTAAATTTAAAAGCAACAGTATGGGTCAGAAAACAAATTTCCATGGATTGTACTTATCAGGTTTTAACAGGATGTGAAGCTGATTGCGATACGGAAATGAAACATATTACAACTCCATTTATGTCTGAACATCTTTGCAGCGAGCAAATATTTGCTGTTCGGGAACAATTAGAATTAACAGGTTCACTTCCTGATATTCAAAATATTTTATTTTGCGAAGGTAAAGTCAGGGATACAGAAGTGCGTCTGATGACCAACAAGGCAATGATAAAAGGAGAAATTGTATTGAGTTTCTTCTATTATAGTATAGAAGAAACAACGGAGTATGCTGAACATGTTATTCCATTTACCGAAGTGGTAGATGCAGCAGGAATGACAGAGGAAATGAAAGTTGAGTCCGTTTTAACTTTATCGGGTCTTCAATTGAGGGTTGATGAGGACAGTGAAGGGGATATGCGCTTATTATTTGCTGATGCCAAGATTTTTGTGCAAATCAATGCTATGTTAACGGATAAAGCAGAGTTAATTGAAGACTTGTTCTGTACAGAGATTCCGTTAGAATATTCCTTTCATACTTTGTCTTATTCGGAAATCCATGATTCAGCATCCAAAGAAGTTGGAATTCGTGAAAATGTATCGTGTGAAGAGCAACCGTCTATAGATAGGGTTTATTTATTGGAACCATCCGTATGGATTGATTCTGTTTCAAATTTTGACGGAAAAACGAAAGTAGAAGGAACTTGCATTGTTTCAATTCTTTATCAAAGTCTTGAGAAAAAATATTGTAGCTTGTCAAAAGAAATATCTTTTATGCAGGAGTTTGAAGATGAGATGAGTCGTGGTGATATAAAGGTATCTACCGGACATTTTTCATATCATTTATTGTCTTCAAACGAAATAGAAATCAGAGGTACTATGTATATAGAAGGAACTACTGTAAAAACGATTGAAATTCCCTGTGTAATCAATGCTGAGCCGAGAGAAAATGAAGAATGCAACGAAACGAGACCGTCCCTTGTAATTTACTTTGTACAAAAAGGAGATACTTTATGGAATATTGCGAAAAGATATTGTGTAACCCGTGACAGTGTTATTGTAGCAAATAAGTTAGGTGATGAAAATCTTGTTACAGGACAAAAAATTCTAATTCCCAGATAGGTATAAAATAGAGAAAGATAGGAGATACTTCCATTGAGGTGAAAGGAATGGAGTATCTGAAAGCTTTTGTTGTTGGTGGACTAATTTGTGTGATTGGTCAGTTGTTGATTGATTATACCAAGCTGACTCCTGCCAGAATTTTAACAAGCTTTGTGGTTGCAGGTGTATTTTTGACTATGTTAGGGTTATATGAACCTTTGGTTCAATTTGCAGGAGCAGGTGCAACAGTTCCAATTTCCGGTTTTGGGTATTCTTTGGCAAAAGGAACGGTTAAAACAATTGGTGAAAAAGGATTAATCGGAGTTTTTTCAGGTGGTTTGACAGCCACGGCCGGTGGAATTGCAGCAGCAATTATTTTTGGGTGGCTGATAGCAATAATTTTTAAACCAAAATTAAAACATTAGGTGTTAAAAGATTCTTTGTTCCTAAAGGAATGAGGAATCTTTTTGCGAAGAAACAAAAATAATAATATCTTTGACAAAAGACGGAGTCATATTTTTTTGTTTTGAACATGGAAAAGTGTTGCAATTTGTTAAAATTTGGTGTATAATAATAAAGAAACAAAACAGAGTAGGCGTTTGTGCGTTATGCAAAGAGTTTCTTTGTAAGTGTCAGGGGGACGGGGAGTTGTCTCTTGAACGAAAAATCTTCGGATTTGCGATGCAGATGCCGCATCCCGCTGTTACAAATCATGAGGCCAACCTCTCAGAGGAGTAACGGTAACATTTGAGAGGAGGTTTTCTATCATGAATTTGTTTCAAAAATCTGCAAAAGAACTGAAAAATCCAAAATGTCTAGTGACAACAGCAATGTTGATTGCGATTGGAGTTGTGTTGTCTGCGTATGCCACAATTCGGTTTCCGCCTGATTTCCAAGTTTCCTTTGGTTTTCTGGCGTCGGGTATGATTGCACAATTGTTTGGTCCTGTGGTAAATGCTGTTGCAGGATTTATAACGGATATTGTAAGCTATCTTTTGTACACAGATGGACCTTATTGTTTTTGGTTTGCCCTGAATCCCATTGTCAGCGGTATTATTTTTTCCTTTTTCTTTTACGGAAAAAAAGTAACCTTACCAAAAGCAATTGGTGCCAAGCTGATTGATACTCTTGTTGTTGAAATTGGCATGACAACGGTTTGGTTGATAGTATTATACGGTGCAAACGGTTGGGCATGGTTTTTCATTCGTGCAATAGGAAAATTGGTAGCCTGCATCATTCAGGCACCGGTATTGTATCTTGTGATGAAAACAGTAGAAAAAGTAAAAAAAGAAATCTAATAGAAGAAAGGTGATTTGAAATGAAAAAAATTTCATTCGATTGGTCTAACAGTGCATTATCAGCACATGAAATTGATTGTCTGAAGGATCAAGTTGCTTTGGCAAATAAAACTTTAATGGAAGGAACCGGTGCCGGAAATGATTTTTTAGGTTGGGTAAATCTTCCGTTTGATTATGACAAAGAAGAATTCAACAGAATTTTAGCTGCATCTGAAAAAATTAAAAAAGAGTCGGAAGTGCTGATTGTAATTGGAATTGGAGGTTCTTATCTTGGTGCTCGCGCTGCCATTGAATTTTTACAGTCTCCTTTTTATAATCAAAAACAAAAAGATACTCCAGATATTTATTTCGCAGGTAATTCTATCAGCTCTACCTATTTACAGGAATTGATTACCATTGTAGGTGATCGTGATTTCTCTATTAATGTAATTTCAAAATCGGGTACAACCACAGAGCCTGCATTGGCATTTCGTGTGTTTAAAAAACTTTTAATTGAAAAATACGGCTTGGAAGAAGCAAACAATAGAATCTATGCTACCACCGATAAAGCAAGAGGTGTGTTAAAAACTCAGGCGGACAGTCAAGGGTATGAAACCTTTGTTGTACCGGATGATGTTGGCGGTCGCTTTTCTGTGTTAACTGCAGTTGGTCTTTTGCCCATCGCAGTAAGCGGTGTAGATATCAACGAATTAATGAAGGGTGCGCAAGATGCATGCACAGACTTTAAAGGGGATGAAATGCATGCATGTCACACTTATGCTGCTGCAAGAAATGCTCTTTATCGCAAAGGGAAAACAACAGAAATTATGGTAAATTACGAACCCTGTTACCATTATGTTGCAGAATGGTGGAAGCAACTGTACGGTGAAAGTGAAGGAAAAGATGGTAAGGGTATTTTCCCCGCGGCAGTTGATTTTTCTACTGACCTTCATTCCATGGGTCAATATATTCAGGATGGTATGAGAAATCTGTTTGAAACCGTTGTTCGTTTTGGAACACCGAAATACGATGTTGCTATTGAAACGGAAGCGGATGATGGTGATGGCTTGAATTTCTTAGCAGGAAAGAGTGTAGATTTTGTCAATCAGCAAGCATGCTTGGGTACTGTTTTGGCACACACAGACGGAAATGTTCCCAATTTGATTATTGATGTTCCTGAAATGACTGCTTATTACCTGGGTTATTTGTTCTATTTCTTTGAAAAGGCTTGCGGAATCAGCGGATATCTGTTGGGGGTAAATCCCTTTAATCAACCCGGCGTGGAAGCATATAAGAAAAATATGTTTGCATTGCTTGGAAAACCCGGATACGAAGAGCAAAAAGCAGCATTAGAAGCACGTTTGCAACGATAAAATAAAGCCTGTCTGTGTGTTTCAGACAGGCTTTATTTAACTTTTACAAGAAATTTTTAAAATTTTAAAAATTTTTTGTAAAAATACTTGAAATTTTTCCGAATCTATAGTATAATAATTGCAAGGTAGTATTTTATACCAATCCATAACCTAAAGGAGGAACTAACATGATTCGTATTATGATGGGTGAAAAAGGAACAGGTAAGACAGGTGCTTTGATTCAGATGACAAATGCCGCACTGGATACCGAAAAAGGTAAGGTTGTATGCATTAATAAGGGAAACCGTTTATCGTTTGATTTAAAACATCCTGTTCGTTTGATTGATACAGAGCAATTTGAAATTAAAAGTCTGGATATCTTCTTAGGATTTATCGAAGGTGTGATTGCACACGATTTTGATGTTACTCATATTTTTATTGATAGTGTATTAAAATGCGCACAAGGTTCTTTGGAAGAAATGGATGATTTCCTGGCAAGAGTTGAAGCAATTTCAGAAAAGTTTGATATTGATTTTACTATTACATTGAGTGCACCTGTATCTGCTGCTTCTGAAAATATGAAGAGGTACTTAGTAGAATTTTAAAAACCAATGAAAGTGAAAACCGGAAGAATTGAAAAGTTCTTCCGGTTTTGTTATTTATTCTTGATTAGATTTGTATTTTTCTAAAAATGCCTTAACATGAGTTCCGTTGGTAATATCATAGCTGTTGCTTGGATTGATTTCGGTCTCTAATTCCCGTCTGCTGTATTCAAAATTAATATGGAAGGTTGTCGTTTCAGTGACATCCTGTTCCAATAAATCTTTCTTCACCGCCTCTTCTAACTGTTTGCAAAGTTCAATATCATAAAGAGTAAAACTGTTTTCTGTCATTGTTTCGCTGATGTTAGCAGAGACAATCAAAAAATCTTCCATATCAAAAATAGGATAGTACTTTCGTTTGTATTCCTCTGTATTGATAATATCTGCAATTTCTTTGTCATTCGGAACAGAATAGTGCCGTTTCAATTGAGAGCCATCCTTTAATTGGTAAATCAGATATCGGCTCCAGTATCTGCTGTCTGTTTCTTTTTTTGCAGCCTGTTGATGAAATTCAATTACCTTTTGAATGTTTTCCGGTTCCGTGAGAATGGCACCGCCCCTGGTACCATAGTAATCGTCAGATAAGGATTTTTGATAACTGAACTGCACGCTTTCTACTTCGCTAAGCTCGGGGATGTTGGATTCATAGCCAATCACATCAAACTTCAACGCTATGATGACCGCAAAAGAAATCACCAGATAACAAAGAAGCTTTTTCCAGGAACCGATGATTCGTATCGTTCTTTGAAGCAAGGATTCTGCAACGGCAAATCCGATGAAGGTTGCAACAAAACTGCTGATGAGATAGCCTGCCAATCCAAATTCATAATTGAACGCATAGGCAATGCCCAAAATGGTGGAACAATAACACACACCGTATAAAAAGATGGGTCTTAACCATTTTACCGTAATCAAATCTCCTGTTGCTTCCGCTTTATAGTTGCGGTAGAAGATAGAGGCAAGAATCTGTAACACCAACCATTCGGTCAGATAAACCCGCATGTATTCAATATCATCTCTGATAAAAGGAATCAGATAGGTCAGGAAATTTTCGTCGGAAGCCGTATAGCCAATCAGAGTAAATTCAAGCAATCCCGTAGTGAGTATAAAAAGCACCAGAGGCAAAAAGGGAAGGGCAATGGTTCCCAGTATCATTCCCGCAGTGTTTCCCGTTATGGTTACTGCAAACAGGGTGAATCCGCACATTGCTGCCTGACCGCACAAAATGGTGAGATAAAGCTCATGTATCTCCCAAGGGGTAATCGCACGAAGGGAATAGGGTGCTGTCGGATAAATCAAAAGCATGGAGCCCCAATTGACCAAAACAGGAATCAAAATAAACATCCAAAAGGTCAGAATTTTGGTTCGAAACAGTTGTCCCCGTGTTACGGGAAGGGTGTGGAAAAACTGAATTGATTTTGAGGTGTGCAGATACCGGAACAACAATGCACCTACCAAAATTGGATAAACAAAGTAAACCACCGCCAAATCATTATATAGACGGTCGGGTGAATAACCGTCAAAATGATAAGCGTTAATCAATTCCATGGGATGCACCAAAAATTCCAACAGAGTCATTAAAACAGGTGCCCACCACAATCTGCGGAAATCGGAGCGCAGGATTCCTGTATTACAAAATACTTTCTTTGATTTCATGGTCAATTCCTCCTAACTCGTAAATAAATACTTCTTCCAAGGACAAAGGCAAAAAGTCGCAAAGCAGGGGATGGTAGTTTTGAATCAGGGGTTCCAGCTCCTCCTTTTGTCCCCGCAGAATGAAAAATTCCAGACTGCCGAGAGAATCCTGATGCAAAATGTCCAATTGCCCAAGTAATTCTTCAGGGCAACCATTGGGGAATGCCACCTGAATTTTTTGGATGTTTCCCTTTGCGTCGTCCAATCCCTTTTCCAGTACAAGCCTTCCTTTATGTAAAATCCCCACATGGTCGCAAACATCTTCCAGTTCTCTTAAGTTGTGGGAAGAAATGAGCACCGTTACCTGACGGTCGGCAACCTCTGCCAAAATCAGCTCCCAAACCTTTTTTCTCATGATAGGGTCAAGTCCGTCTACAGGCTCGTCCAAAATCAGCACTTCGGGATGGCAGGAAAGAGCCAGCCAGAATGCCACCTGCTTTTGCATCCCCTTGGACAATCGCGAGGCACGGCGCTTGGGCTCAATGCCAAACACGGGCTGTAATTCTCTAAACCGTTTCCAATCAAAGCGGGGATGTGCCTTTGCATAAAATTTTGCCATCTGACGAATGGTGTAGGAATGAAAGAAAAACAAATCATCGCTGATATAGGCAATTTGTTTTTTTACTTCCACATTTTCATAGA
>SVJP01000104.1 GCA_015068925.1 Oscillospiraceae bacterium
GTGCCTGATTTTGCACATTTATTGTTGAATCTTGGATAAGGGGAAGGCGAATTCCTTCACAAAACAGAAAAACAGGAATATTTGCGACCTTGCAGAAGACATACTCTTGATGATGGGGACGTGCCTGATTTTGCACATTTATTGTTGAATCTTGGATAAGGGGGAGACAATTCCCTTCACAAAACAGAAAAACAGGAATATTTGCGACCTTGCAGAAGACATACTCTGCGAGGTCGTTTGTTGTGCCGAAATCATATTGACAAAGGAAATTTGTTGTGATATGATAAAAGCAGAGAAGGTGATTGGGATGTGGAAAAACAAGTAGAAAATGTGTATTTCAAAAGGAATCGACGGGGATTAGTAGTGGTTTAGCCCATAGGACATAGAACTGTCACCTGTCCCGGCTGTGGTGAACCATTTTGGGGACATACAATAAGACGATTCTGTATCTTAAATAATATTATACCAAAGGAGGAAAAATGACTAATAAAGAAAGAGCATATCAATATATAGAAATGCTTGTAAATACAAAGGATGATGGTAAAAAAGAAATGGGATTTTTATTATTATTTTATGGACACGTACCATATAAAATAGAATCTTTTCCCGGTGCAGGACATGATTATTATAGTATTTTAGATGCTATGTATGAATATAAAAATAATAATCCACTAATAAATATAGACGAAATATTTAAACATACGATTGATTTAATGATAGAAACAATGATAGATGAATATTCATTAAAGAGATGTTACAATTATTTGATAGCTAATTTAAGCAAAGAGAAAGCAGGTAAATCAAATATAAAAATAAATATCAAATATTATTTAATAAAGATAAAGAACCAATTGAAAAAAGAGAATTTAACCAGTAAGGATATTTTAGATATTGATAAAGCAGCAACGAACTATATCGAAAAAAATTTTAAAATAGAGGATGGTTTTTTGTCTTGATATAAGACAGGGGACGTCCCCGTAAACACCTGGTATTTGGATGGTTATTATGATGTAAAAAAACTTTTTGGAATAATGTAAAAAACGATCGTTTGGGTTGTCCCGTTAGAAAAAGAATTGGTAAACGAATTTTAAGCAGAAATCCCAATGGCACTTATAATATCTATTACGAGGAGGGTGAAGAAAAATGAAAAGAGTTTTAAGTCATATAGTGTTATGGATTCTTGTATTGCTTCCTGTTTGGCTTCCGTTGACTAGTATTATATGTACAGAAGAACTTGTGAGGGATAGGATAAAAAGTTTTTTTCTGCCATGTACCACATTGAAATTGGATTTTTCAGCAGAGGAAATAGAAGAAATTGTTATTTCCGGTGATTTAGAAAAACCTTTGACAAATGCTGACGTGGAAGAAAATAAAAGTGCTTATCATTATACAGATAAGAAAAAGATTATTAAAATAACAAAATATTTTGATAAGCTATGGGTAACAAAATCTTCAAGTAATGATTTTGCTACCAGAAGTCCTTCAGTGATAAAAGTGGTCTTTGAATTCAAAGACTCCGCTCGACGTGTTTCTCTATCGATTCTTGACAGTGAATTTATTAAACATGACAATAACATATACCGATGTCGTACGATGAACTTTATAATGGGAGCAGACATTGAAAAGGGAATCAGAAAACTTTTATATTAAGAAGCCATTTGGGGGCGTACATTTTTTGGCACGATTTTTGAGAGAGGGGAGGCAACTCCCCTTCCTCCCCTGAATTTGGACAAGCTTGGAGGTGATTCCGTTGAAAGAAATGAATAATACAATTGGTGAAATGTATTATTAGGATTTGAGAGATATTTAAGGAGGAAAATAATGAAACGACGATTGTTAATCGGCGTCAGTGCATTTTTATTTATAGTTGTAATGATATATATCAGATATGAATTTGAATATATAAATTTAAGTAACGAGCCATATTTTTCAAACAGAAAGCAGTTTCAAGATGTTTTTACTTCTAATATTGATAGATTCTACGAGTTGGTTGAAAATGGTAAGTGCTGTAATGGGATGAATTTTCAGTATAATATGAGTTTAGGGGACGATCAAGTATATTCTATTTGCGGAAACAAAAAGTTTGCAGAGAATATGTTGTTTTTAGTTAAAAATACAGGGATGACTAATTTTCGAAAAACTAATGACGATCGGTATTTTTTAATCTACCAATATGCTCCTGTTTTTTTTAGCGATGTTTGTATTGGAGCAAAGTATGATTATCAAAAAGAAAACTGGACTTATTATTATCAACATGATTATAATAACTGCAGGCATAAAAATAAAATAATTTACCGACTTTATGATTTGATTTATAATCCTAATTCTACTTTGATAAATGATTGAAGATAGCGGTAGGACAACTGACAGTTCTGTTTCTGTCTTACCTGAGGAAATAGAATCACGAAAGGGGAAAATACATGAAGTTTAAAGCAAAAAAATTGTTTGTAGTGTTTTTTGTAATTTTATTTTTAATAATCATGACTGCTGTGTTTTTGAACGCCAATCAAGCAAAAATTCTACATGAGATAGGTAATTTTTATTATTCGATTATTCCTACGCATTTAAATGTGGAATATTCTTATAAAGATATAGCAGAAATAATGATTATTCCTGACTTTGATGACTTTGTTTTAACAAACGCAGATGATGTTAAGGATGGTTATCCTGTCTATATTTATCGTCAACCACAAAAAATAAAAATGATACTGGAATATTTTAAGTCTATTCCAGTATATCGAACGAGTATACTACTAAATCGTAGTGACAATGCTGTAGTGAGGTTGAGATTTAAAAATGGAGCAACGGAAAAATGGTTAACTATTGGAGGGGATTGTTTTGTGCAAGACAATCAATCCAAAATGATATATGAGGCAATCAAAGGAGGAATACTTCAAAATATTAACTATTTAAAGTGGTGATTGGGACGGTTAAGACAGGGGACGGTTAGTGTGAATACCAAATGGCAAGTGATGATGGGGACGTTCCCGTAAACAATAAGGGAAAATGTGCAAAAAGATAGCAGCAGAAGGAGGAAAGTATGTTCAATAATATAATTGAAGAAATTAATCAAACACTTTCTAAAATAAATAAAAAAAAAATAATTGGTTTGGGCAGAGCTGGGAATATGATGTGGTTGCATTTTGCAGATTATATTGATAATAAAAAATCAATCTATGCATTACATGTATCAGGAACCTTTCGATTTTGTAATAATAAACAAATGATTTTAGGATCGCAAGATATGTATACTGAAAGTAGTTCTATTGAATGGAACGAAAATTTCCAATGGGATATACAGGGAGCAAATCTGTTTGACGAATTAAGTGAAAAGTGGTTAAAAAAAGTTTTGGAGGATGAAGTATATGTGAGCTCTTTCCAAGCAAACCACTATGGTGATTTGACAATTTTATTATCGAATAATGACAAAATACAAATTTTTGTAAATAATTCATCCGAAGAAGAAGTGTGGAGATTTTTTAAAATAGGAGACAAGGAGCCGCATTTTGTTATAACCGGACAAGGAATAGAGAGTTAGAACCTTTCGCGGACGTGCATTTTTTTGCCAAATTCTTTCAGATATTTGTATTTTAATGTAAAATCAAAAGAAATTTCTCGTTATGGTTATAATTCACAAAAAAATGGGACAGACTAAAATCTGTAATGTATGTTTTTGAGAAAAATGAAATTTTTGTTTCATTTTTTATTTTTTTCTTGACAAACTTGACAGGGTGTGATATTATAATATATTGCTATCGTATGATATAAGGGAAAATTATCGCTTTTCGGCAGTATTTGAACCGAAAAATATCCCTTTTCAGAGGTCGATAAATATTATCAATGAGGTGAGGTTGCTGATGGTACATCCAATAAAGCTGGGCAAAAACGAAAGAATGAGCTACGGCAAAATCAACGAAGTTTTGGAAATGCCCAACCTGATTGAAATCCAGAAGGATTCCTATCAATGGTTCATCGAAGGCGGATTACAAGAGGTTTTTGATGACATTTCGCCCATTACCGATTACGCCGGTAATTTGGTATTGGAGTTTTTGGACTACAGCATACATAAGGACGAAGCAAAGTTCAATGTAGCTGAGTGCAAAGAAAGGGACGCAACATATGCGGCTCCTTTAAAGGTTAAGGTTCGTCTGATTAACAAAGAGACAGGCGAAATCAAAGAGCAAGAAATTTTTATGGGTGATTTTCCGCTAATGACCCCTGCGGGAACATTTATCATCAACGGAGCGGAGCGTGTCATTGTCAGCCAGTTGGTTCGTTCACCCGGTATCTATTATGATATGCAGAACGAACTTAAAACCGGTAAGGAATTGTTCAGTTCTACTGTCATTCCCAACCGCGGTGCATGGCTGGAATATGAAACAGATGTAAACGATGTATTCAGTGTCAGAATCGACAGAACAAGAAAGCTGCCTGTGACTACCTTAATCCGTGCTTTGGGTTATGGTTCCAATGCAGAAATTAATGAACTGTTCGGTTATGATGATAAAATTTCAGCAACTCTGGATAAGGATACTACCACCAATACAGAGGAAGCGCTGATTGAAATCTACAAGAAGCTTCGTCCCGGTGAACCTCCTACAGTTGACAGTGCAAGATCCTTATTATATGGTTTGTTCTACGACAGCAGAAGATATTCTTTGGCAAAGGTAGGACGTTATAAATTCAATCTGAAGTTAGGTCTGGCGAAGAGAATCCGCGACCAGATTCTGGCAGAGGATGTCATCAATCCTTATACCGGTGAATTGATGGAAGAAGCAGGCACCGTGATGACCCGTGCAAAGGCAGAAGAGCTGGAGGCGGCAGGCATCAATGAAGTGTGGCTGGATATAGAAGGCAAAAAGGTGAAGGTGTTCTCCAACAGCATGGTAGATTTAAGCACCTTTGTTGATTTTGAAGTTCCGAAAATTACAGAAAAAGTTTACTTCCCCGTTCTAAAAGAATTGATGGAAGAAAACGAAGATGAGGAATCTCTGAAAAAGGCAATTGAAGACAATGCAGATCAGCTGATGCCTAAGCATATTATTTTAGAAGATATTATGGCTTCTATTAACTATTGTGCAAATCTGGCATATGGTTTGGGTAACACAGACGATATCGACCACTTGGGCAACCGTCGTATCCGTGCGGTAGGCGAGCTGTTGCAGAATCAGTTCCGTATCGGTCTGGCGAGAATGGAACGTGTGGTTCGGGAAAGAATGAGTATTCAGGATTTGGATATTGTAACACCTCAGGCACTCATCAATACCAAACCTGTGATTTCTTCTATCAAAGAATTCTTTGGTTCTTCCCAGTTGTCGCAGTTTATGGATCAGCCCAATCCTTTGGCTGAATTGACTCATAAGAGAAGATTGTCTGCATTGGGACCCGGTGGTTTGAGCCGTGACCGTGCAGGATTCGAAGTCAGAGACGTTCACTACTCTCACTACGGTCGTGTGTGTCCTATTGAAACTCCTGAAGGACCCAACATTGGTTTGATTAACTCTTTGGCAACCTTTGCCCGTATTAATCAATATGGTTTTGTGGAAGCTCCTTACCGCAAGGTGGACAAGGAAACAGGCATTGTTACCGAAGAAGTGGAATATATGACTGCGGACGTGGAAGACCAGTATACCGTTGCACAGGCAAATGAATTGCTGGATGAAGACGGAAGATTCTTGAATAAGAAGGTTTCCGCCCGCCGCAGAAGAGAAATTTCTGAGTTTGATAGTGCGGAAATTGATTACATGGACGTATCTCCCAGACAGTTGGTATCGGTTGCAACTGCGTTGATTCCTTTCTTGGAAAATGATGACGCTAACCGTGCTCTGATGGGATCTAACATGCAGCGTCAGGCTGTGCCCCTGCTTCGTACCGACTCTCCTATCGTCGGAACAGGGATGGAGTATAAATCAGCGAAGGACTCCGGTGTTGTTGTTTGTGCTGAACACGGCGGTGTGATTAAAAAGGTCAGCGCTGACAAGATTATTGTAAAAACAGACGAAGGAACCGATGAAGAATATAAACTGCTTAAGTTTATCCGTTCTAACCAGGGAACCTGTATCAATCAGAAGCCCATTGTTGTAGAAGGAGAACGAGTAGAAGCAGGCGATATCATTGCGGACGGTCCTTCAACCGATAACGGGGAATTGGCATTGGGACGTAATATCCTGATTGGTTTTATGACCTGGGAAGGTTATAACTACGAGGATGCTATCCTGATTAATGAAAGATTGGTCAAGGAAGACGTATTTACCTCGATTCATATTGAAGAATATGAAGCGGAGTCCCGTGACACTAAGTTGGGACCGGAAGAAATTACAAGAGATATCCCCAACGTGGGTGACGATTCTTTGAAGGATTTGGACGAGCGGGGTATCATCCGCATCGGTGCTGAAGTTCGCGCAGGAGATATTCTGGTTGGTAAGGTAACGCCCAAAGGGGAAACCGAGCTGACTGCGGAAGAACGTTTGCTCCGTGCAATCTTCGGTGAAAAGGCAAGAGAAGTAAGAGATACTTCCTTGCGTGTGCCTCACGGGGAATACGGTATCATCGTTGATGTAAAAATCTTTACCAAAGACAATTGCGATGATTTGCCTCCCGGAGTGAATCAGATTGTAAGATGTTACATTGCACAGAAGAGAAAAATTTCTGTGGGTGATAAGATGGCAGGTCGCCACGGAAACAAGGGTGTTGTTTCCAGAATTCTGCCGGAAGAAGATATGCCCTTCCTGCCTGACGGAACTCCGTTGCAGATTGTGTTGAATCCCTTGGGCGTACCTTCCCGTATGAACATCGGTCAGGTATTGGAAGTGCATTTGGGTTATGCCGCAAAAGCATTGGGCTGGAAGATTGCAACTCCCGTATTTGACGGTGCAAGCGAAGAAGATATTATGGAAACGCTGCAACAGGCAGGTTATAATCCAAACGGTAAAACTCTGCTGTATGACGGTCGTA
>SVJP01000003.1 GCA_015068925.1 Oscillospiraceae bacterium
AAAAAATCATCCTTTCAAGTTTTCTTGGTTTATATATCCAATACTTGCCTGAAAGGATGTTTCTTATTCACTTTTACACAAAATTTTCGGCGGTCTCAATCAAAATCGCTGTTTGTGATGACTTGCATATATAAAATTTAACAAAAAATTCAATAAAGATTACTTATATTTGTCTTTGTAGTAAGCAAGCATATCTTCCGCTAAATATTCAAGAGCTAAACATGTAGCTGAAAGATATTTTTCATTCTGTTTTTGAACGGCATAATTGTTTGTTATTTTTGCAGCGAAAAACTCAGCCCATGCTTCCGAGTTTTGAGTTTTTTTAGCACTGCCACTTTCATCAAACCAGTACGAACTCATTGTGAAATTTTCTTTATTTCTTTTTCCTTTGGAATTGATGGAGTAAACTTCCTTAATGCTGTTAACATTGATTGCGATTGATGCATACCATATTCTTGTTGTCCCACTAACATTTGAGCTTAATTCAAAATTTTCATAAGTTTTAGTAGTGATCTCTTGACCATTTTTCAGGACAATAAGCAAATCTTTTGCATCTGTATTTGTTTTTACAGTCAAGTAAGCTGAATTATGCCCCCAACCAGTATACACTTTATTATTTGTCATTCCACCATAAATATCACAAACCATTAAAGCATTTGCACCATTTCCAACAATTTCAGTTTTATCAAGCTCATCACTTAACATTTTGCAAACACCGTAAGCTATTTCTCTTTTGTTATATTCCAAAATACCATCAAAAGTATCATCTAAACTAGAAGCTCCAATAATTGCTTTTGCAATTTCCTCTTGTTCTGTATATGATATATTTTTATTGTTTTGTTTTACGTATTTCTCCACGGTATTACGTACAACTTCAAGAACATCTGCATATATCCATTCTTCTAACATTAAATCGTTCATTGTTGCACAGCTTGTGTTAAAATATAACAGAGCATTAACATCAATAGCATGACCTGTTTCGTGAAAGAAAACAGAGAAATCCTTTGTCCAATTATTTGCCAAATGTACTTTGTCTCCGTTTATAGGATCAAATTCAAAGCCCATGATTGCATCAAATTGCGGACTATAATAACTTCCACCGCTGCCTCCGTAAAAAGCATATTCATAATCTAAAAATGAGTATAAATATAAATCTCTGTATAATGTAGGAGCGGAATGTAATGTGTCAATAATTCTATCTTCATTGGTAATTAAATCTATTGATTGACTGAATTTTCTTTTTAGTGTATTGACAATAATTTCATTATTAATAGGGTTTTTTCCACTATTAACACATTGATTTAAGGTTTTGAAATAGAGTTCTTGATTAATTTCAGTATCAAATTCTGCTTCTTTATATGAATTATACCCGCAAACACTACACGGATTTCCTGAACAATTCTTTGTTGTTCCACTGCAATTTTTCACACAACTATGAGTACCATTGTTGTGATAATTGTTATCTCCGCTAATTTGTTCATATTTTGTTGTGGAGTAATAATCATCATAATTAGTGTGTTGACAAACAGTTTCCTTCTTTACATAACCGCAGGATTTACATTTATCACCTGAAAAGCTATGTGCTTCTTTCTTGATTTCTCCTTTAACGTCTGTTTTTATGGTTTTACCGCAATCGTCACATTCTCTGTCATAATAATTTACAGCATTGTGATAATTGTTATCTCCGCTAATTTGTTCATATTTTGTTGTGGAGTAATAATCATCATAATTAGGATGCTGACAAACAGCTTCTTTCTTTACATAACCGCAGGATTTACATTTATCACCTGAAAAGCTATGTGCTTCTTTTTTTATGTCACCTTTGACATCAGATTTTATAGTTTTGTCACAATCCTCGCACACTCTTTCATAATAGCTGACTGCATTATGATAATTATTATCATTACTTATCTGTTCGTATTTGGTATAGTCGTAATAGTCTTCATAATCGCTATGCGAGCAAGTTTTTTTGTAACCGCAAGCCTTACACTTGTCGCCTGAGAAATTATGCTTTTCTTTTTCAATGTTTCCTTTAACATTGGATTGGATTGTTTCATCACAATCCTCGCAAATTCTTTCATAATAATGAACAGCATTATGATATGTATTGTCTCCGCTTATCTGTTCATATTTGCTGTAATCATAGTAATCTTCATAATCATCATGATCGCATTCTGCTGCCTTTGCTATAACTTCAATAGAATACTGAGATATTACATCATCGTGACTGCTCCCACAAGCACCAACCCAAATTTTATATCTATGACCGGGCTTGATATCATCCTCGTCACACTCATATTTTGTTTTAGTAAGTTTGTCATCCCACCAAATATCAGCAGCATAGCTACCATCATTTAAACTCTTGACTGCAAGGCGATAACGCTTTGCACCTGATACAGAGTTCCATTTGATGTAAAAATCATCTGCGGCATAAGTTTTTCCGTTTTTGTGAGAGGTGATAGTAGGTTCATTTGCCGCCATTACTGCCAGATTGAATACAGGCAAAAGCATTGCTATAACTAATAATAAACTTAAAATTATTCTTTTCAATTTTATTCAATTCCTTTCATAATTATAATTTCATTTAATTTGATGGTTTATTGTATTCTATGCGCTGTTAAACATTTTGTAACCCCTTTCTCATGTTAATAAAATTACAATAAAATATCATCCAAATAAAGGAATGGTTTAAAATCAATAACAGTATAACAATCATAAACATATCGCCATCTTTTTATCTTTTAAAAATAAAATATGAGCAATCAATAGCTCAAATTTATTATAACACATATGTATTCATTTGTCAACATATGTGTTCATTTTAACATGAAAAATAGCTTATACTATTCATGGGAGGTGAAATTATGTACATTTCAACACTGGATTCTTTAAAAGTTGGAAAGACTGTGGTATATTTCAGAAAAAGAAAAGGAATTTCACAAGAAGTCCTAAGCGGATTAGCCGATATCGGAAGAAGTCATTTAAGTGCAATAGAACGAGGAGAACGCAAACCGACATTAGAAACCCTTTATCGAATTTGCAATGCCCTTGATATTAAAATGAGTACTTTTATTATTAAATTAGAAGAATTGCTATAATAAAAAAGTCATAACCACATAAAACCCATGGTTATGACTTCTATTTATCCTATTTCTTTTTCCAACTCTTCTATCAAATGCTCAATGGCATATTGGTCTGCTCTTTTGACAATCATATCTGCCACTTTTTTGACAGAATCAATGGCATTTCGGGGTGCCACGCCCATATCAGCATGCATTAAAAGGGGAATATCGTTTTCATAATCACCAATTCCCACGGCAGTATGAATGGTTCCGAGATGCTCTTTTAAAAAATCCAATGCTTGTCCCTTTGTGGCAAGGGAAGAATTAAATTCCACTCCCACCGGCCAGGATTTTAAGATACTGCAATCGGCAAAAAAGGGACGTCTTTTCATTTGTTTTTGAAATGCATCTGCCACCGTTTTCTCTTCAAAGATACAAACAATTTTTAACATCTTTTTGCATAACAGTTTGGCAGGAATGTTTGAGAAATCCTCAACAATCATACTTTCCTTTGTTTCGCTGAAAAACAACGCCATTCCTTTGATGATCTCTTTCATATCAGACAGTTCTGAAAGAAAGTCTTGCAAAGAAAAGGGAACCCGCACCTTCCGAAGCACTTGTTTTTGTTGATAATCATAAACCACCGCTCCGTTACAAAGGCAGGCGGGAGCATTTATCACGGAAAAAAATTCAGGATTACGAAGATATGCCACCGATCTTCCCGTTGCAAAGGTGAATGTTCCACCGTTCTCAATAAAATACCGTACTGCTTCGCCATTTCTTTTCACGGTATCTTCTCCGCCCCGAAAGGTTCCGTCCAAATCGGAGCATATCAGAAATCCATCAAATTTCCCCATTTCTCTATCCTTTCTTTACAAGAAACTAATTTGTTCCTCTACACTGTCGCCTTTTCTCAAAAAACAACCTACTGCAGGAATATTTTTGGTTTTATAATACTGCAAATCCTTCAGCTTCAGACTTTCTGCAGGGCAAAGGTCGGTTAAGATACTGCCCTTTTTGGACAGTAATACAGACACACCCTGAGAATCTCTGGTGCTTTTTTGGGAGACTGACGCTGTGTTAAACACCAAAATCTTACCCGTATCGCTCATTGCCGCCAAATCCATTTCTTCCGTAAAGTCAATCATTTTCACTAAAGGAGAGGCACCGGAATAGGCATTGGTCAACCGTTTCCGATTGGTTTTGGTTTCATAAGATTTCAACGGCACTCTTGCCATTTTTCCTGATTGGAATGCAAACAACACAAAGCCGCTGTAATCCTCGGTCACTACCATATCAATAACCCGTTCACCATCCTCCATTTGCAGTAAATTAGGCAAAAATTCTCCCAAATTACTTGCTTTTCCGTCAGGCAAATCACTAATTTTGGATTTGTACACATTCTGGCGGTCAGTAAAGAACAAGATTTCTGCCCGATTAAAGGTTTCGATCACACGGGTTACCTTATCATCCTCTTTCAGCTTTTGTTCTCCGCTGGTCCGCAGAGCAACCAAACTAATCTTTTTAAAGTAGCTTTCCTTTGTCAGGAATACCTTCAATGCATAATCATCAATCACTTCTTCCGGTTCAAACTCTTCTACATCGTCTTCGGTGATAAGCTCCGTTTTTCTTGGCTGACCGTATTTTTTTGCAATCTCCGTCAGCTGATTGATAATCAATTCGTTGATTTTTTCCTGAGACCCTAAGGTTTCTTCCATATCTGCAATTTGCTTTTCCAAATCTTCTGTTTCATTGGTTCGCTTTAAAATATATTCACGGTTTAAGTTTCTCAGCTTGATTTCCGCAATATATTCTGCCTGAATCTGGTCAATGGAAAAGCCTTTCATCAAGTTAGGAACAACATCCCGTTCCGCTTCTGTATTACGGATAATGGCAATCGCTTTGTCAATATCAAGAAGCAACTCCCGCAAACCGTACAGCAAATGAAGCTTTTCTTTCATTTTCTGGATGTCGTAATACAAACCACGCTTGATACAATCCACACGAAATGCGGTCCATTCCTCTAAAATTTCCCCGATTCCGCATACTTTGGGTGTATTTCCAATTAAAATATTAAAGTTACAGGGGAAGCTGTCTTCCAAAGGAGTTAATTTATAAAGCTTAGTCATCAATGCATCTGCATCTGTTCCGCGTTTGACATCAATGGTAATTTTTAATCCCTTTAAATCTGTTTCGTCACGAATATCTGAAATTTCCTTGCACTTATTTTGTTTAACCAGCTCCGCAACCTTATCAATAATCGCTTCTAATGTGGTAGTATAAGGAATTTCTGTGATTTCAATACAATGATTTTTCTTATCATAATGATATTTTGCCCGTACTTTAAAGCTACCGCGACCTGTTTTATAAATTTTCTCCATTTCTTCCGGCTTGTAAATCAACAAGCCACCGGTAGAAAAGTCAGGTGCTTTCAGAGTTTTACTGATTTTATGCTTGGGATTTTTAATCAATGCAACGGTGGTTTTACAAACCTCTGCCAGATTAAAGCTGCAAATATTACTTGCCATTCCAACTGCAATCCCCAAATTGGGATTGACGATAATATTGGGAAATGTGACAGGGAATAGGGTGGGTTCCTTCTTGGTTCCGTCGAAGTTATCCACAAAATCCACCGTATCTTTATCAATATCCGAGAATAACTCTGCTGCGAATTTTTCTAATTTTGCTTCTGTATAACGAGGTGCAGCAAATGCCATATCACGGGAATACTGTTTCCCGAAATTTCCCTTAGAATCAATAAAGGGATGCAACAATGCTCCATTGTCACGGGTCAGACGAACCAAGGTCTGATAAATGGTCTGGTCACCGTGAGGATTTAATTGCATGGTCTGACCTACAATGTTCGAGGATTTTGTTCTGTCCCCATTGAGCAGCTTCATCAGATACATGGTGTACAACAATTTTCTGTGAGAAGGCTTAAATCCATCGATTTCCGGAATAGCACGGGAGATGATAACGCTCATGGCATAGGGCATATAGTTTTCTGTTAATGTTTTTGATATTTCTTGCTCTGTATAAAGATTCATTCTTCTCCCTCCTTAACTCACATCTGTATAATCAATGTATAAATATCCATCGCTTTCGATGAAATCCTTTCTGCCTTGCAGATTATCACCAAGCAATAAATCAAACATTTCCTTGGTCTTTTCTTCATCCTCTGGCATGACACGAATCAGCTTTCTGGTTTCAGGATTCATGGTGGTTTCCCACATCATTTCTGCGGAGTTTTCACCCAATCCTTTCGAACGCATAATCTTTATTTTTTCCCCTTCCAAACTTGCCACCATTTGATCTTTTTCTTTATCGGTGTAGGCAAACAAACTACCTTTCTTTGTCTGAATTTCATACAGGGGAGACTCTGCAATAAATACATATCCCTGTTCAATCAAAGTAGGCATCAGGGTATAAAACATGGTCAGAATTAGGGTTCTGATTTGGTATCCGTCCACATCTGCATCAGTACAGATGATAATTTTTTGATACCGAAGGTTTTCCAACGAAAAACCGCTTAAATCTTTATTATGCTTAGATTTCAGTTCTACACCGCAACCCAAAACTTTAATCAAATCCACGATTACTTCACTTTTAAATATTTTTTCATAGCCCGCTTTCAAGCAATTTAAAATCTTACCGCGAACGGGCATAATCGCCTGAAAATTCGCATCTCTGCCCATTTTAACAGAACCCAATGCAGAATCACCTTCCACGATATAAAGCTCGCGTAAGGATGCATCACGACTTCTGCAATCCACAAATTTTTGCACACGATTGGAAATATCAATGGTACCTGACAGCTTCTTTTTCAGATTCAATTTGGTTTTTTCTGCATTTTCACGGCTTCGCTTATTTACCAAAATCTGGTTGGAGATTTTCTCTGCATCTGTTTTATTTTCTATTAAATAGATTTCTAACTGGCTTTTGAGAAAGTCGGTCATGGCTTCCTGAATAAATTTGTTGGTAATGGATTTTTTGGTCTGATTTTCATAGCTGGTTTCCGTAGAAAAACTGCTACTCACAAAAAGCAAGCTATCTTCCACATCAACAAATGTAATTTTACTCTCATTTTTTGTATATTTATTATTCTGTCTTAAATACTGATCCAATACCGAAACAAAAGCACTTTTTGTTGCTTTTTCAACAGAACCGCCATGTTCTAACCAACTGGAGTTGTGATAATACTCAATAAAATTGTTCTCATTATTAAAACAAAAGGCAACATTGAGCATGACCTTATATTCCTGTTTATCCTCACGGTCACGCCCTTTTCGCTCCGCCTGATAAAAGACAGGGGCTGTCATTTCCTTATGATTGGACAATTCTTTGACATATCCCAAAATTCCCTCGGGATAGCAAAATTCATAAGTTTCAAACTGGTTTCTTTCAACCTCATCCTTTAACACCAAGGTTAGACCTGCATTGACAACCGCCTGTTTCTTCATGGTT
The DNA here is from genome assembly GCA_015068925.1 of Oscillospiraceae bacterium. Classification (GTDB taxonomy): domain Bacteria; phylum Bacillota; class Clostridia; order HGM11514; family HGM11514; genus SIG438. Next base: position 7,527 of record SVJP01000003.1, read on the forward strand.
GACAAATAATAATCCAAAGGAATATCAATATCGGTAAACACCTCTAAATCGGGCTTCCAATGAATCACAGATCCTGTATGACGGTGACGGAACTTTTCTTTTACCAATCCGTCAATATTTTCACCCTTCTCAAAATGCAATTGATATTTATGACCTTCTCTGCAAACGGTAACATCCATATATTCAGAAGAATACTGAGTTGCACAGCTTCCTAACCCATTCAGCCCAAGGCTGAACTCATAACTGTCTGACTCGCCACGAGAATATTTTCCACCGGCATAAAGTTCACAAAATACCAGTTCCCAGTTATATCGTTCTTCCTTTTCATTATAATCCAAGGGGATCCCCCGACCATAGTCTTCCACAGTAATCGACTTATCCAAAAACCGCGTCACTTCAATTCGATCACCAAAACCTTCTCTTGCTTCGTCAATGGAGTTGGATAATATTTCAAAAAAGGAATGACAACAACCTTCGATTCCATCTGACCCAAAAATAACCCCGGGACGAAGTCGAACACGATCTGCACCTTTGAGCATTGTAATACTTTGTTCATTATATTCTTGCTTCTTTTTCGCCACGTTTTCACCTCTATCTTTTTCTCTTTATTAAAACGGGAAAAGGAAACCTATTATAGGTTTCCCAATTCATATTAGGTTAAATCGCCTTTTATAATGTTAAATTGATCCATTTCTTCCTCTGGAATTAATGTTTCATCAATTTTTTCGAGCAATGTTACGCAAGACTCTTTATCCTCTGCAACATATGCCTCTTTTAATTTTTGTAATAATTCATAATTTTCTTGAAAAGACGGATTTTCTTTTTGCAAAAAACTTACTTCTTCTTTTAAGGTTTCAATTTCTTCCTTTAAAATTTTATTTTCTTCTTTTAATGCATCATTTTGTTCAGAAATATCTTTTGCTGTTTCCTTAATTCCTTTAGAATATTTTTTTGCTTCTGTCAATTGCTCGCTAATTGCTGCATTTTCATTTTTCAATTTTTCCTGGCTCATTGAAGAAAACACAATCATTACCACAAGCAAAACAGCAAAAACTACAACATATAGCCAAAAAAACTTATGCGCATTACTCTGCATTACTTTTGCTTTCTCTTCAGGCAAAAGGATTCCTCCTCTCTAAAATGTTTCACGTGAAACATTTTTATCGTTTAATTAATTCTATGACACGTTCTAATTCATCCATATCGTAGTATTCAATTTCTATTTTTCCTTTATTCTTTCCTGAAACAACCTTTACTTTTGTACCAAGATATGACTGCAAATCAGTTTGAATTCCCTTCAATTGGGCTTTCAAATTTAAATCAACAGGAACTTTTTCTACTTCGGGTTGAGGTTGATCTAATTGAGCAATCAATTTCTCAATCTGCCTTACACTTAAATCCTCGGCTATCACCTTTTGTGCTAAATCTGTTTGCAATTCAGGGTCATTAATTCCGGAAATTGCACGAGCATGTCCGCTGGAAATTTCACCGTATATGACCATATCTTGCACATTTTCCGGTAAATTCAACAATCTTAATGCATTTGCAACGGCAGGACGGCTTTTTCCAACCTTTTCAGCGACCTGTTGCTGAGTGAGGGAAAACTCGTCCATCAAGGTTTTATAGCCCCTGGCTTCTTCTATTCCATTTAAATCCTCACGTTGAAGATTTTCGACCAATGCAATTTCTGCACTTTGTTCACGGGAATACGTTCTTACCACTGCAGGAACTGTAGGTAATCCTGCAAGCTTTGCAGCTCTCCATCTTCTTTCCCCTGCAATAATCCGATAAAATCCATCTGATTGCTCCGTTACAATCAAAGGTTGAATCACTCCATGGATTTTAATAGAATTGGCTAACAAATCTAACTTTTCCTGGTCAAAATCTTTTCTGGGTTGCTCAGGATCCGGTTCAATCTGAGTGATTTTAATTTCGGCAACACCGGATTTTTCTTCGTTTTCTATGGAAAAATCCTCAGAAATCAATGCACTGAGGCCTTTTCCTAAGCCTTTTTTTGCCATAAAATCTCTCCTATTTATTATTGTTAATAACTTCTTCTGCTAATGCTGTATAACTTTCTGACCCTCTGGAATAGGGGTCATAGGCTATAATTGGTTGCCCATAGCTTGGTGCTTCACTTAAACGAACATTTCTTGGAATCACCGTTTGATATACCTTTTTGGGGAAAAACTGCTTTACTTCCTCTGCAACCATCATAGATAAATTGGTCCTGGAATCGTACATAGTAAGTAAAATTCCTTCTATTTCTAACGTTTCATTCAATTGTTTTTTAATTGATTTTACTGTTTGCATCAATCGGCTTAAGCCTTCTAATGCATAATACTCACATTGTACAGGAATTAAAACACTGTCAGATGCCACCAATGCATTCACTGTCATCAAATTCAAGGACGGAGGACAATCAATTAATATATAATCATATTGGTTTTGCGCATCCTTCAATGCATTTTTTAACATGAACTCACGTTTTTCCATAGAAACCAGCTCAATTTCTGCTCCGGCTAACTGAATATCAGAGGGAGATAGATATAATTCTCCAAATTCTGTCTGAACAACGCTTTCTTCCATGGTTATTTCACCAATCAACACCTGATAAACAGTACTTTCCAGTTCCTCTGTGTCAATCCCTAAACCACTGGTTGCATTACCCTGAGGATCCAAATCAATTAAAAGCACTTTTTTCCCTTGTTGTTCCAGACAGGCACTCAAATTTACGGTAGTCGTTGTTTTGCCAACGCCCCCTTTTTGGTTTACTACCGAAATAATTTTTGCCATGGCTTCCTCCTTATTTTGTTTCATCAATTAAATCAATTCGATTATCCTGCGCAAATTTGCGGAATCCTTCTTTATACTCTTGATAAAATTCTTTGTTTTTCATCATAGTATATTCCACAGGCTGCGCATATTTCTTTAATTTCAAAACGATTTTTTCAGAAGGAATATTTTTAAATAATTTTCTTTCTTCACAGGGCTCAAAAGAAATTTTCAAAAACTGATCATAAGGCAAATTCAAGATTTTCGGTGTTTCCTTTCCTAAATCATTCTTGAATACGGTTGCCAAAACCACTTCAGTTGAATCAAATTCTATTTTTTTCTTTGCCATTTTATTTTCCTCCATAATAAATTTCACTAACGATATTTATTATAACACACATTACGACAAATTTCAATATATTTTTTCATGTTTCACGTGAAACATTTCTACTTTTTCCCGATTTAGGAATAATAATGGAATATTTTATGTAATCATCATGATCTGTTTTTTCTGCTCGTGCCATCACGCCTGCTTGCTTCATAGAATCAATCGCCTTATTTATTGTATTAAAAAATACCCTTAAATCCTTTGTAAAACCTACTTTTGCTTCTCTTTTTTGTTGCATCTCTTTTTTCTGATAAGAAAGCAATGCTTTTTCCACTAATTTTTCTGTTTCCTGTACATTTAAATTGTGCTCAATAATCTCACTCAAAAGATTTAGTTGAATCTCTTCATCCTGAAGGCGAAGTAATGCACGTGCATGGCGTTCAGATAATTTATGATAAATCAATTGTTTTCTTACAGATTCAGATAACCTCAATAATCTTAATTTATTTGCTATTGTTGACTGACTTTTTCCAACCCGATCCGCTATCATTTCCTGCGTCATTCCATGTTCACGAATCAGAATCTCCATTGCCCTTGCTTCTTCCCAATAAGACAAATCACTTCGTTGCACATTTTCTATCAAAGATACTACCGCCACATCTCTTTCATTAAATTCCTTAATGATAACAGGAACCTCTTGCAATCCCGCCTGTTTTGCGGCTTTTAATCTTCTTTCTCCTGCAATAAGTTCAAATCCATCTTCCATTCTTCTAACCAATAGTGGCTGAAGAATCCCATATTGACGTATCGATAGACATAATTCATCAATAGAAGTTCGATCGAACACTCTGCGAGGTTGATTTGGATTTGGAAAAATTAACTCCACAGAAATATGATGTACCTTATCCTCTGTTTGTCCTGTAAATTGATCAAAAAAGTCGGTAAAATGAAAAATCGACATCCCTTTCTCTCCTTTATCTCGGTATATTGTACTATTATTATACCATAGAAAATACATACATGGAGAAAAATTCGTTCGACTTTTCTAAAGAAATTTTAGTTGTTTTTCGTTAGGATAAGGGGTTTTTCGAGGGCATTCCTGCCTTCCGAGGGTATTTTTTTGGACTATTTTCAGATTTTTTCACAGAAATTACCGTATGACTGTCAATTGCAGTTGTCATAATATTCGGATGAGATCCTCCCAAAAGAGAAATCGCACCCTTTGCTTGATCTAATTCTGCTTGCCCTTGGCTTCCTTTCATGGCAATCCAATAGCCTCCTTTTTTTACAAAAGGAAGACATAGTTCTGCCAAAACATTCATGGGAGCAACTGCTCTTGCAATTGCAATATCAAATTTTTCTCTGAATTCCGGCTTTTGTCCCGCATCCTCTGCTCGAGAGTGAACCAAAGAAATAGAATCAAGTCCCAATTGATTGATGACCTCTTCTAAGAAAAATAATCGTTTTTGTAAAGAATCTAATAGGACCATATTCAAAGATGGACATGCTATTTTTAACGGGATAGAAGGGAGACCTGCTCCGGTTCCGATATCAATTAACTTACCACTTTTCAACAACCCTGTTTCCAAGCACGTCAAGCTATCCACAAAATGTTTCTGAACAACTTCTTCCGGTTTAATGATGGCAGTCAGATTCATTTTTTGATTCCATTCTTTTAATAATTCATAATAAAGTGCAAATTGATCAAGCTGATTTTCAGTTAACATAACATTAATTTTTTCTGCACAGCATTTCAATTGTTGTTTCATATTATTTACTCAAATATACCATCAATACCGCTAAGTCTGCAGACGAAACACCTGAGATTCTGGAAGCCTGACCCAAAGATTCCGGTCTTATTTGATCTAATTTTTGGCGTGCTTCCAATCGCAATCCATAAATTTGATGGTAATCTATCTCCTGTGGAATTTTTTTACTTTCCATTTTCAAAAACTGTTCTACTTGTTGTTTTTGTTTTTCAATATATCCTTGATATTTGATAGAAATATTGACTTGTTCTGTTACGTCAACCGGCAAAACAGGCCGTTCAAAGTCCGCGAATTGCAAATCATCATAAGTAACACTCGGTCTGCGAATTAAGGCTGCCAATCGAATTCCGGTTGATAGAGGTGTTTCTCCCTTTTCCTCAAGATACTGATTTAATTCTTTTGACGGAGGGAGAGTTGTTGCTTCACAGCGCTTGATTTCTTGCTCTATTAACCGTTGTTTTTCGCAAAACTCCTCATATCGAATCTTTGAAATCAGCCCAATTTCGTACCCCAATGGAGTCAATCTTGCATCTGCATTATCCTGTCTTAACAACAATCGATATTCCGAACGAGCTGTCATCATTCGATAGGGTTCTCGTGTTCCTTTGGTCACCAAATCATCAATTAATGTTCCGATATATCCTTGACTTCTATCAATGACAACAGGATCTTTTCCTTGAATTTTTCTTGCAGCATTGATTCCAGCAACCAAACCTTGTGCTGCTGCCTCTTCGTAGCCAGAGGAACCGTTAAATTGCCCTGCTCCATATAATCCGCTGATTTTTTTTACTTCTAATGTAGGTTTTAATTGAAGAGGATTGATACAATCATATTCAATTGCATATCCCGTTCTCATAACTTTTACATTTTCTAACCCGGGAACAGACCTTAAAAAACTGAGCTGAACATCTTCAGGTAAGCTACTTGACATTCCTTGGACATACATTTCCTTCGTATTAAGCCCTGTTGGTTCAATAAATAATTGATGCCGCTCTTTATCGGGAAATCTCATCACTTTATCTTCAATAGATGGGCAGTATCGGGGACCAACTCCTTCTATTTGTCCGGAATAGAGAGGGGAACGATGAATATTTTCACGAATAATATCATGGGTTTTTTGATTGGTATATGTTAACCAGCAAGACATTTTATTTTCCAATTTTTCTTTGGTCGAAAAAGAAAAGGGAACAATCTCATCATCACCCTTTTGTTCTTCCATTTTTGAAGTATCAACACTGTCAAAATGAACTCTTGCAGGGGTACCTGTTTTAAATCTCATTAATTCGATTCCTTGATCAATCAAGCATTGACTTAATTTTGTCGCTGCGAACATTCCGTCAGGTCCACCTGTATAAAAAACATCACCAATAATAATTCTTCCCTGGAGATAGGTTCCGCTGGCGATAATCACCGCTTTTACCGTAAATTCAGCACCTAAATGGGTCACAACACTTTTTACTTTATCATCCTCAAATAAAATTTTTGTTATTTCGCTTTGCTTAATATCAATATTTGGCTCTTGTTCCAGCCTCTTTTTCATTTCTTCCTGATATTTTCTTCGGTCAGCTTGAGCACGAAGAGAATGAACCGCAGGACCCTTTCCTCTGTTTAACATACGGGACTGCAAAAATGTTTTGTCTATGACGCGACCCATTTCACCGCCTAAAGCATCAATCTCTCTAACCAAATGTCCTTTTGAAGTACCGCCAATACGAGGATTACATGGTAGATTTGCAATAGCATCTAAATTCATGGTAAACAAAGCAACACTGCATCCCAGTCTTGCTCCTGCAAAAGCAGCTTCACATCCTGCATGACCTGCACCGATAACGGCGATATCGTATTCTCCTCCATGATACATGGCTTTTCACTCCTACTTTCCTACACAAAAATCAGCAAAAATATGTTTTACCGTTTCTTCACTGACTTCCAATCCTGTAATTTGTCCTAAATAACGGCAGGCATCTGTCAAATCAATCGAAATCAAATCCAATGGCATTTCTCTACCAGACAAAGCCTCATTAATGCTTAACAACGCCTGTTCCAAACACTGTTTATGTCTCAAATTATTAATAAAAGGAGATTGTGATAACTCCCTTTCCTCTGTTACAGCAACATGATAAATTGCGTCATACAAGGCTTCTATTCCTTCTCCTGTTTTACATGAAATAGAAAGAACATCCTTTTCCAGCTCAAACTTTGATGGCAAATCTCCTTTATTTTTTAAATATATTACCTGTCTTCCTTCCACTAAGTTAAAAATTTCTTTATCATTTTCATCCAAAGGACGGGATCCATCCAAAACAAAGAGAATTAAATCACTTTTCGGAATCAATTCTTTACTTTTTTCCACACCGATTTTTTCTACTGTATCCTCTGTCCGGCGAATTCCTGCCGTATCAATCAATTGAATTGGAACACCTTTAATTTCCAATTCGTCTTCTATCACATCTCTTGTTGTGCCTTCAATATCTGTTACAATTGCTTTCTTTTCCTTTAACAAACAATTCAAAAGGGAAGATTTTCCAGCATTGGTTTTTCCAATAATCAATGTATTTAATCCTGTTTTTAAAATTCTTCCCCTTTCAAATTCTTTTAATAATTGAATAATTTCTGTTTTGATACTTTCAAGCTCTTGAAAAAATTGGTCTTTTTCCCATTCTTCTATTTCCTCATCAGGAAAGTCAATCACCGCTAATATTTTAGCATTGATTGCTACAATTTTTTCTCTCAATCCGTTAATTTTCTCAGAAATTCCACCTATCAATTGTCCTGCTGATTGATATACCGCACTTTCAGAACCTGAATTAATCAGATCAATCACAGCTTCTGCCTGAGATAAATCCATTTTCCCATTTAAAAAGGCACGTTTTGAAAATTCTCCCCGTTCTGCATTTCTTGCTCCAGCACGAAGAACTGATTCCAAAACCATTAAAGTATTTTTTACACCGCCGTGACAAGAAATTTCTACCGTATTTTCACCGGTAAAGGAGGCAGGAGCACGAAACACACCGCATACAACCTGGTCAATGACGGTTTCTCCCTGTCTGATGTTTCCATATACCATCTGATATCCTGAAATATCACTTAACTTTTTATTTCCATCGAATATTTTATCACAAATAGAAATCGCATCTTTTCCACTTACTCTGATAACTGAGATTGCTCCTTTTCCGGAGGGAGTAGAAATTGCAGCTATTGTATCCTCTGTATACATCATTTTCCTTGACCTCCTTATCTTAAAATGGCGAGGAATCAATGATTTCCTCGCCAATTCTTTTTTTCTTATCCTTCTTCCGATTGAACAGGACGTCTATAACTCCGACGGTTATAATTATTATTCCTCTTAATTGCATTTTTCGGACTAATAATAATTTTTCTGTTCGGTTCTTCCCCTACGCTGTAAGTATGAATCATATCATCTTCCTGCAATGCGGAATGAATCACTTTCCGTTCATAAGCATTCATTGGTTCCAAAGCAACATTTTTTCTGTTTTTCTTTGCCTTTTCTGCCAACCGAATAGCTAAATTCTGTAATGTTTTTTCTCTTTCACTTCTGTAATTTTCTGTATCAATCGAAATCTTATAATAATCTTCGGAAGATTTGTTAACAGCCAATGTTGTTAAATACTGCAGAGCATCTAAAGTTTCTCCTCTTCTACCGATTACTGCTCCCATTTCTTCTCCGGAAAGATTAATTTTAATCTCTTTTTCTCCGATGTTACAATCAATATTCACATCCAAATTCATTTGTTCAAACACACTGTTTAAAAATTCTTTTGCGCGTTTATCAGCATCCCCATTTATTTCTGTTTTTACAACAGGGGAAGTTTCTTTTTTCTTTTCTTTTTTTTCAGGATTTTCCTCTTGTTCTTCCAATGCTGTCAATTTTACCTTTGCGGGTTTACTACCTAAACCAAAAAATCCGCTTTTTTCTTTTTCTAAAATCTCTACAGTAACATCTTCTGCTTCCAGTCCCAATACTTCCAGACCTAATTTTATTGCTTCTTCAACTGTTTTTGCTTCTTGTTCAATCTGCTTTCTCATATTACCTCACCGTCTTTCTTTTTCGACGAAATTTTTTCTTTAATTAATTTTTTATTAAACCATACTTGCTGCAAAATAGACAACACATTATTGATAATCCAATATAATCCCACACCGGAAGGCATCAGAAAACAAAAATACCCTGTCATAAGAGGCATGATGGTCATCATGCTTTTACTCATAGATGCCGCATTATCATCAGCAGAACCGGTATTTGGTTGAGTCCATGTTGTAATTTTACTTGTCAAATAGGTTGTAACCATTGCTAAGACAGGAATAATCCATAAAACTGAAAATTCTGCCAATTGCGGTCTTGATGCCAAATCCAATCCTAAAAAATTAAAATCAATTGTCATAATTCCTTCAGGAAGAATATCTCCCAATTTATTTACAACCTCGGGAGTAATTTGATTCGCAATTTCTATTTCTTTTGTCATCAAAACATTTTTATTGGCGACATCAATATCTAATTTTAAAGCTTCTACAATTTTGATAATTGTTTCTGTACCCAGTCCCATAATATAAGTCATGGGTTGGTTAATCACACGATATAATGCAAAAATAATAGGAAACTGTATCAGCATAGGCAAACATCCTGCTGTGGGATTAACATTGTATTTTTCATACAGCTTCATAGTTTCTTTTTGCAATTTTTCTTTATCATTTTTATACTTTTTATTTAATTGAGCCAATTCCGGCTGAATCAAACGCATTTGTTCCATTGATTTTTGTTGCTTAATATTCAACGGAAAAATCAACAATTTCATTAAAATTGAAAACAAAATAATAGCCAGGCCGTAATTATTTACTAATTGATAAATAAATTTTAATACGGGACCCAGCACAGGCGCTAAAAACGCCAACGCATTCATCATAAATCTTTTGCCTCCTACTTACTTGACAGGGTCATATCCTCCCTTACAAAAAGGGTTACATCTTACAATCCGCTTGATTGCCATCCATCCTCCCCTTACTGCACCGTATTTTTCCACAGCTTCTATGGCATACGACGAACACGTCGGATAAAACCGACAGCAAGGTTTTTTCAAAGGAGAAAGATAGTTCTGATAAAATCTGATGCTCTTTATCATTATTTTTTTCATCATTTTTTTTCCAAATCACAAGAAGAAAGTAAAGAAAGAAGAGAAGAACGAATTTGATAAAAATCCGCCTCTGCCGCTTTTGAGCGCGCAACAATCACAAAATCATACCCTTTTATCACTTTTTCTTCGTTTATCCTATAATTTTCTTTAATTAATCTTCTGATACGATTTCTTACAACAGCGGTTCCAACTTTTTTACTCACTGTTATTCCAAGGTGATTCTCTGTTCCGCGATTTTTCCTGTAATAAAGAACTAAATACTTGTCCGCTTTCGATTTTGCCGAACGATACATTCTGCGAAACTGAAAATTTCTGTTCAATGACGTTGTATACCGCATACCTATCTCCCTACCGAGGAAGGAAAAAAGACCACTCGGGTGGTCTTTTGATAATCCCCCGCTAATGCTTCTGCCATTATGCAGACAGCTTTGCTCTACCCTTCAGTCTTCTACGAGCCAGCACCTTTCTGCCGTTTGCAGTTCTCATTCTTTTTCTGAAGCCGTGCTCTTTGCTTCTCTGACGCTTTTTGGGTTGATATGTTCTTTTCATCTATGACTACACCTCCTCGCAAAAAATAAACAAACCAAAATTCCCTTTATAAAAAGGGATACAAAATTGATTATACTTTATTTTATAGGCATTTGTCAATACAATTTTAAAAAAAATTTGCTAAAAATGAAAAAAATTTTTATTTTATCATCTTTTTCTGATATTTTTTCTTGCAAATTATTCATTTTTTTGATATAATAGTAAGGGTATGTTATATTTATTAATACTTAATTATATAGATTGGGGTGAGTTACGACGGATATTCATAAAATATGGGAACGAGCATTGTCTATTTTAAAAGATGAGGTTTCTGAAATTGCTTACAAAACATGGTTTGCAACCTTATCTCCTTTAGAATTCAAAAACCAAGTATTTTTACTTTCAGCTCCGAATGATATTCACAAAAATATGATAACCGGAAAGTACCTTCCCCTTTTACTGAATGCATTAGAAATGGCATCGGATCAGGAACTCCAATTAGAAATTATTCTTCAAGAAGAATATATTCCTAATGTACAAACCCAAAAGCGTCATTTAAATTCAAAACTGAATCCGAGATATACATTTGAAGAATTCGTAGTAGGGGAAAATAACAAGTATGCTCATGCAGCTTGTCTTGCAGTTGCGGAAAATCCCGCAAAAATTTACAATCCTTTATTCCTTTACGGAAATTCCGGCTTAGGAAAAACCCATCTGATTCATTCTGTTGGTCATTATATCACAGAAAATAATCCTGACGCAAAGGTAATGTATGTTGCAAGTGAGAAATTTACCAATGATTTAATCAATGCGATTAAAGACGGAAGAACGGAAGAATTCAGAAGTATTTACCGTTATGTAGATGTTTTGATGATTGATGATATTCATTTTATTTCAGGTAAAGTCAGAGCACAGGAAGAACTATTCCATTGTTTCAACACTTTGTATGAAGCAAATAAACAATTGATTTTTACCAGTGACCGTCCTCCAAAAGAAATTGCTGTTTTGGAAGAAAGAATTAAAACCCGGTTTGAGAGCGGTCTGTTGATGGATTTGCAACCTCCCGATTTTGAAACAAGAGTTGCTATCTTAAGAAAAAAAGCACAATCAAACAATATTGAAATTCCAGATAATATTATTGATTTGGTTGCTAACACCATTAAATCCAATATCAGAGAATTGGAAGGTGTTTTAAAACGAATTCATGTGATGAAAACCTTGTCTCATGAACCTATTACAGAAGATAAAGTAACAGATATTTTGCGAGATTTCTTTTATGGTGGAGACGATGTTGTCCTTTCCAATCAGGAAGTTTTGAAAGAGGTTTCTCGTTATTTTGATATTCCGCAGGAAGAAATTCTTTCCAAAAAAAGAACAAAAGAAATTGCCTATGTTCGCCAAATAGCGATGTATCTTTGTCGGGAAATTGTTGGAGATTCACTAAAAGAAGTTGGGAACTTTTTTGGAAAAAAAGACCATTCAACGGTTTTACATGCCTGTGACAAAATAGAGGCAGAAATGAAAAAAGATATTGAACTGCAAAATCAGATTGTTGATTTAACAAAAAATATCAAACACGGAAATTGACTTATCCACAAAGTTTTTCACAATTGTGGAGGAATAACTTGTGGACAACTCATCCTCAAAAAAAGTTATTCTTTTTTATCAACAGAAGGTGTGAATGAGTTTTATACGTAATCATGGACTTTTCTTTTCTTTTCCACAAATCCACAACTTCTACTACTACTATTTTAAAATTTATTTATTCTTTTACTCAATAAAGGAGAAAAAGCTTATGAAATTTTCATGTGACAAAGCAACACTGAACGAAGTTGTTTCTACTGTTCAAAAATCCGTCAGTACAAGATCAAATGTTCCTGTTTTGGAAGGAATCTTGATAGAAGCATCTACAGACGGAACATTAAAATTTTTTGGTAACGATTTGGATTTAGCAATCGAAAGTCAGATGACAGCAACTGTTACAGAACCGGGAAGCATTGTTATAAATGCAAGATTTTTTGGTGATGTTATCAGAAAATTAGAAGACAACATTTTTTATTTTCAAGCAGACCAGGAATGCAATATTAAAATGAAATGTGGTTCTGCCGAATTTTCTGTTATGGGAATTTCTGCTCATGAATTTCCTGAAATAGCAGCGGTAGAAGAAAAAGATTCTTTTTCTATTCCGGACAAGACTTTAAAAAATATGATAAAGAACACTATTTATGCGGTTTGTCTTGATGAAAATAAAGTGGCATTAACAGGTTCTTTATTCGAAATAGAAGATGGTGTATTGTCAGTTGTATCAGTTGACGGATATCGTCTTGCTATGAGAAAAGAAGAAATAGAGTCTCCTTGCGAAAACCAGTCTTTTATTATTCCTTCAAAAGTTTTAAATGAAGTGATGAAAATTTTAAAGGACAGTGAGAATGAAGTTAAAATCGGCATTTCGGAAAATAAAGTGCAGTTTGAAATAGAAAATTATAAATTAATCAGCCGTTTGCTTGAAGGAGAATTTTTAAATTATAAACAAATTCTTCCTTCTCAGAGTAAATTAAAGGTAACAGCAGGAGTAAAAAAAATGAGTGACTGTATGGAACGTGCAGCATTGATGATTGCCAATGAAGGAACCAAATATCCGGTTAGACTATCTATCAAAACTGATAAGATTAATGTGAGCTGTGCATCCCGTTACGGAAAAATGATGGATACTGCAGAAGCAGTCACCCAAGGTGATGATTTGGAAATAGGATTTAATTATCGCTATATGTTAGATGCACTGAAGGCGTGTGAATGTGAAACTGTTGTGATGGAATTTAATACGCCTCATAGCCCCTGTATTATCAAACCGGAGAAGGGAGATCAGTTTGTTTATCTGGTTCTTCCCGTAAAAATGAAAGACTAATGATGGTAATAGAAATTACCACAGATATGATTCGTCTTGGTCAGATGTTAAAAGTTTGCGGGATTGCTGAAAACGGGGGAGCCGCGAAAGCTATGATTTTAGACGGACTTGTTACGGTAAATGGGGAAGTGACTCTACAAAGAGGAAAGCAGATTGTGCCGGGAGATATTGTAAGAGTAATGGATGAAGAAATTCTGGTACAGCGGGAAACGGTATGATTATTAATAAAATGATGCTGCATCAGTTTCGTAATTATCAGCAGCAGGAAATTGAATTTTCTCCCGGAGTAAATGTTTTATACGGAAACAATGCTCAGGGAAAAACAAATATTTTAGAAGCAATTTATTTGTTTTCTAACGGGAAATCTCACCGTGGGGTAAAAGATAAAGAATTATTGATGTTTGATCAAACCCATGGAGATTTGACCATGTTTTTTGATGCTTACGAAAGAGAAAACAGAGCAGAGATTGAATTATTTTCTGATAAACGAAAAAAGATTCGGTTAAATGGAGTAGCATTGACCAGAGTCAGCAAAATGATTGGATATTTTCAAACGGTTTTGTTTTGTCCGGAGGATTTATATTTGATCAAGGGAGGACCGGGAGAAAGAAGAAGATTTTTAGACAGTGCCATCAGTCCTTTAAAACCAAATTATTTTACTGCTCTTGTTCAATATCAAAAAATATTGGAAAATAAAAATAAGTTACTTCGTCAAATGGGTGATTATCCTGAATTCGTCCAAACAGTGGATGTTTGGAATGAAAAAATGTGCGAAACAGGTGCAAGACTCATGGTATATCGTTCTGCATTTATAAAAAAATTAAATGAAATTTGCGGTGAAATTTACCAAGAAATGTCAGGAGGAAAGGAACAATTACAGCTTCGTTATAAACCTTCTGCAGAAGTAATGATTGAGGATGAAGTGTCTGTTAAAAATCAATTGTTAGAAATCATGCAGCAAACAAAAATAAGAGAACAAGCAGCAATGATGAGTTTAACAGGTCCTCACCGAGATGAAATTGAAATGTATATTAACGGTGCTCAGGTTAAGCAATTTGCATCTCAGGGCCAGCAAAGAACGGTTGTCTTAACCATGAAAATTGCCCAAATAGAGCTTGTGAAGCAATCTGTAGGAGAATATCCGGTGTTATTACTTGATGATATTTTATCAGAGCTTGATAAAAGCAGACAAAGCTTTTTATTGGATAAAATATGTTGTAATCAGGTGATTATGACCTGTACCGATGCGTATGCCATCGGACGGGGAGAAAATAAAAGTTTTTATTCTGTTCATAACGGAACGGTAACAAAGGAGTCGTAATGTATCTTCATTTGGGTCAAGATGTGGTCGTAAATACAGGAGATGTAATTGCAATTTTAGACATGGATAATACCACTGTCTCAAAAATAACAAAAGAATTTCTAAAAGGATCGGAAGAAGAAGGATTTGTGGTAAATGTATCGGAAGATCTTCCAAAATCTTATGTGTTGTGTGAAAGAATGGGAAAACCATGTGTTTATATTTCTCCCATTTCTTCTTCCACTTTGTTAAAAAGAGCGGAGCAAAGCCGTATTTAGTGAAAAAAATTTGACATACTGTGACACAGGAGGAATAAAAGATGTCAATATCAGAAACACAAAATAATTATGATGAATCCCAAATTCAGGTGTTAGAGGGATTAGAGGCGGTAAGAAAACGTCCGGGCATGTATATCGGAAGTACTTCTGCTCAAGGTCTTCATCACCTTGTATATGAAATTGTGGATAACAGTATTGACGAAGCCTTGGCAGGATACTGTACTCATATTGAGGTAACCATTGAAAAGGATAATTCTATTACTGTTTGTGATAACGGTCGTGGGATTCCTGTCGGAATTCAACCGCAAACAGGATTGCCTGCAGTAGAAGTTGTATTTACTATTTTACATGCCGGCGGTAAATTTGGTGGTGATGGGTATAAAGTATCCGGTGGTTTGCATGGTGTTGGTGCATCTGTTGTAAATGCATTGAGTGAGCATTTAGAGGTAGAAGTTTGTGACGGAACTCATGTTCACCGTCAGGAATATGCCAGAGGTGTGGTAGAAATGCCTTTGACTGTGATTGGTGATACTGATAAAACAGGAACCAAAGTGCATTTTAAACCGGATGGTGAAATTTTTGAAATATTAGAATATGATTATAGTATTTTATTAACAAGATTAAGAGAACAGGCTTTTTTAAATAAAGGCATCAAAATTACCTTAAGTGATGTCCGTGAAGAAGAAGTAAAAAGTGAAACCTTGCAGTATGAAGGCGGTATTTGTTCCTTTGTTGAATATAAAAACAGACATAACACTCCTTTGCATCAGGAAATTATTTACATGGAAGTAGAAAAAGAAGATTGTCAGGCAGAGGTTGCGTTGCAGTATAATGACGGATACCGTGAAAATATCACCAGCTTTGCCAACAATATTCATACCACAGAAGGTGGGATGCATGAAACAGGCTTTAAGAGTGCCCTGACCCGTGTCATTAACGATTATGCAAGAAAGAAAAATCTGCTGAAAGAAAATGACCAACCTTTAAGTGGGGATGACGTCAGAGAAGGAATGACTGCTATCATCAGTGTAAAAGTAAAAGAAGCACAGTTTGAAGGTCAGACCAAAACAAAGCTGGGTAATTCAGAAGTCAGAGGTTTGGTTGAAACCATGATGTCTGAAAAATTAAGTACTTTCTTAGATGAAAATCCTGCTGTCGGAAAGATTGTAATTGAAAAATGTATCTCGGCTTCCCGTGCCAGAGAGGCAGCAAGAAAAGCAAGAGAAGCGACCAGAAGAAAATCAGCATTGGAAAGCAATCAAATGCCGGATAAGTTATTTGACTGTCACGAACGGGATAACACAAAAACAGAAATTTACATCGTGGAAGGTGACTCTGCAGGAGGTTCTGCAAAGGAAGGAAGAGACAGTAATTATCAGGCGATCTTGCCTTTGTGGGGAAAAATGCTGAATGTTGAAAAATCCCGTGCAGATAAGGTTTACGGCAACGAAAAACTTCTTCCTGTCATTTCAGCATTGGGAGCAGGAATCGGTGCAGAGTTTGATATTGAAAAATTAAGATATGATAAAATCATTATTATGGCGGATGCCGATGTTGACGGTTCTCATATTCAGACCTTGTTATTAACTTTCTTCTTCCGTTTTATGCCGAAGCTGATTGAAGAAGGGCATGTCTATCTTGCAAAACCGCCTCTTTATAAGATTTCAAGAGGGAAAAAATCTGAAGTTGCTTATTCGGATGATGAAAGAGACAGAATCAGTGAAGAATTGAAAAATGGTGACCCAAATGCAAAAGTGGATATCAGCCGTTACAAAGGTCTTGGTGAAATGAATCCGGAAGAATTGTGGGAAACCACCATGAATCCTGAATTCAGAATCTTGATTCGTGTTACCTTGGAGGATGCAGAAAAGGCGGATGAAACCTTCTCCATTCTGATGGGGGATGAAGTAGAACCCAGAAGAAAGTTTATCGACGAAAATGCAAAATATGCCGTCAATCTTGATATATAACAGGAGTAAGCCATGAAAAAATCAAATTTTGAAAATAATGATACCCACTTTTTAGAAAATCTGGAAAACCAGACCATTGTAGAAGTGGATATTGAAAAAAGAATGAAAGAGGCTTTTATTGATTATGCCATGTCTGTTATCATCAGCCGTGCTTTGCCTGATGTAAGAGACGGCTTAAAGCCTGTTCACAGAAGAATTTTATATGCTATGTATGAAGAGCATCTGACAGCAGATAAACCCTTCTTTAAATCTGCTACCACCGTAGGTAATGTTATCGGTCGTTATCATCCTCACGGTGATGCATCTGTTTATGATGCTTTGGTTCGTATGGCGCAGGATTTTTCCCTCCGTTATCCTTTGATTGACGGTCACGGAAACTTTGGTTCCATTGACGGTGACCCCCCTGCTGCATACCGTTATACAGAAGCAAGAATGAGTAAAATTGCCAATGAATTGCTGGCAGATATCAATAAAGATACCGTTGATTTTGCTCCCAACTTTGATGAAAAAAGAGTGGAACCAACTGTACTTCCTACCAGAATTCCTGTATTGTTGGTAAACGGTTCTTCCGGTATTGCCGTTGGTATGGCAACCAATATTCCTTCTCATAATCTTCGTGAGGTGATTAACGGTGCCATTGCACAAATGGAAAATCCTGAAATAACAGTTGATGAACTGATGGAATATGTAAAAGGTCCCGATTTCCCCACAAAAGCGACCATTATGGGCAGAAACGGAATCAGAAGTGCTTATGAAACAGGAAGAGGAAGAATTATTGTCCGTGCAAAAACGGAAGTCATTGAAAATAAAGACGGAAGATATTCCATTGTGATTACCGAAATTCCTTATCAGCTGAAAAAGGTTGATTTGGTAAAATCCATTGCAGATTTGGTAAAAGATAAAAGAGTAGACGGGATTGCTGATATTCGTGATTTATCTTCTAAGCGTGTAGGATTAAAAATCATGATTGATTTGAAACGGGATGGTAATCCACAGATTGTTTTGAATCAGCTTTATAAATTTACCCGTTTGCAGGATAGCTTCTCTATCAATATGCTTGCCATTGAAGATGGAAAACCCAAAGTATTGAGTTTAAAACAAATTCTTCATAATTATATTAATTTCCAAAAGGAAATTGTAACCAGAAGAACCAAATTCGATTTGAAAAAGGCAAAGGAACGGATGCACATTTTAGAAGGCTTGCGAATTGCCCTTGCCAATATTGATGAAGTCATTGAAATTATCAGAAATTCTTATGATGATGCAAAAGAACGGTTGATGGAACGGTTTGGATTTTCTGATGTTCAGGCGCAAAGCGTTTTGGATATGCGTCTGGCACAGCTGCAACGTTTGAACGGAGAAAAGATTGAAGAAGAATACAACGGTCTTGTTGCATTAACAAAAGAATATCAGGAAATTTTAGATAACGAAGAAAAATTAAAAGAAGTAATCAAAGAAGAATTAACTGCTATTGCCGATAAATACGGGGATGACCGTCTGACGGGAATTGAAGCGGCAATTGATGATGTGGATTACGAAGACCTGATTGAAGAAAAAGAAAATGTGTTCACCATCACCCATTATGGCTATGTAAAACGCCTTCCCGTTGAAACCTACAGAAGCCAAAAACGCGGTGGTAAAGGAATTATGGGACTGAGCACCCGTGAAGAAGACTTTATTGAAAATATGTTTGTGGCATCCACCCATGATTATATTTTGTTCTTTACTAATCGAGGCAGAATGTATCACTTAAAGGGATATCAGATTCCCGAAGCGGGCAGACATGCAAAGGGAACTCCCATTGTTAACCTGTTGCCCATTGAAAGTGATGAAAAAATTACTGCAACAATCCATGTTTCCAAGTTTGAAGAAGGAAAATTCTTGCTGATGGCAACCAAATACGGGGTTGTGAAGAAAACACCGCTGATTCAGTACGGTTCCTTAAGAAAGGGAGCATTAAATGCCATTTCCTTAGATGAAGGAGATGATCTGATTAAGGTAAAACTCACCGACGGAAATGATACCATGCTTCTCGGTACCCATCATGGTATGGCAATTAAGTTTGACGAAAAGGATGTCCGTCCCATGGGAAGAACCGCACGTGGTGTTCGCGGTATCAGATTAAAGGGTGATGATTATCTCATTGGTATGACCAACGTATCGGAAGACGGAACCTTGCTTGCAGTTACGGAAAACGGTTACGGTAAGAAAACTTCATTTGAAGAATACCGTGATCAGAGCCGTGGCGGAATGGGTATTTCGACTTATAAGATTACCGAAAAAACAGGAAACCTGATCGGAATTGCCAATGTAACCGAGCAGGAAGATGTGATGTTGATTAACACAGAAGGTGTTATCATCCGTATGGCGGTTGCAGATATTAGTGAATACAAACGTGCAACCCAAGGAGTTCGTCTGATTAAAATGGCAGACGGAGTGAAGGTGGTATCATTAGCCATCACCGACCATGAGGAAGAAGAGGAAGAGGTTGTAACAGAAGAAACAACGGAAATCCAGGAAAATTCCCAACCTCCTGAAATTGAAGAATAAGAAGACGGGAGCCGATTTTTCGGCTTCTGTTTTTTTGGAAAAATTTTCCTGTTGATTTTAAAAAAAAATTTACAAATGCCTTTCATTGTGATATAATTTAAATTGCCAAATCAATTTAAAACGTTTTAAATGGGGTATCTATACTCTTTTTTCGCGTACTAAACTTGAGAATTTGTTAAAAATGCAAATTCCATTTAAATTTGTATGGCTTATGCTCTGTTCAATTTAAATTGGTTTGGCGACTATCGGAGTTTGCGTTTTTGATGCGTCTGCTTCGGTGGGCGTATTTTTTATTAGGAGGAAAAAAAGAAGGGAAATATTGTGGATGCATTAGGCAGATTTACCGTTCCTATTAAGTACAGAAAAATCATGAATATCAACCCGGGGGACGAATTGGATGTGGCGTATCAGAATGGAATGTTATTGGTGAAAAAATTAAGTCAGAGCTGTATTTTTTGTGACAAGGATGAAGAGTTATTCTCTTTTGAAGAACGGATGATTTGTAAAACCTGTTTGGAAAAACTAAATGAAAAAAAACAAACAAGAAAGAATAGTGCAAAGGTTTCCATTCGTCGGCATGTAAGGGGACGATAATGAGGGTGTAGCAAACTAATTTTGCTACACCTCCATTTCTTTTTGGCAAAAACCCTTGACAAAACAGAGAAAAAATGGGATAATAGAAGGGATATGAATTTTGTTTCGGAGGATAGATTATGAAGTATGCGGCGGCAGGAATTGTACTTTTAGGTGCATTGCTTTCTTATTTGTCGAAATCCTTGTATCGATGGCTGAAAAAGAGTGAGCCTGAGGAAAAAAGTGTGCTTAAAATTAAATTTGCAGGACTGGGAATTGTGATGGTCGGCGTTGTACTTTTGTTGATATCGGAAGGAAGGTAAGGAGGAAGTTTCTATGGAACAAAAAAACCTGGAAAAGGTATATAATCCGAAAGAATTTGAAGAAAAAATCTATGAAATGTGGAGTGAAAACGGGTATTTCGGTGCTGACCCTGTCAGCAAGAAGGAAGCATTTTCCATTGTAATTCCCCCTCCCAATGTAACAGGTCAGCTTCATATGGGACATGCTCTTAACGTTACCTTGCAGGATATTCTGGTTCGTTATAAGAGAATGGCGGGGTTTGAGACCTTGTGGGTTCCCGGCTATGACCATGCAGGGATTGCCACCCAGATTAAAGTGGAAGAAGTTCTTCGGAAAGAAGAGGGTCTGACCCGTTATGATTTGGGAAGAGAAAAGTTTTTGGACCGTGTTTGGGATTGGAAAAATAAATACGGCAGCACCATTGTAAACCAGATTAAGAGAATGGGTTGCTCTTGTGACTGGAGCAGAGAACGGTTCACCATGGATGAAGGCTGTTCCAAAGCCGTTCGTCGAGTGTTTGTTGATTTATATGAAAAGGGTCTAATCTATCAGGGAAGCCGTATCATCAACTGGTGTCCCAATTGTATCACTGCTCTTTCTGATGCGGAAGTAGAATATCAGGAACAGGCAGGTCATTTTTGGCACATTAAATATCCTGTAAAAGACAGTGATGAATATGTAATTTTGGCAACCACCCGTCCTGAAACCTTGCTGGGTGATACTGCAGTTGCAGTTAACCCCAATGATGAAAGATATAAGCATTTGGTTGGTAAAACCTTGATTCTGCCCCTTGTTGGAAGAGAAATTCCTCTCATTGCAGATGATTATGTTGATATGGAATTCGGTACAGGCGTGGTAAAAATCACCCCTGCTCATGACCCTAACGATTTCGAGGTTGGTCTGCGTCATAATTTAGAGCAGATTAAGGTATTAAATGACGATGCCACCGTCAATGAACATGGCGGAAAGTACTGCGGACTGGATAGATATGAAGCCAGAAAGCAGATGGTAAAGGATTTGGAAGAACAGGGTCTTTTGGTGGAAGTGGAAGACCATGCTCACAATGTTGGTCAGTGCTACCGTTGCGGAACCACGGTAGAACCCATGACCTCCAAGCAATGGTTTGTGAAAATGGAACCTCTGGCAGTAGAGGCGTTGAGAGTGGTAAAGGACGGCACCATTTCCTTTATTCCCGACCGTTTCTCCAAGACTTACTTAAATTGGATGGAAAATGTGCATGACTGGTGTATTTCCCGTCAGCTTTGGTGGGGACACAGAATCCCTGCATTCTATTGCGATAAGTGCGGTGAAACCACCGTTTCTGAACACGATATTACCACATGCCCCAAGTGCGGCGGCAATGTAAAGCAGGACGAGGATGTACTGGATACCTGGTTCAGCTCCGCCCTGTGGCCTTTCTCCACCTTGGGTTGGCCTGAAGATACGGAAGAATTGAAAAAATTCTATCCCACAAGCGTATTGGTTACCGCTTACGATATTATCTTCTTCTGGGTTGCAAGAATGATTTTCTCCGGTATGGAGCAGAAAAAGGAAATGCCCTTCAAACATGTATTCATTCACGGTATCGTCCGTGACGAACAGGGCAGAAAGATGAGTAAATCCTTAGGAAACGGCATTGACCCCTTAAAGGTCATTGATGAATACGGTACTGATGCACTTCGGTTTACTCTGGTAACAGGCAACTCCCCCGGAAATGACATTCGTTTCTCTTGGGACAGAGTGGCATCCAGCCGTAACTTTGCCAACAAGATTTGGAATGCATCCCGTTTTGTGCTGATGAACCTGAATGTGGACAGCTGTGATTTGCCCGACGAAAGCTTGTTGCAAACCGAAGATAAATGGATTTTGAGCCGTCTGAATAAGGTTGCAGCACAGGTAAACGAAAACCTGGATAAATACGAATTGGGTATTGCATCTGCAAACCTTTACGACTTTATCTGGGATGAATTCTGCGATTGGTACATTGAATTGGTAAAACCCCGTTTGTACGGTGAAGATAAGGATGCCAATGAAAGTGCACAACGAGTGCTTTGCTATGTGCTTTCCAAAACCTTGTGTCTGCTTCATCCCTTCATGCCCTTCATCACCGAAGAAATTTGGCAATGTCTGCCTCACGGCGAGGAAGAAAGCATTATGGTTCAGGCATATCCTACCTATTCTGATGCTTTGTCCTTTGAGCAGGAAGAAAATAAGATGGAGCAAATCATGCAGATGATTAAGAGCATCCGTAACCTTCGTTCCGAAATGAACGTTCCTCCGTCCCGTAAAGCACAGGTGATGGTGGTAACAGAAGCATCCGATGTGTTTGGTTCTGCTTCCCCCTTCTTTGAAAAGCTGTGTTCTGCAAGCGGATTGACTGTTTTGGCAGACGAAAGCGGAATCCCCGAGGATACCGTATCTGTTGTCATCCCCGGTGCAAAAGCATTCCTGCCCTTGGGCGAATTGGTGGACAAGCAGAAGGAACTGGAACGTCTGGAAAAGGAAAAATCCCGTCTGGAAGATGAAATCAAACGAGTTGACGGCAAACTGGCAAACGAAAAGTTTGTTTCCAAAGCACCTGCTCACTTGGTAGAACAAGAACGAGAAAAGAAACAAAAATATCAGGAAATGCTGGATGAAATATTGGCAAGCATTGAAAAGATGAAATAAAACTACAAGATGAAGAACCGTCAGGGTTATCCCGGCGGTTCTTTTTGTTTGGGGCCTTTCGACGCGGAAATAAAAAAAAGCCTCCCTCCTCATAGAGGAGGGCTTGTAAAACAGAAGCCTCTACCAATGTTTTTCTGTTAATTTTTTCAAACATTCTCTGCAGACGGCTCGTTCTTCAAAAAAAAATAAATCCTCTGTGCCGTCACAAAAAACACAACCTTGCCCTGCCTTTTTAATCACCAAAGCACCCTTTTGGCAGGTAACATCCAATTCGTCTCCGTGATTGATATTCAACATTCTTCTGAACTTGACGGGAATCACAAATCTTCCCAAAGAATCCACTTCGTTTCTCATAAAAACTCCTCCAAACAATAAAAAATGCGCCTACCGAAGCAGACGCATAAAAACGCAAACTCCGATAGTCGCGAAACCAATTAAAACAAAAGGGATAATCATGTTACCACATTTGATGGAATTTGCATTTTTTCCAACATAAAATATGGTAACAAAAATAAAGCATATTTAATCAAAAATATCCCTTTTTTTGTTTATTTTAAATCAGTTTCGCATAATTATTATATCACATTTTTTAAACTTTATCAATACTTATTTATAAATTATACGAAAAATTCGTGGCAAAGGCTCCGGCTCACCTGGTAGAACAAGAACGGGGTATTTATTTTTTGTATTGTAATTTAAAATGGAATGTGGTATAATATAGTTACCACATTTTTTACTTTAATTTAATATGCCAATGAACCCATACCAATTATTGTATGTATATTTGGGGGACAAGGTCATACGCTATAGTAAAAAGCGTATGCTCTTCTCTTTGTCATAGCCTTGTCCTCATGAGCATATGGTAAGTAAAAAGTGTGGTAACTTTTGAGAGAGCCCCTGCGTTTTTTAGGTGCGTGGCTCTGCAAAGGGTTACGCACTTTTTTATTTTTTATATTGTAATTTTAAATTGGATGTGATATAATATATTTGCTACAAACTTTTACTATTTTAAATACAGACAAGTTTATATTTTTATGCCTAGAGGGTACGCTATCTTTGCAAAAAGGCGTACACTCTTGTTTCGTCATACCTCTAGGCAACTAGTCTGTGTTATGAGTAAAAGTGTGTAGCAACATTTGAAACAGAGTCACTTCGCTTTTTTGGTGCGTGGCTCTGCGAAGGGTTACGCACTTTTTTTATTAGCGGGGTATGAGTATGGAGGAAAAGGTTTGTTGTTTTATCGGGCATCGAAGGATAGCAGAAAAGGAGCAGCTGCGGGAAAAACTGTATCAAATGATCGAAAAACTGATTCTATATAAGCATGTCACAACCTTTCTTTTCGGAAGCAAAAGCGAATTTGACAGCTTATGTCTTACCGTTGTGACAAAGCTCAAAGAGAAATACCCACAGATCCAGCGCATCTACATCCGCGCAGAATTTCCGTATATTACAGATGACTACCAGGCATACCTTTTGCAAAGCTACGATGATACTTACTATCCGAACCGAATTTTGAATGCAGGGCGTGCTGTTTATGTGGAACGTAATTTCATTATGATTGACCAATCTGATTTTTGTGTCATCTATTATCATGAAACAAATCAACCGACCGAAGGGAAGCACAAAAGCGGAACAAAAATAGCTTATGAATATGCACAAAAAAAAGAAAAAATCATCATACAAACCGCAAATGACGAGAATAGACAAAATGCACAAAACAATTCAATCGAAGCTCGTTTTTTTGTTTAAAAACACTGCGAAATTTGGAGCCATCGGAAAAAATCAAGAAAAAACTTGACAATTTTAAAAAATTATGGTATCATTAACTAACAGTTGCCTTTTTAGCAAAGAAGTTCTGAATGAAAAATACCCTTATTCAGGCTTGTTTTTCTCAGGAAAAACGAAGTAAGAAAAGAGATTTGAAAAGAGGAATGAATGATGCGAAAAAGAATTTTGGCTGTTGTGATTGCAGTCTTGTGCTGCTTGTCCTTGGTAATGGGCGTTGCAGCAAGTGACGGAAGTTACATTGTAGTAAATGGGAATGCGGTTGAATTAAGCCGTGCCCCTGTCACAATCGGGGGAAGAAAGATGGTTCCCATACGTGCAGTAGCAGAAGCTATGCGGTGCGAAGTTGGTTGGGATGCAGAATTGCAGGCGGCGATTATTTCAAATGGAGAAGTCAGCTTGTCTCTGCGGATTGACCATGTGGATATGAAAGTAACGGATGCTAATGGTGAATATACCGTAATGATGGATGTGCCGCCGATTTTGATTGATGGTACCACTTATCTTCCTTTGCGTGTAGTGGTTGAGGCTCTGGGTGGCAGTGTTTATTGGGATGGTGATTCGGGTGTCACTTATATTGATTATCCTGCAAAAACAGAAGAAGTAGCAGAAGAAACTTTTACATCCAATCATAATCCTTCAGCACACACATTTTATTTTCAAAATGAAGCAAGATTTAATTTACCCTACAACGGCAGCGGTTATTGCTGGGTTTGCAGTTATGCAATGGTGTTAACCGATGTGATGGGTTATCCGATTACGCCTGTGGATGTGGCAGCAGTAAACAGTAGCAATGGTGCAAACGGAAATTACTGTTACCATGCTCAGATTGTATCGACCTTTGGTGCAAAATTTGTACCTGCTGTTGATCCGTCATCTCCTTATTATCGGGATTACAATGTTTGGTTCGGTTTGACTTATTTGAACACACCGGATGAACAATCTGCCATCAATGCTTTGAAAGAAGCACTTGATCGTAATCCTGCAGGTGTATTGGTAAGATTTGAAGGATTTTCTCCACATACCATAGTGGCAATTGGCTACGAAGGCAACACAATTTATTTTAACGAACCTATGCCCTGTGGTTACGGATACAGCGAAAGCAGTATTTATCAAAGCGTTACCTTTGACCAAACTCATCCGGGAGGATATTGCGGTTTTGGATTAAAGGATATGACGGCTATTCAGGCAATTGCAAGACAATAAGAACAAAAATGAAGCTGCAGCAAATGAAGCTGCAGCTTTATTATATGCAAAAAATTGTTACATTTCGTAATTTACTGCTTGGCGAGAAGCGGTAAAGGGACGAACGTAGGTGTCAGCAACTGACACATGAAGAGGATGCTTTGCATATTCATCCAGGGCTTCCCAAGAAGAATGAGTAGAAATCAAAACAACATTTTCCGGATTTTTATCAATTCCCACCTGAATGGATTCCAATCCGGGAATTTTTCCCTTCAGTGCTTCCAATTCCTTTTTCATGTTCAACGCAAGTTCCGGGTTATTTTCTTTTAGCTTCCACATTACTACATGACAAATCATAACAAACTTCCTTTCCTTTTATAAAATATTTTCCTTATTATATCATAGAATTTTCATTTTGTCTATAAAAAAGAAAAATATGTTACAAAATAAAGACAAAACGACTAAGTTTTAGGAGATTTGGTTGACAAAGAAGAAAAAATAAGATATAGTAAAAGGATGAAAAGATATTTTTCAGGAAAGGAATGATAGGAATGAAAAAGATAACAGCAATGTTATTGTTCGTTTGTATGTTGTTTGGTATTCGCATGATTTCATTTGCAGAACCAACAGGAACCTTTTATGAAGAGTATGGAATTTGGTTTGACAGTAAAACAGGAACGATAACAGGATTTCAAGAGGAAATCAATCAGGTGGAAATTCCAAAGGAAATTGACGGAAAAGCAGTTTTGGCAATTGGTGAAAAGGCATTTTATGAATGTACAACCTTAACACGGGTTTTGATGCCTGATTCTATTGTTAAAATTAATGCACAGGCCTTTGCAGGATGTGGGGCATTAGAAGAAATTACATTTTCGTCCAATATTGAAAGAATTGGCGCGGAAGCATTTCTTCAATGTAATTCCTTGCAGGAGGTGAGTTTTTCCGAATCCTTGGAAATCATTGAAAACAGCGCTTTTTTGAATTGCAATTCCTTAACTAAGGTAGAGTTACCAGCAAGGGTTTCTGAGATTGGAGATGGTGCATTTTCTTATTGTGAAAAGTTAGAGGATATTTCTGTTTCTGAAGAAAATAAAATGTTCTGTGTAGAAAACGGAGTTTTGTTTGATAAAGAGAAAACAACATTAATTCAGTATCCTGCCGGTTTAAAATCTGATTCTTATGAAATTCCGGAAACAGTAAAAACCATTAAAAATGCAGCATTTGCATATAGTAATCAATTGTCCTCCGTAACCTTACAAGACGGATTAACAGAGATTGGCGATTTTGCATTTTTTGAATGTGATTCCTTGAAAGAGTTGACGATTCCCGATACGGTTTTTCGTATTGGAAAGGAAGCATTCGCATGGTGCAATAATCTGAAGGAAGTGACATTACCGGAAGGATTGGAGTCCATTGAATACGGATTGTTCTGGAATGCAAAAAAATTGGAAAAAGTGAACATTCCTTCTTCTGTTACAAATATTTGTGATTATGCGTTTGCCCTTTGTGAGAGTTTAACTTCCATTCAATTATCACCGGATGTGATTTCTTTGGGAGAGGAAAGCTTTGCGTATTGCAGCAATTTAAAGAAAATTGAATTTCCGGACCAATTAACAATGATTTGTAAAAAAGCATTTTTGAATAATTATTCTTTGCGACAAGTGATTGTGAGAAACGGGACAGCATATTTTGAAGAAAATGTGTTTGAAGGTTGTAAAAACCTGCAGTTTTTCTCACCCCCTGATTCTGCTGTACAAGCTTATGTACTGGGAAATGAAGATGCATGGGAAAAGATTGTAACCATAACTTATATGGGTCATGAGATTCCTTCTGATCAGCTTCCCATTACCAGATCCTCAAGAACCTTGGTTCCTGTTCGAGCTGTGTTTGAAGCCATGGGAGCTACGGTTGAATGGATTGGGTCAGATCAAACGGTAGCAATGTCCAGAAATGATACGTTGATTTTTCTGACCATGGATCAGCATACCATGTGGGTAAATGGAAATGCAGTTCAATTGGATGTAGCACCCGTCATGCAGCATGGCAGAATTTTTGTACCAGTTCGTGCTATTGCAGAAGGCTTACATTGTGATATTTACTGGGATGAGGCAACGCAAACAGTTTCTATCTGGGAAAAGGAGAACTAAAAAATGACATCGATAGAGCGCATAAAATGGATGTATCAGTTAGATATTCCCATGCCAAAAGAGTGGAATCGGGAAGAAATTTTAAGGTTGTATGAAACCTATGAGTTTGGTGTAACGCCATCTTTTTCTTCTGAAAATACCGATTTTTCAGTTGATTCTGAGGAAATTACTGATTTTGGTGCGGTATGCAAAAAAATCTCTGTGGTTTTAAAAAGAGAGGGAAAGGAGTATTCTTATCCTATTACTTTGTATCATCCCGAAGGGAAGGAAAAAAGTCCTGCCTTTTTAATGGTAACAAAACAGCTTTTATTAGACAGATATCATTTTATGGAAGAAGGCGATACGGGATTTTTCCCCGTTCAGAGCTTGATTCAAAGAGGATATGCCGCCATTGTTTTGAATATTGACGGTGTAGCACGGGACAATCAGGAGGATTTTGAAGATTTTAAAGATGGCTTGTACCGTTTTCTGGACATTCAGGAAAGCGACGACAGTATAGGCGCAATCGGTTTATGGGCGTTTTCTGCCTGTCGTGTGATGGACTGCTTAGAGCGGATGCCCGAGATAGATGCAACCCGTGTGGCAGTAGTGGGTCATTCTCGGTTTGGGAAAACAGCTCTTTGGGCAGGTGCTCAGGATGAACGGTTTTATCTATCTGTTTCTAACAATTCGGGATGTGGCGGTGCGGCAAATTTTCGTATCAAAGGCGGAGAGCGGATTGCATTTATGAAAGAGGTTGTTCCTTATTGGTTTTGTAAGAATTATTATCAATTTGCATTTCAAGAAGAAAAATTGCCCTTTGACCAGCATATGTTGATTGGATTAATGGCACCTCGTTACGTATATGTGGCAAGCTCAAATATGGATTATTGGGCAGATCCGGATGCCGAATTTATTTCCACTATGTTGGCATCTGAAATTTTTAAAAAGGTTTGCGGAGAAGAATCCTTTGATGCAACAGAAATTCCGCCTGCAGATTCTGCGGTTTTTGGCAATCATATTGCATACCATGTCAAAAGTGGTGGTCATAGTTTGAATTATGTGGATTGGGAATATTATTTAGATTATATGGATGAAATAAATAGAAAGAAAAGAGAATATAAAAAAGTCCGGGATGCAAAAAGGTTGAATCATCCTTCATAAAAGATAGCAAAAAGTTGAAAATAACGAGCTGAATGCAGAAAAATCCCAATGAAATGGGATTTTTCTTTGTTGTATAAGCTTTTTGCTACGAAAAAACATTGCTTCTCGTTGTATCGTTATACGACTTCGGGTAACCAAAAGCTTTGCTTTTGCTCTGTTTTCCGTTCTGAACATTTTTTCTTATTCCCCGCTAAGAAGGTGTTATAATAAATTTACAGTCCCTTTATAAATTATTTCATTGCCAATCTGATTTTATCTGAAATCATGGCAATAAATTCCGAATTGGTGGGTTTTCCCCGGTTGGTGTGAATGGTGTAGCCAAAATAAGAGGAAAGTACATCGGGGTCTCCTCTGTCCCATGCCACTTCAATGGCATGACGAATGGCACGTTCCACCCTGGAATGGGTGGTTGCAAATTTCTTGGCAACCATAGGGTAGAGCTGCTTGGTAATGGCATTGAGCAAATCTACATCATCAATGACCAGCATAATTGCTTCCCGTAAATATTGATAGCCCTTAATGTGTGCAGGAATTGCCACTTCGTGCATGATTTTTGTGACTCTTGTTTCCAAATCTTCTGTAATTGGCATAACGGCGGAAGGCACAAGGAAGCGGTCGGTTCCGGAAAATTGTTGAATTCGTTCCATTAAAATGTTCAAATCAATTGGCTTGACCAGATAATAGTCTACCCCCAACCGCATGGCAGTTTGCATGGTTTTGTCTCGATTCATGGCAGTCAGCATAATGAAAACCGGTGTTTTTGGAAGTAAATCCTTATTATCTTGAATCTTTTTTAATACATCCAACCCATCCATATAAGGCATACAGTTGTCCAGTATTACCACATCAGGATTCAAAGAACAAATTTTGTCAAATGCTTCCTCTCCATTGTAAGCAACGCCAATCATTTCCATATTGGACTGTAAATTGACCATATCACTTACATTCTCACAGAATTCTTCACAATCATCCGCCATAAAAATCTTAAGTTTCTCCATAATAATACCTCTTTTCTGTTAATATATTACAATTATACCATATACTGGAAAATAATGCAAGGGTTTTTTAAAAATATTTTACATTTTTTTCCAGTGGCGTAATATGTCTGTAATGAAAGAAAGGAAAAGAACCTTGTCATATTACGTCGATATTACACAATAATTGCAAATTTATGACAAAACGACAAACCTTGACAGACACTTTAAATAGTGGTATAATAAATGTATCAACTGAATAGGATGTCTTCAGGGCAGGGTGAAATTCCCGATCGGCGGTAAAGTCCGCAAGCGTTTTGCATGATTTGGTGTGATTCCAAAACCGACAGTATAGTCTGGATGAAAGAAGATGAGGAAATTTGCCTTATTGCACCTGAATGACCATTGATTCAGGTGTTTGTTATTGTAAAAAGAAAGGGGAATTTCATAATGAATCAAAAAACAAAAAAGCTAACCACGATAGCAATGCTGTGTGCCATGTCTTATGTTGCAATGCTTGTATGTCGGATTCCTATTACCGCGGTGGAATTTTTAAAGTATGAGCCAAAGGATGTGTTGATTACCATCGGCGGATTTTTGTTCGGACCAATCGTTTCCTTTTTAGTGGCATTGATTGTTGCTTTTGTAGAAATGATTACGGTCAGCGGAACGGGGATTGTTGGTTGTATTATGAATTTAATTTCCAGTTGTGCATTTTCGTGTACTGCAGCGGCAATCTATAAGAAAAAAAGAACGATGGCAGGTGCAATATGGAGCTTGGCGATTGCAGTTTTGGTAATGACAGCCGTGATGCTGATTTGGAATTATTTGATTACACCCATTTATATGATTATGCCTCGTTCTTCGGTGGCAAGTATGCTAATTCCTGTTTTTCTTCCTTTTAATTTAATTAAAGGAGGATTGAATATGGCGATTATTCTGTTGATTTATCGTCCTATCGTATCAGCGTTGCGCAGAACCAAATTAATTGATCCCGCTCTTGCGCCAAAAAGAAATAAACTGGGAATCTTTCTTGTTGCACTGCTCTTATTGTTAACTTGTATTTTGTTTATTCTGGTTCAAAAGGGTATTTTGTAAAAATTTTTGATTATTTTTAAAAAAAAGATTGCTTTTTTTAAAAAAGTGTGGTATAATAACCTTTGTTGGTTGTTTGTGCCGCTAGCTCAGCTGGATAGAGCGTCTGACTACGGATCAGAAGGTCGGGAGTTCGAATCTTCTGCGGCACGCCAAAAAGCCGTCAATCTTGAAACAAGGTTGACGGCTTTTTATGAATTATGAATTTACTATTAATGCTGACAGTGATATCCAATTGTCAAAAAACTTACCGAGGGTATTTCTTTTAAGGAAAAGATTTACATACAAAGAAAATCATGATATAATAAAAATAAGGAGTGATTTGATGAAAAACAGAATAACTGCATTTGTTTTATGTATTACCTTGTGTTTTTTTGTATTGCCGACGGTAGTATTTGCTCGGGATACCTCTTTTGAGACAACATTGGCACAAGATTTAAAAGAGTTAGGATTATTTTACGGCGTATCGGAAACAGATTTTGCCTTGGATCGTGCTCCCACAAGAGTGGAAGCAATCATTATGTTAATTCGATTGCTTGGTAAGAGCGAGGAAGCAACTGCAAAAAAATGGTCTCATCCTTTTGAGGATGTTCCTGATTGGGCAGACCGCTATATCGGTTATGCATACCAAAACGGATTAACAAGTGGCACTTCTGAAACAACCTTTGGCACAGGAAATGCCGGTTCGCAAATGTATCTGACATTTGTATTGAGAGCATTGGGATATTCTGATACCATCAACAATCCTGATTTTCGTTGGGATAACCCGTATGAATTGTCTGAATATTTGGGAATCTTACCGGGCAGAGTGAGAAGAAATAATTTCTTGCGTGCAGATGTTGTGATGGTTTCTTATGCTGCCTTATCTGTTAAGCTGAAAAATTCCAACAAGACCTTGGCAGAAAAATTAATATCAGAAGATGTTTTCACAAAAAAGCAGTTTCATCAGCATTACGATTTAGAATCATTTCAAGCTCAGGCTGCAAATCTGACAGAATTGACAGCAGAACAAGTTTATCAAGAGTGTTCCCCTGCGGTTTTTTATCTGGAGGTTTATAACAGAAAGGGAGAAGCTATTTCTTCCGGTAGCGGATTTTTTATTGATGATAACGGAACTGCAGTAACCAATTATCATGTCATTGACGGTGCCTATTCTGCAAAAATTGAAATGGATAATGGTGAAGCTTATTCTGTGGAAGGTGTTTATGATTATGATAAAGCCATGGATTGGGCAATCATTAAAATTGACGGTTCCGGTTTTTCAGAGCTGGAAATCGGAGATGATGAAACGATTGTAGGTGGTGCAACGGTGTATGCCTTGGGAAGTCCGTTAGGACTTCAGAACACCATTTCTCAAGGCTTGATTTCCAGCACAAATCGTTCTTTGGACGGTGTTTCATACATTCAAACCAGTGCAGCCATTTCCCATGGCAGCAGCGGTGGTGCATTGATTAATAAATATGGTCAAGTCATCGGCATTACCTCTGCCGGATTTACAGAAGGAGAGAATTTGGGACTGGCATTGCCTATTACGGTGATTGACGGTTATCAGCAATCCTCTGTTATCCCTCTTTCTCAACTGACAGGCGGAGGCAATCAGATGGGTGGAAATGTGAAGGCATCTGCATATGATTATTTGTCTGCTTTTGTAGAAGTATATGCCAATTATGTAGACAGCGAAGGCAGAAAGTCCTATAAAGAAACAACCAATGTGAATGGTGTTGCCATTGAAATGGGTATTCTTCGGGAAGAAGATTGTTTGACCGTTTATGTATATGAGCAGATGGGAAAGGAGAATTTTTTCAGTTCCGTGGATATCACTCCTGACAAAACGGAAAGTTTTTATTATCATTCTTACACGATTGGCAATTATACCGCCTGTGAAGGATATGGTTATCTTTCGCCTGCATCTGTCACCCGCGACGGGATTCTTTTCTTTCAAAAGTATGAAGGTGTGGCACCTCGTCAGGACCATGAACAACTGTTTTCAAAAAATGTGAAGCTGGGATTGGATTTTGTAAATGGTATTTTTGCAAATTATTTAAGGGATTTTGGAACCTTTAGTGTGTATGATTTGGGATTTGTGAATTATTAAGCAAAAAAAGAGGGATTATTACGATACCCTCTTTTTTGTTGATTGGAAGATTTGTTTTACCCATAAGGAATCCTCTTGGGTAAAACAACCTGTTATGCGAAGAAGTAGAAAATAAAAAAGTAGAGTAACAATTCCGCTTGTTATAAGAAGGAAAGCGGCTGGCAAATCAAGCAAAAAAGCCATATTTTTTCCTATTAATACTGCAATTATCGCACATAAGGCGGGAAGGAAAATGCCTTTTCCAAACATCAGATTGAAACAGGCAACCTTTGATAACCGACGAAAACTCAAAGTAAAATTTAAAATCTCACTAAAACAAATTAAAAAAACATATCCTGCCGTTCCGAATTGGGGTAGTAGCAAAAATAGCAAACCCAATCCAACCGCAGAATCAATAATATTGTATTTCATGGATTGTACTTGTTCATCCAGTCCTTTGAGCATATTATCTACCGTATGGTCTAAGTACATGACAGGTACAAGCAAAGCAAGCATTTTTAAGTACATGGCACTATTTTCATGGTTTCCCCAAGCCGACATCAATTCTTCTGCAAAGAAAAATAAATATCCTGCTGTGCCAAAAGAAAATAACAAGGTCAGCTGAATACTTCGGTCGATAAAATAGGTGATTCTTCGGCTGTGGTTTCCGCTTCTTGCCCGCACCTCTGCTACCTCTGGTATCAATAAATTGGAAAAGGAGAACAGCAAAGAGGTGGGAAATAAAATAATGGGGAGAACAATTCCATGAATGATGCCAAAAGCGGATACCGCTTGACGATGAGTCATGCCGTTTTTTTGCAATTGAGAGGGTACCAGCAGGTGTTTTACCGTTACCAGCCCTGACCGTAAATAAGAGGAAAAAGCAATAGGCAATGCGATTCGCAACAGTCCGCCCGTTGCTTTTTTAATGCCTTTTTCTTTTTTTCGATCATAATGAAATAAGCCAAGGGATGCTAAAAAACTGGCTCCTTCTCCCAAAGTTCCTGCAAGAATCAGAGAAAGACAAGTGTATTCCTCTCCTCGAGGAAGAAAATGAGACAAGAACAAAACAGTCAAACCGATTTTTAACAGTTGTTCGCCAATTTGAATTAAGGCGGTTTTATAAACTTTTCTTACTGCAGTAAAATATCCGACCATAATGCCCGATGCGGCAACAAAAGGAAGAGAAAGTGCCATAATCCGAAGAGAAATCACCCCGTTGTTCTGATGCAAAATGCTATGACTGAAAAAGGGTGCAAAAATCAGCAAAATAACGCAACTTCCAAAGCCAAAAACAAGGGCATAAAGAAAGCACTTTCGTAGGATTTCAGAAAGCCTTGCGCCCATGTTTTCCGAAACCAGACGCATGGTGGCAAAATTGGCTCCCGAAGAGGCAAAAGTAACTCCAAAGGAATAGATCGACATCATTAATTGATAGTGCCCCATCATGGCTGTCCCGATTTTTCTTGTCAAATACAAATTAAACCATACTCCGATTCCACTCATCAGAAATGCGGTTATGGCAGAAACAGTTCCGTTTATCATCAATAATCCCACGCGCTTCAAAATCATCACCGATACTACTATATGTTTTTGTGATGGGATTTATGTTTGTAACAAAAGGCTTTTTATGATATAATGAGATTGTGATTACAAAGAAAGGAATCGAACAGAATGCTGAAAATATTATTTTTTATATGGAATTTACTCGTTTTTTTACTTTATGGTCGCGACAAACAAAGAGCCATGGCGAATGAATGGAGAATCAGCGAAAAAACCCTGCTCCTATGTGCCTTTTTGTTAGGCGGATTGGGAGCAGGGCTGGGTATGCTTGTCTTTCGTCATAAAACAAGACATTTAAAATTCTGTATTTTAGTGCCATTGGCCATTATTTGCAACGGGGTGTTGTTGTATCAACTGATTTGATCCATTCGTTAGCCAAATCGACCCATCGAGATGCGGCAGGAATGATTTGTTCCGGTTCGCTGAAGCAGGTAATTTCATTGGCAA
Source organism: Oscillospiraceae bacterium (assembly GCA_015068925.1). Lineage (GTDB taxonomy): Bacteria > Bacillota > Clostridia > HGM11514 > HGM11514 > SIG438. Next base: position 43,039 of record SVJP01000003.1, read on the forward strand.
GGGCAATTCCGTGAGGTCCCTCAGGGAAAATATGTACTTCACAAGGAATGTGATGGTCTGTTAATGCACGGGCAAAGGTTAAAGTGTTAGCCACTGCCACCACAGGGTCGGTTGCTGTATGCATCAAAAAGGCAGGAACGGTGTGTTCATCTACACACAAATCCGGGGAATAGCGTTTTAACTCTTCCAAAGAGGGGTCTTCTGTGCCTAAAATCCGATGAAAGCTGGGCATGTGAGTGCCGGGAACAAAGGGCGTAATTACCGGATAAATGGGGAGCATTCCTGCAACTTTATTGGAGCCGTAAGGGATGTTGGCACTTTTATATACTTCGGGTAAATGCCACAAAGTTCCCAAGGAGGCGCAAAGATGCCCTCCTGCAGAAAATCCGCAGGCAAAAACACGGTCGGGATTGATGTGATACTCTTCAGCATGGTCCTTGATGTGCTTGACCGCCAGAGAGGCTTCAATCAAAGGTTGGGGAAATTTTGCTTGTTCTCCTAAAGAATAGTGAAGAACAAAGGCATTGTATCCCTTTGCCAAAAAGGCTTGGGCAATGGGTTGACCCTCTTTATAATCACACAGCCACCCGTATCCGCCGCCGGGAATGACCAAAATGGCATCCCGAATCAATTCTCCTACCTGATCTGCCACATAAAGGTCTAACGATGCTTGTTCTGTTAATTTGATTTGTTCTGTTCTCATTTTGTATCTTTCATCCATTCGGCTGCCATGTCTACCCACTTGGCAGTATTTTTATTGTTCCATTCAGGCTTACCGCAGTCCGTAATTTCATTGGCAAGGGCTACGCCGTGAGGACCATTTGGGTAAATATGTAATTCACAGCGGATTCCTTTGTCCGTTAAAGCACGGGCAAAAACAAGGGAATTGGCAACGGAAACAGCCTGATCTGCAGCAGTATGCATCAAAAAGGCAGGAACGGTATGCTCATCCACACAATATTCCAAAGAATAACGCTTTAATTCTTCCTCTGTGGGATTTAGGGTTCCCAACAGATGATAAAAGCTTCCCATGTGCGCCCCCGGAACAACTGCCGAAATCACAGGGTAAATGGGAATCATGCCTTTAATTTGATTGGAGCCGTAAGGAATCCCTGCTCCTTCAAACACTTGGGGTAAATGCCACAGGGTTCCCAAAGAAGCGCAAAGGTGCCCTCCTGCTGAAAATCCGCAGGCAAAAACACGGTCAGGATTGAGACTGTATTCCTCTGCATGGTCTTTGATATACTTGACCGCTAAGGAAGCTTCGATGAGTGGTTGAGGAAATTTGGCATCTTTTCCCACAGAATAATGAAGCACAAACGCACAAAGACCTTTTGCCAAAAAAGCAAGAGCAATGGGCTCTCCTTCGCGGTAACTGCAAATACCTTCATAACCCCCGCCGGGAATGACCAAAATGGCATCCCGAATATAATCTCCCACCCGATCGGGTACAAAGGCTTCCAGATAAACCTCATGGTTGGTTTCGCTGAGAGGGATTTTTTGATAAATCATAAAAAAAACTCCTTGTTTCTTTTTTATCATTATATCGTAATTTTAAGAAAAAGTCAACTGCAATAATCCTCTAAAAGGCGGGTTAATTCTTCTTCCGATTCAATTTCAATGCCCGCTTTTAGTTTTTCTAATTCCTCTTGCGGAAGCAATTGAGGAAGAAAATCGTAACAATCCCGTATTCTGGATGGGTCGTTTTGATATTGCACAATCAATTGATTGTTCTTTATGGTCAAAATAAAATGTCGGTTACATTTCTCCTGACTGATTTTTGCAAAATACAGAATATTATTTTCGTAGGTTTCAAACAGGGTTCCCGTAAGGGAAACGTCAGAAGCTGATTTTCCTATCCAGGAAGAAGGAAGTCGCTTTTCCTTCAGTTCATAATGACCGCACCCTCCATAGCTATAGCGTACCATCAGACGGGTATTTTCCAAAATAACAGGTTCACTATGAGCAGGAAACGGAGATGATTTGGCAACTGTTTTTTGTAAAATGACGGGAGAGGGAGAAAGAAATTTTGCCATTCCCCAACCAAATAACAATCCCAAAATACAGATTGCACAAAATAAAAATTTTTTCAAGCAAATGCCTCCTTTTTTCTTTAGTTTTAGATATTTTCATACTTTTATCCGTAATTTAAAAAATTTGTAATATAAATTTAAATAAAAATCAGAGAAAATGTGGTATAATAGAAAATAGGACGTAATAAAAAGATTGCAATTACGGTCTTTTTATGGTATAATAAGGATATTAGAAATGAGTGGGAGGTCTTTTATGAAACGATCAGTTAAAACATTTTTGAAATTCTTGCTGATCTTTGTATTAATTCTTTCAATCCTGGCAGGATGTACCGTTGGAGCTATCGTGTTGACAACCAATGATGTATTTACGGAGTTTAATGCAGATGATATTAACTTGAATTTCACTTCTTTTCTGTATTACACAGATGAAAACGGCAATGATGTGGAATATCAACAGTTATCCGGAACGGAAAATCGTATTTGGGCGGATTTGGAAGATATTTCTCCGTACTTAACAGATGCTATTGTCGCAATTGAAGACGAACGTTTTTGGAGTCATAAAGGCTTTGACTTAAAGCGTTTTACCGGGGCAACATTGAATTATGTACTGAAAAGTGATAATTCATACGGCGGAAGTACTATCACGCAGCAGCTGATTAAAAACTTAACCGGTGATGATGATGCCAAGGTTGCTCGTAAATTGCGGGAAATTATTCGTGCTATTCAGTTGGAACAGCAAATGGATAAGGAAAGTATCCTGGAATTGTATATGAACACCATTTATCTGGGACAGGGATGTAACGGTGTAAAAACCGCAGCATATACTTATTTTGGAAAAGATGTCAGTGAGTTAAATTTAGCGGAATCTGCATCTTTGGCAGGAATTACTCAGTATCCGACTCAGTATGACCCGATTATAAATCCCGATGCCAATATCCAAAAGCAGCATGTTGTTTTGGAAAAAATGTTGGAATTGGGATATATCAGCCAACAGGAATATCAGGATGCGATTGATTATGATATTACTTTTGGTGCAGGCGTCAGCGAAGAAAATCAAATTCAGTCTTATTTTGTAGATGCAGTGATTGATGAAGTGCTCCAAGATTTGCAGAAAGAAAAAGGATATGCTCTCAATTATGCGGCAAAACTGCTGTATAACGGCGGATTGCAGATTTATACCACTTTGGATCCTCGTGTGCAGACCATTTTGGAAGAAGAGTATGCAAAGGATGAAAATTTCGGTACTCCTTCGGGCGAAGAACAAGTAGAATCTGCTATGGTAATTATGGATCCGTATACCGGTGAAATTAAGGCATTGGTTGGTGGACGCGGAAACAAAGAAAGCAACCGTACTTTAAATCGCGCAACTCAAACCACCCGTCAGCCGGGTTCTACCATTAAGCCCATTGCAGTATATGGTCCTGCCATGAATGAAGGCTTGATTGGTCCCGGAACCATTATTGTGGACAAAAAGCTTACATTGGAAGGATGGACACCGAAGAACTATGATCATTCTTTTTCAGGTCCTACCAGTGTCCGTAATGCAATCGCACGGTCTATCAATATTGTTGCAGTAAAAACATTACAAATGTTGGGATTGGATACGTCCTATGAATATATGACAGAAAAATTCCATTTTACCACCTTGATTGAAAAGGAAAAAGCAGAAGACGGCAATTATTTGACTGATAAACAGTATCCGGGCTTAGCTTTAGGTGGTTTGACATACGGTGTAAATGTAAAAGAAATGACCGCAGCGTATGCGACCTTTGCCAACAATGGAGTGCATTTGACTCCTCATACTTACACGAAGGTATTGGATGCCAACGGCAATGTATTATTAGAAAAGAATGTAGAAGAAACCGAAGTATTCAGTGAAGAAGCCAATGCTATGATTATGAGTTGTCTGCGCTCTGTTGTAACGGGCGGTACCGGTACGGCAGCATGGCTTGGAAACGGTATTTCTTCTGCCGGAAAAACAGGAACTACCGATAATGCCCACGACTTGTGGTTCTGTGGTGTATCTCCCTACTATGCCGGTGCGGTATGGTGCGGATTTGACCAACCGAAAAATTTGTATGCTTATGTTCCTGATTCAATCAGTACCCAAATTTGGGGAATTGTCATGCGTCGTGTCCATTCCGATTTAGGCTTGGAAGCAAGAGATTTTATATGGCCGACTGATGTGAATTATAATTTATCTATTAATAATGAAGCAGGCAAGGCAGATGATGATGAGGATAAAGATGAGGACGAGGATGAAGATGAAGATGAAGAAGAAAGCCCTACTCCTTCTGAAGAACCATCTGAAACACCTTCAGAAGAGCCTTCTGCCAGTCCGTCAGTAGAACCGGAAGTGAGTGAAACACCCACCGTTACACCGGTTGTAACACCAACTTCTGAGTTGACGCCTTCTCCTGAATCTACAGAACCACCAATTGAAACTCCTGCGACACAAACACCGGAGATTCCTGTAACAAATACTGAACCGGCTATTATTCCGGAAAATCCGGTTGAGTTACCGGCAGAAAACGAATCAGAATATTAAAAATTAACCCACAAGGAAAAAATCCTTGTGGGTTTTCTATGGGATTTCATTTAAAATCATGTTTGGTTTTTAATTTTTTGATTTCTTCTTCTTTTTTCTGAAGCTCAGCTTCATAAGCCTGATTGAGCTGTTCTATATAAGCGATAACGGCTTTTTTATCAAACCCAAACGGTGCAGTGGGAAATAATTTTTTTTGCTCCATGGCTATACCTCCAAACAAAAATAATCTTCTTTTATTTTTTCAGGATGGATGGCGGCATTAAATTGTTCTGTTAATTCTGCCAAAGCTTTTTGCTCCTCCTCCAAAGGAATCCAAAAAGTGGTTTCGATGTTGGCACCAAAGGTTCCTTCGGGATTGGATGCTCCCAATGTTTTTAACACATTTTGGAACCTTCCCCAATCGCCATAATCCACTTGTGCTTTATACTGTACACAAGGAGTCATTGTGACAACGCCTGCCTCGTCCAACGCCATTTTAGCACTTTTTCCGTATGCTCGAACCAAGCCTCCTGCACCGAGCAGAGTTCCTCCAAAATATCGGGTGACCACAATCATACAGTCCGTAACCCCTTCTCGGGTAATTACATCCAACACGGGAGGACCTGCGGTTTTGGCAGGTTCACCATCGTCCGAAAAACGGGTAATGTTATTTTCGCGAAGGGAATAGGCATACACGTGATGTCGAGCATCCCAATACTTACTTCGAACCTTTCCCAACAGAGAAAGGGCTTCCTCCTCTGATTGAATCTGAAAGGCTTGAGCAATAAATCGGGAACGCTTTTCTACCAATTCCGCTTCGGCATCCTTGTCAAAGGTTTTGTATGGCTTCATTCCAATTCCTCCTCTGTAAGATAAGGAGTCAGCAGAGTCATCAACTCTCCATCCGCAACTACAGTCATAACCTGACCATTTTCTGTAAATTTTTCTTGTTCTACCTTTGTTTTTTCATGAAGCATTGCTGCTAATTTACCTTCTGAATAGGGGATACAGACAGTCACACTACGGCGAACGGGAACCAACCGTTTTCGGAGCAAATCTAAAAGCTCTCCTACTCCTTCACCTGTTTTTGCAGAGATACAAACACTGTTT
>SVJP01000105.1 GCA_015068925.1 Oscillospiraceae bacterium
ATTTTTTAATTGCATTCAATAAAATTGCATCATTATTTATTCGGTAATTTTTAATAACGGAAGGTTTGACACCAATGTATTTATGAAACATTTTATAAAAGTGGGTTTTATTGGCGAAACCAACCTTTCGTGCAATTTCTTCCACAGGATCATCCGTTATCGTTAAATAATGCATTGCTTTATTAATTCGCTTTTTTGTCAGATATTCCGAAAACCCACAACCATAATATTTTTTTAGTATTTTATAAAAATAAGCAGGGGAATAATTACACAAAGCACATACTTCGTCTAACGTGATTTTTTCACTGCAATGCTCATCAATATAAGAAATTACTTCCCAAAGTTTTTCCGGTATTTTAGGAACGCTTGAAAATTCAGGAGCAACAAAATTCCGTTTCATATAAACCAGCAATTCATTCATATTGCTGCAAATCACTGTTTCATATCCTTCTTTTTGATTGACATTTTCTTTCAGCATTTTATAAACAATCTGATCTGTCAGTTCACATTCCTTTCCTTCAAATACCGCTAATGCTTCTCCGTTATTCCTTTCAGGTAAAGGAAACCGATAAGTATGATTCGAAACTGCATATTCTGTTTTGGGATCATAAAAACAATCCGGGCTGATTTTAAAATTCACATAAGACATGTTATCATATACATCACAGCGATGCACCTGTCCAATATCAATATACAGCATGCTTCCCTTCTGAACCTGATAAGGACGATCATCAATATAATGAACTCCACTGCCTGATAATGCATAAAAAATCTCTATATAATCGTGCAGATGTCCTTCCTCATCATCAGTCGAATAAAGACCCAGAGCAAATGTAAACACTTCTTTTTTATCGTCGGATAAATAATAGGTTTTCATGGTAACCATCCCCCTTTTTCTGGCCTGTCTGTTTTAGATTCCGCCTTCTGATTTTTTTGGTAACAATCCTTTTCTTAATTATAACATATTCCTTTCCCTATTTCAAGAGTTATGATAAATTAGAAGCAGACCTAAAAAAAGAAAACAACCGACAGAAAAAACTTGATCGTCTTCTACCGGTTGTTTATTTGTTATTATTAATTTGAATTCCTATGCTTTTTCTTGTTTTATTTTGCTTGCGGGAGCCCGACTTTTTCTACAGTATGAAGCAGGCAGAAAATTCTGCCTGCTTCAACATAAAACCCATATTTAAGAAAGGAAATGGTAATAAGCAATTAATAAATTCTTTCCAGAATTGCTACAGCCTGTGCACGAGTTGTCAAATCCAAAGGTGCAAAGCTTCCGTTCGGCATACCGGAGATGATTCCAGAAGCCGCTGCTTTTGCCACATAGTCTTTTGCCCATGCTCCGATGCTATCTTTATCAATAAAGTTCAATTCTGCCTTTTTGGCTTCTTTTCCTAAGAATTCATATGCCTTTACTGCAATGACTGCCGCTTCCTGACGGGTAATGGTATCGTTGGGTCTGAAGTTACCGTCATACCCTACAATCAAGCCGGACATTGCTGCCAGGTTTACATACTCAGCATACCAAGCACCGTTTTCTACATCACGGAACATCTGCTCGTCACCATTTCCTGCTAATTTCAAGGTCTTAACCACCAATGTTGCAAATTCTGCTCTGGTAATGGAACGATCAGGTTCAAAGGTAGTAGCTGTTACACCACTGACAACACCTTTCCCGTACATATTGTTAATGGCATTTTCTGCCCAATGTCCGATAATGTCAGTGAAGGGTGCTTTTTTACTTTCGGAAGAAGTACTTCCGCCACCGCCAAGGAATCCTCCACCGCCGATTACACTGCCGTTTCCTATATTAGGGATGGTGCCACCGGGAGTAGGAGTGGGAGTGGTGGGTTGCTTCAGCTCATAGGTAATCAGCTCTACCAATTTCTTGGTATAAACAATCACGTCATCGCCATTATCTTCTCTGTAAATTACATCCGGTTCTTTGGAACGGTCTGCTGTTCTTACAGGAGTGTAAGAACCCTGAGCATTCAGATATGAAATCACATAACCCTTCTGATCTTTCAGGGTAATCTTGATCCATTCATCTGAAGTGATTGCTTTTGTTCCTAAAGCATATACATTCTTGATGGTTGCATTATTTATCGTTCCGCTTGCTTTCTTTATCATGGAAGTCAAATGTTTCGTCAATAATTTTCTTTGTCATAGTTTACTATGCCTCCACTGATATTTCGTCATTTCATTTTAAGTATAACTTATTTCGCAATTCTTGACAATAGTAAAACGACTCGTCTTTTATTGCAAAAATCCACATTTTAAAAATAATATTTTACAAACTAAAATTTTATGATATAATAAGAGTAGGGGGTGAAGAAAATGTCCAATGAAAAGATAAATTTCTTTAAAGAACAAAACTTTCCTTATGTACCAATTTATGCAAAATACGATGTATCCTACCGTAGTTTTTCAAAAGACGGAGTCTCACATCTTTCCCCGGAAGAAACCGTACTTCATGTCAGCAATCAAATCCATATTTATTACGTACAAAACGGTAGCGGAATCTTGCAAATAGAGAATAAACAATATACCATGAATCCGGGAAATTTTATTTTGGTTCAGGATTGGCAGGTTCATCAATTTAAATATAAAGACGCAGAATGTAGGTACTGCGTTCTTCAATTTGATTTATGTACATTGGACGCATTGAAAAATATTCCTCATATTGAAACCGATCTGACATCTTGGATTTTCAATATTGGAAAAACTCAGGAAGCGTTCTTTTCCTTGGATGAAAAACAAATTCTGTTATTCAATGAATTACTGGAAAAATATGATCGGCATAAAGGGTTCTGTATGGATATTCTTCGCTTTTCCACCTTTTTAGAATTAATTGTTTTCTGTTTTGTCCACATTAAAAAAACCTTCAAAGCTGATCTCGGAAAAACAAAAAAGGAAAGCATTTCGAAAAAAGCAATGAATTATATAGATTTGCATTATTTGGAAAATATCACCTTGGAAGATATTGCAAATCATCTGTTTATTTCCAAAAAATATTTGAATAATGTTTTCAAAAAAGAAACGAATTTCACTGTCAAAAATTACATCATCCATCGACGGATTATTCAAGCAAAATTGTATTTAAGGGATCAGAACACCTCTGTACAAGAGGCATTTTCTTCCAGTGGTTTTTCAGAATATTCCAATTTTTTTAAGCATTTTAAAAAAATTGTTGGTATGACACCAAAGCAATATCAAAAATACTTTCTTTCCTATCAAAAAAAATATTACCAACCGGAGCTATTGGAAAAATTTAATTCCGATCTTACCGATGAGTAAAACAGAAAGGAAGAACAATATGTTACAACAAATTTCATTTATCAAACCAAATGTTTCTTATGATAAACACAATCGTTCCTATTCTCCACAGTTTCGTAAAACATTCACATGGGAGGGAGAAATCAAATCCGCTCGTCTAGCGGTTTGCGGTTTGGGAATCGGATATTTTTATCTGAACGGGAAACCGGTCTCTGAAGATTTGTTTACCGCACCTGCCTCTGATTATACCAAAACCATTTGGTATCACACCTACGATGTAACCAATCAAATCAACCAAGGCGAAAATCTTCTTTCCTGCCAATGCGGAAACGGCTGGTACAACGAAGATATCCCCACCGACTGGGCGCATCACGAAGCAAAATGGCGTGATATCCCAAAAATGATTCTGGCATTGGAAATCAATGGAAAACAAATGGTTGTCAGCGATGAAAGTTGGAAATGCAATTTGGATGCTTCTGTCCTTTACAATCAGCTTCGGGAAGGAGAACATTTCGATTCCCGCCTGTATCAGGAACACTGGAATCAACTCGGATTTGATGACAGCAGTTGGGAGTTTGCGAAAATTGATGAAACACCGCCTGTCGAAGTATTAAGAGAATGTCTTTGCGAACCCATTCGGGAATGCGAAATTCTTCCCCCTGTTCAAATCATTCCTGCAGGAAAAGACCGATATGTCTTTGATTTTGGAAAGAATATGTCAGGCTATGTGAAATTAAAAGTCAATCAACCTTCGGGAGATGTGATTCAATTAGAATATACAGAAAGCTTGACTCAGGATATGAAGGTAAACTATGAAAATATGCTTCGATGCTTTCACGAAGGGAATTTTCAGACCTGTAAATTTATCTGTAACGGCAAAGAAACGGAATGGAAACCTCGATTTTCTTATTTTGGATTCCGCTATGTGATTGTCAGCGGGTTAAAGCAAGCAAACAAGGATACTCTGACTGCTTATTTTGTACACCAGGATATCGAAATGCGTTCTGATTTTGAATGTTCTGACCCGCAGTTAAATCAGCTGTTCAAAATAGGACAACGGGCAACATGGTCAAATCTTTTTTATATGCCCACTGATTGTCCTACTCGCGAAAAATTAGGCTGGCTTAACGATGCTCAAGGAACTGCAGAACAGTTTTTGACCAATTTCAAAACGGAACACATGTACGAAAAATGGATGCAAGACCTCTTTGATGCTATGAAAGAAGAAACCGGAGAATTACCCGGGATTGTTCCCACGCCCGGCTGGGGATATCATTGGGGAAACGGTTTGGTTTCGGAAGGCGCATTGTTCGAAATCCCCTATCGTGTTTATCTGCATACAGGAAACCTTACTATTTTAAAGGCCGCATTCCCCCACTTCCAAAAGTTTTTAGCAGGATTGAAAAAACGAATGAAAGAAAACGGAGATATGGATTTTGGTTTGGATGACTGGGCATCTCCTTTCCGTGAAGATAAGGTGAACCGTATCTTTATTAACCGTGTTCTACATATCAAATGCTTGAAAATTGCCATCAAAACGGCAAAGGTACTGGAAAAAGATTGTTCAGAATGGGAAAAAGAACGAAAATCACTGGAAGAAATTTTAAAAGAACAGTACCTTGATGAAAACGGCACCTGCATTATCAACAAACAAACTGCTGTTGCCATGCTGATTTATCATGAGTTATATGATGATTTGGAGCCCTTAAAAGAACAGTTGAAATTCTTGGTAGAATCAAGATTATTTCATCATAATTGCGGCATGGTAGGGATTCGCCACTTATACATGGCACTGAACAAATGCGGCTTGGAGGACTATGCCTACCGAATTATCACTGCAAAAGGATTTCCCTCCTATTCTTATTGGCTGGAAGACGGAGCCACCACCCTTTATGAACGTTGGAATAAGGAAGAATCCAAAAATCATCATATGTATTCTGACTTTATGTCCTGGATGATGAAAACCATTGTCGGCATCTGTCAAACCTCAGACAGCGTGGGATTTCAAAAAACTGAAATCAAGCCCTTCTTTTTTAAAGAGCTTTCCTATGCAAGAGGATATTCTGACACCGTTTCCGGTACCGTAAAAGTAGAATGGCAAAGAATCAATCATCAAATCCACTTAAAAATCTGGATTCCCGAGACTATGAGCGCTACTTTCGAAGGGAATCTTTTACAAACAGGGCTGAACGAATTTATTTGTTAACTACTACATTTCATTCCTTCTTTTATAGTGCAAACCCCTCTACGATTCTATTTCGTAAAGGGGTTTGTCCTTTTTTCTTGGCGCTGTTTTTTGTAAACTCCATAATAAATATAATCCACGTTTTTTGGGATGAAATCCACATTTCAGGATTTCATCCCTTAGTTATAATATATCATAAACTCCCCGGAAAATCCAAGGTAAAATTAATGTACTCAAAAAGATATCGCCCTTATCTGTTTATTTTTTAATTAATCATCACTGTTATCTCTGCAACATACTTCTCATACTCTTTCTGCGCAATCCGCTTGAACTCTTCTAATTGCTTTTACAAACATCTTCACGTTAAACATTGCCATTGTAATACTATTTTCAACCTAAAAATGTCCAAATAGATGTCAAAATAGATGTCAAACATGATTTTTATCACTTTCTAAGCAAAATAAAAAACCCAGAAACCGCATGGTTACTGAGTTTTCTATGGTACACCATCAGGGACTCGAACCCTGGACACCCTGATTAAGAGTCAGGTGCTCTACCAGCTGAGCTAATGGTGCAAATGGAGCTGTCTAGCAGATTTGAACTGCCGACCTCTTCCTTACCAAGGAAGTGCTCTACCTACTGAGCTAAGACAGCATTGGCGACCCGGAAGGGGCTCGAACCCTCGACCTCTAGCGTGACAGGCTAGCGTTCTAACCAACTGAACTACCGGGCCAAACAACAAATAATATTATACACGATAAATTATGTTTTGTCAAGCTTTTTTTGAAAAAAGTAATATTTTTTCTTAAATAAAATCAGAACGAAAGGTGGGGTCGATTTTCAGAGTCAGCAACCGCCCCCTACCTTATCATCATCCTTAGATTGCACGGGTTACCTTGTTAGAACGGATGCATCTGGTGCAAACGTACATAGACTTAGGAGTACCTTTGTCAATCACACGAATCTTTCTGATGTTGGGCTTCCAGGTTCTGTTAGATCTTCTGTGAGAGTGAGAAACCTTGATGCCGAAAGCAACGCCCTTTCCGCAAACTTCACATTTTGCCATTTATCAAACACCTCCTACTGAGTTTTTCATTACGTAAATAAAACAGCTATACTATTATATCAAATTTTTTTTCATTTTGCAAGTGTTTTTTTAATTTTTTTTATTTTATCACACGAATTTTAAATACACCATCAATCTGATTCAATGCAGCAACAATATCATCAGAAACAGAATCGCTTTCAATATCCAACATAGAGTATGCATTTTCGCCCTTGGATTTATTTGCAAAATGG
>SVJP01000106.1 GCA_015068925.1 Oscillospiraceae bacterium
ATACCCCCATTCAACGATATGAAATAGGGGATCTTGGAAGATTTGTAAAAGAACCATGTAAATGCGGAAGACTTTCACCAAGATTTGAATTGTTGGGTCGATTTGGTGATGTATTCAAATTTGCCACCAATTATGTCAATTATAAAAATATCAAGGCTGTCTTTGCGGAACAAATGGATTATCACGGGTGGCTTCAGTTGATTTTGTCTTATGACGGCTTGAGTGTAATGACTATTTGTGTGGAATCGGATTTTTCATATTCCGATACAGATGCCATCGAACTTTTGAAGTCGCATTATGGAGAAATCAATGAGTGTCTTACCGATAAAACAGGTGATGTAAGAATTGTGAAGCAAGATAAGGATGAATTTGAGTTCAGTTCCGGCGGCGGAAAGATAAAGAGTGTGATTGACCGCAGAAATCAAGTATGAGGAGGAAGGACATGGAAGCTTCATTTCGATACAATCGAAGCCCTATTGTAATCAAGACTTTTTTGTCAATATTGATACCGACCATTTTGATGAATCTGACTACCGCAATCGGTTCAATGGCAGATGCCGTTATTATCGGTCAATATTTAGACGAATTATCTCTTTCGGTTGTTACTTATGCAACGCCAATTTATATGATTATTAATACAATTGCAGCACTTTTTGCAGTGGGCGGTTGTATTGCAATGAGTGTGGATACGGGAAAAGGCGAGAAAAGAGCGGCAAATCGCTCCTTTAGTGTGTCTATGGAGTGTTTGGCTTTGTTGGCTGCGATTTTATTGACAGCAGGAATCCTTTTCAGTGGAAAAATCACCTGTTGGCTGGGTGCAGGAAGTGCAGAAGTATTTGAACAGGTTCGAACCTATGTGCAGATTATCCTGATTGGTGCTCCTGTGTTTGTTATGAATATTGCCATTGCATTTTTTGTCAGAAATGATGGAAGTCCCACTCTTTCCATGGTAGGAATGCTATTGTCTATTGCGGTGGATATTATCTTCAATCTTGTTTTTGTGGGAATGATGAATATGGGAGTTGCCGGAGCGGCATACTCTACCGTTTTAGGGCAAGCGGTAAGTATTGTTGTGATAAGCAGTCATTTTTTCTCAACAAAAAATACCCTGAGATTTTTCTTTGCTTTTGATCTTTCTGTGTTTCGAATTATAAAAAACGGGATTGGTTCAGCACTGACCTTTGTTTATCAATTTGTTACCATTATTATCCTGAATCATTATGTGGTATTAATGGCGGGAGCAAATGGTGTTGTTATTTATACGGTAGTGTTTAATTTGTGTACCGTTTCTCTTGCAGTATTTGAAGGCCTCAGTCAGACGATTCAACCGATGGTCAGTGTCTATTATGGTGAAAACAGTAATAAAAAAATCAAAGGCAGTGTGAAGCTTGCTGTGTTGTCAGCGATTGTGATTTGTTCAAGTGTAATGCTGGTTTTAGAATTGTTCCCTCAAATCGTTCCTTGGTTGTTTGGAATTGAAGAGATTGGTTTGATAGAACAGGCTTCCTTAGCAGTTCGGATTTACACAGTGAGCATGCTGATTATGACGGTCAATGTCATTATTGGATATTATCTGCAATCCATTGAAATGGGCTCTATGGCAAGTGGTTTGATTAGCTTGAGATGTTGTATTTTATTTTTGGCAAGTATGTTTGTTTTAGGTTCTCTCTTTGGACTAAACGGAATTTGGGCAGCTTATTTTGTAGCAGAGTTTTTAACGTTTGTTGTTTTTGTTATTTGGAATTTTGCAAAAAGAAAGAAGCTTGCCAAAGAGGGAAAGGATGCGGATGTATTCTTTCTGGATAAGAATGTGGAAAAAAGCACTTGTTCGCTTGTGTTTTCAAAGAGTCGGGGTGATTATGACCATTTTCAAAATGAAGTAAAATTACGGATGGCACAAGACGGAAACTTTTGCGAACCTCTGATGGAAATGGTGTCAAGCTATCTTGTGAAATTACAGCCTGTTGCAGAAGAGAAAAAGAAGCAATATATTGAAGTGGAAATGAACTCTTTTTATCATAAGATGATAATACGAGATAACGTCAATCATGCTGCCGTACAGGATGAATTTGGTCAACTTTGCCAGGGTGGAACGGAAGCGGAATACAGTCCTGTTCTTGGTTGGAATAGACTTTATATCAAAGGAGTTGAAGGTAATGAATAAAAGAAAACTGGCATCGTTGGAAATAAAAAATGATAAAATATTTGTGTTTCCTGTGTTGAATTTTATTGACTCTTTGGTACAATATCATGTTTCTATGGATATTACCCGATATCAGAAATTCAGGTTGGTTGTAAGTGGTATGATTCAAGAACGAATCGAACGTTCCTATCCGGGCACTCAGGGTTCACTTTTTGTAGAAGTGTATCGAACGGGTGATTATTTTGAAATTGCTGTAAGAGATAAAGGAGTACCCGGATGGCAGGATTTTTCCTTTGATAAAAATGCAATTACTAAGAATGAACAGGATTTGCGTAATTATTTGATTGATTTGTATGTTGATGAAGTTGGTCTGGAAAAATTGGGAAACGAAGGGCAACGAGTGTTCCTTCGAATTAGGATTATCAATCCTGTGGAATTTATAGAGCCCGAACCTTATGAAGAAACGGTTGCTCTGGATACCAATATTACCATTCGCCCCGTCAAAACAGCGGAGGATGCAATAGAAGCTATCCGTTGTATTTATTCTGAATATGGATATTCTTATTCTTACGAACGGCTTTATTATGTAAATTCCTTTATGCAGCTGATTGAAAATAAGGAGATTATGTCCTTTTTGGCTGTAAATGATCACGGGCAAACGGCAGGACATTTTATTTTGGCGTTTTCTGATTTTTATAAAAATATGCCTGAAATTTCCACGGTTGTCATCAAAAATGAATTTCGCGGTTTGGGGTTGTTTTCCAAATTTATGACTCACTGTGAAACGGTAGGAAAAGAACTTGGACTGCGTGCATTGATGGGACAACCGGTTACCTTTCATCCCATGTCTCAAAAAGCATTTTTGAGAGCAGGCTATACTGCAACTTCGTTGTTGATGTCTTATATCAATTCGGATGTAGAAAGTGAATATAATAAAGACGGAGAACGATTGGGTCTTAGTGTTGGTGTGAAAATTTTAGACGAAAATGCTTACAGTAGGGTGTATGCTCCAAAGGAAATTAGCGGTTTTGTTGATCGCATATACAAAAGGCTCGGCATGAAATATGATTTGTGCCTTGACGGTGAACAAGAAGCTTTGACAGAGATGTTGTTTGAAACAAATACTACATTAAAAATGTCGAAAATCATTGTTCAAAAAGCAGGAGACGGTTTGGAAGAAGAACTGCAACAAGCGATTCAGGATGCAATCAAGCAAAAGAGTGAAATGGTAGAGCTGGCGATTAACCTGAATTCTCCCGGCTGTGATTATGCTTATGAAATTGCGAAGAAACATCACTTCTCGCTTTCCGGTCTCATTCCGGGTGGTGAAAATGGGGATTATCTGATGATGCAGATGCTGCCCGGAGAAAGCATGAATTATGATAAGCTTGTGGTTGTTGGGGAATTTGAAGAACTTAGAAATGATATTATTGCTATAACAAAAAAGTGAAATAAGGAGGCATAATGATGAGTTGTAAGCTTTATACTCTGGAGGAAATGATAAAATATGCCAGAACCAATTCGCCGTATTATCAGAAGTTGTATCAGGGGATTCCTGAAGATGCTACATTAGAGCAGCTTCCTCTGATAGAACAAAGTGATTTTTGGAATCATTGTGATAAACACGGTGGCACGGTGGCAACCTTTCAACAAACAGATGGTCAGGTGTTTAAAAGCGGTGGAACAACGGGAGAACCCAAATATTCTCTTTATTCTGCCGAGGAATGGCAAGTGATGTGTGAATGTAGCGGTGCTGTCCTTGCCAAAGGTGGATTGCGAAATGGTGATAAAATTGCCAATTTATTTTATGCGGGAGGAATGTATGCAAGCTTTCTTTACACTTATAGCATGCTTTACTTTGCACCTGCAAAAACTATTATGTATCATATTTCCGGAAATGGTTCTATTCAGGAAATGACGGAAACAATTTTGGACCATCAAATCAATTGTATCGCCGGACTGCCTTCTATTATCAATCAGATTATGGCTTATATTAACGAGCATAAGCTGACGGGTTTTGCGGTGGATACCATTTATTTTGCAGGGGAAACCTTATATCCTGACCAGAGAGAAAAAATTTGCAAAACCTTTGGGCGCGACATTGATTTCAGATCAGTCTTCTATGCTTCCAACGATGGTGGTCCCATTGGTTACTTCACCAAGGATTGTGGGTATAATGAACACAGAACACTAACGGATCTCACTTTGATTGAATTGATTGATCCTGATACAGGAGAAGTGATTACAGAAATGAATCGCCCGGGTGAAATTTATGTTACTTCTCTTTTTAAAAGGTTGATTCCGCTGATTCGATATCCTGCCGGTGATATGGGCGAATATACTGAACCGGAAGGTGTGCCGGATCGCAAATTCCGTTTGTTGGGCAGAGCGCAAACAGCGGCAAAAGCAGGATATGTTTCTGTTTCGCCACAGGATGTTGCTGATGTGTTAAACACTGCATCTGTTGAATATGATGCATATCAGATTATTGTAACCCATGATATGAAGGATAAATTTATCTTTAAAATTGCTGTTTCGGATGTAGATGCTGTAGACAAAGAAAAATTCACAGAAACACTTTATCAATGCAGACCCCTATTGAAGGAAGCGGTGGATGCAGAGGATGTAATGGCACCGGAAGTGATTTGGTGTAAAATGTCAGAATTGGAATACAATTCGAGAACAGGAAAGTTAAAGACAATTATTGATAAACGCGGATAGGAAAGATGCATGATTAAAATGTAATTTTCGCTATTTTTATCCACTCAGAGTCTGTAGCAAAATCATTGATGCTGCAGACTCTTTTTACTCTAAAGAAAATTATGTTTCATAAAAATGTAAAAAGGGGATGTTTAAAAACTCCCTAAAATGCGATGTTTTTAAATAAAATTTTCTAAAAGCACTTGACATTGTCATATCAGTGTGATATAATACAAATTAAGTTAAATGCGACGAGCAGAAATCAGTAGGTTGGAAAGAACATGGAGAGAGTTGTCGGTTGGTGCGAGACAATTGGGGCGTCCTTCTCGAATTCCTTCTGTTAGCAGTGCACTGAATAAGAGAAATCTTTAGTAGGATGCAACGGGTGTTCCCGTTATAGAACTAAGGTATGTCAGTACCTGATAAGGTCGTTACCGTGAGATAACGGCGAACTGAGGTGGTACCACGGAATTGTTATTTCGTCCTCTGTATCCTGTAACAGGAATGCAGAGGATTTTTGTTTTTTTAATGCAACCCTGTTAAAACAAAAATTATGTATTAGAAAGGATGAACAAAAATGGCTCAGAATTACTATCAGAAAGAAATTGAAACCATGCCGATTGAAGATATGAAAAAACTTCAATCCGAAAAGCTTGTCAAGCAAGTGAAACACGTTTACGAAAACGTCCCTTACTATAAAAAGTTAATGGACGAAAAAGGAGTAACTCCGGAGGATATTAAGGGAATTGAAGACCTTCACAAGCTTCCGTTCCTCACAAAAGCAGATTTAAGAGATGCATATCCTTACGGATTACTTGCAAAACCTCTTGAGGACTGTGTTCGTATTCAATCTACATCAGGTACAACAGGACGTCGAGTTGTTGCTTTTTATACACAAAAGGATGTTGACCTTTGGGAAGATTGCTGTGCGCGTGCTATTGTTGCAGTAGGCGGAAGTAATCAAGATGTTTGCCAGGTGGCTTACGGATATGGGTTGTTTACAGGCGGTCCCGGACTCAATGGTGGTTCCCATAAAGTAGGTTGCTTGACACTTCCTATGTCTTCTGGGAATACGGAACGTCAGATTCAGTTTATGACAGACTTAAGTGCCACAATTCTTTGCTGTACGCCTTCTTATGCAGCCTATATCGGGGAAACCCTGAAGGAACAAGGCTATAAACCGGAGGATATTCCGCTAAAGGCAGGGATCTTTGGTGCTGAACCGTGGACAGAAGAAATGAGAAAGGGGATTGAGTCCACACTTGGTATCAAGGCTTATGATATCTATGGACTGACTGAAACAAGCGGCCCCGGTGTAGCGTTTGAATGTAGTGAGCAGACGGGGATGCATATAAATGAAGACCATTTTCTGGCTGAAATTATTGATCCTGATACAGGAGAGGTTCTTCCTGAAGGGGAAAAGGGTGAATTGGTATTTACCGCTCTTGATAAGGAAGCGTTTCCCTTGCTCAGATACAGAACCAGAGATATTTGTGTATTATCCAGAAAGAAATGTTCTTGCGGAAGAACACTGGTTAAAATGGCTAAGCCTATGGGAAGAACTGATGATATGCTGATTATCAGAGGTGTCAATGTATTCCCCAGTCAGATTGAAACGGTTCTTTTGAATGAAGGGTATGAGCCTAATTATCAGATTATTGTTGACAGAGCGAATAATACCGATACTTTTGAGGTGAATGTTGAAATGACTGCAGAACAGTTTACCGATAAAGTCAGCGATGTTCTTGCAATGGAAAAAGCATTGTCAAGTGCAATGAAAACAATGCTGGGTATTAACCCGAAGGTTCATCTTGTTGCTCCGAAGAGTATTGCAAGAAGTGAAGGTAAGGCAGTTCGTGTGATTGATAAA
>SVJP01000107.1 GCA_015068925.1 Oscillospiraceae bacterium
CAAATGAATCATAGGTGCAGATACAAGAGTAAATTGTGAATTAATTTGTGATGAAGTTCATGTATCTGCACCTATGATTCGTTTGGCGTTGAAAGCAAAGGGATATCAAAATATCACCATCATCAGCGACAGCGAAATAGGTTGTGGGTTACCAAACGGAGACTATCGTTTGGGAGACAGAAGAATCATTACGGTAAAAGACGGGTTGTGTGTGATGAAAGGAACGGATTCGATTGCAGGTGGTGCCATGAGTATGGCGGATAGTGCGAAAAATCTGTTTCGGATGGGGGTTCCTCCTGAACAGATTGCAGTGATGGCAAGCTCTAATCCCGCTAAGGTCTGCGGTTGTGATGATCGCGGACGCTTGATTCCCGGTTGTCGGGCAGATATTGTGATTTTTGATAAAGACTTTAATGTAAAAACTGTTTTTTTGAAGGGGAAAGAAGTCAAATAAATCGAATGATGAAGAGAAATTTGAGGAGATGTTGCGATTGGAAAAGAAAATAGAGTATAAATGGGTGATTGTCAGTCTTTGCTTTTTGATGGTGTTTGCATGTCTTGGGTTTTGCAGTTCTACAAAGAGCCTGTTTGTGGCAGCGGTCACAAAAGCCACAGGAATCAGCCGAACCGCTTTTTCCTTAAATGACAGTTGCCGTTATATTTCAACCTCCATCATTAATATTTTTTTCGGTGCATTGGTGCAACGGTTTGGAACCAGAAAATTAATTGGTGCAGGGTTTCTTTCTTTGGTCATTTCCTTTTTGGTTTATTCCGTAGCCACCAATTTTCTTGTGTTTTGTATTGGCGGATGTTTTCTTGGGATTGGTCTTGCATGGACCACCACAACCATGGTTGGATGTGTGGTAAACAAATGGTGTAAGGAAAGCAAAGGAACCATTATGGGGGCGATTTTGGCGGCAAATGGATTTGGAGGTGCATTGGCGACCCAGATCATTTCTCCTGTTATTTATCAGGAAGGTAATACCAACGGATATAAAAGTGCTTATTTTTTAATTGCCATGATTATTTTGGTTGTAGGGATATTCATTCAATTGTTTTTCAGAGAAAATCCCAAGAATAGCAGTTCGGAAACTATCATTTCCACAAAGAATAAAAGAGGAAATTCTTGGGAGGGTATGGAATATTCCAAAGCAGTAAAAAAAGTATATTTTTACGGTGCGGCAACCTGTATTTTTCTGACCGGCTTCGTATTACAGGGAATCACCGGAATTTCCGCAGTACATATGAAGGATGTAGGCCTTTCAGCTTCTTATATTGCAACGGTGCTGAGTTTGCATTCCTTAAGCTTGTCTTTCTTTAAATTTTTTACCGGATTTATTTATGATCGATTGGGACTGCGAATTACTACCAATATTTGTTCTGTCACGGCGGTGTTGGTAATGATTGCTTTGGTGTTTGTAACCGATTCTGCAACAGGGAAAGCGTTGGCAATGATTTATGGGATTTTTTCCTCTTTGGCATTGCCTTTAGAAACAATTATGCTTCCGATTTTCGCGGGAGATTTATTCGGGCAAAAGTCCTTTAATGAAGTGTTGGGTATTTTTGTGTCGGTTAATACTGCAGGATATGCATTGGGAGCACCGGCCATGAATTTGTTTTATGATTTGTTTGGGTCGTATCGGATTTCATTGGTTCTTGGAATCACTATTTTGGTCATGGTGATTATTTATATGCAATTTGTTATTTCTGCTTCGAAGCAGGAACGAGAAAAATTAGAATGTGCGAAAGGATGAAGAAAATGTATCTTGGAATTGATTTGGGCGGAACCAATATTGCGGTCGGATTGGTGGATAGGGACGGTAATATTCTTCATAAAGACAAGGTGAAGACGAGAGCAGACCGTCACTATAGTGAAATTGTAAAGGATATGGCAGAGCTTTCTAAAAAAGTGACAGAGGAATCCGGCTTTTCCAAAAGTGAGATTGAATGGGTTGGAATCGGAAGCCCGGGAAGCTGTGATAGTGAACGTGGTGTTGTGGTAAGTGCTTCCAATTTGAATTTTAAAAATACTCCCATCAGAGAAGAATTTCAAAAACATTGGAATGTTCCTGTCTATCTTGCAAACGATGCTGACTGTGCTGCATATGGTGAAGCAATGAGAGGAAATGCTAAGGGAACATCAAGCAGTGTTACCGTAACATTGGGATCCGGTGTTGGCGGAGGTGTCATCATCAACGGGAACATTATGACAGGTGTGAATTTTGGCAGCGAATTGGGACATATGATTATTAATTTTGATGGAGAAAAATGCAAATGTGGTAATCGTGGATGTTGGGAAGTGTATGCTTCTGCCAATGCTCTTGTTCGGCAGACCCGTGAAGCAATGAAACAAAATCCTGAATCCTTGATGTGGAAAGAGGCAGGTTCTTTAGAAGGTGTTTCCGGACGTACGGCATTTAGTGCAGCGAAAAAAGGTGATGCGGCGGGGCAAAAAACGGTTGACAAATATTTAGAGTTTGTTGCAATCGGAATTTCTAACATTATTGAGATATTTCAGCCGGAAAAGATTCTGATTGGCGGTGGTGTTGCCAACGAAGGGGAATCCTTGTTACAACCCATTCGAAATTTCTGTAAATCATCCAGAAGTACCATCATTACAACTGCAGCTTTGGGAAATGATGCAGGCATTATCGGTGCTGCATTTTTAGGGGCACAGTATGCAAAAAAAATAAAGTGATTTTTATCTTTTTATATTGATGTTTGGTCAATTCGAATAATGCGTTAAAAAACAAATATTCGAATTGACCATTGTTATATGTGAAATAAAATGATAAAATAGTAATTAAATAATAAAATAAGGAGAAGTATACATGAACTATCCAAAAATTCAAAGCAATGAATATCTTGAAAGAGTGAAAGCTCTTCGTAAAAAAATGGCAGAAAACGGAGTGGATTTGGTCATCGGTTTTTCGAATCTGTTGGAAATTGGCATTGTCAGATATTACTGCGGATTTGCTCCTGTTAATGAAAGCTCTGCCATTATTATTCCTGCCGACGGTCAGGTAGTAGTATGCAGCGGTCAGGCTTCTTTTGATTACTGTGAAGTTCAAAATTCACTGCCCGGAAGTCGTATTGCAATTCTTCCCGAAATTGGTGAAGTGAGCGGATTTGAATATGATACAGAAGGCCAATTGGATTTTGTAGAACTGTTCAGACAGGTGAAAGACAGCCAAGCGAATGTGAAAAAAATCGGATTTATCGGTCGCTTGATTTTCCCGTCCATTATTATGGATAAATTAAGAAGTGTATTTTCTGATGCAGAAGTAGTTGATTTTGATGATGTTCATTACGAACAGAGAATCCGTAAAAGTGCAGGAGAAATTGAAATCCTGAAAACCAACTGGGAAATGGTTTCAAATGTATTTGAAACAGTTGTTCCCACGATTGAAGTTGGCATGACAGAACGTCATATTGAAGGAATGTTTGAATACGAAATGATGAAATTGGGTGCAGAAAGCTATGTCCAGTCTTTTGCTCCCATGGTTGCAACAGGTGTGGAAAATTCCTATATCAGTATGTGTAGAAATACCCTTCGCAAAATCGGTGAAGGAGAAATCATCAATTTGGCAGCAGGGGTGAGTTACGAAGGTTATAATGGTATAATCTGCAGTCCTTTGGTGTTAGGCGAAATTCCGCAAAAAATTAAGGATGCTGTAATGTGTGCTTACGATGCACTGAATTATGCTTCTGACAAGATGAAACCGGGAACACCCTGTGATGTTGTTCTGAATGCGTATACTGAATATCTGACCAAATATGGATATATTGATTATTGTCCTTACGGAAGCTTGCACAGTACCGGTATGCTGGAATGCGAAGCACCGATTTTTACTGTTGACAATAAACGTGTGATTGAAGAAAATATGGCAATTTGTATTGATGCATATTTCAAGGGAATGGAATGGGGTTCCTTCCGTATTGAAGACTGTTACTTGATTACCGGTCAGGGAGCGAAACGCATGACAACCTATAACGATAAAGCAATTCCGAAAATTTTTAAATAAGCAGGAGGAATTTATAATGGAAAACGGAAAGAAAAACTGGTATATTGCTGACGGATATTTGCCCTATAAGGGTGCAGTTGCAGATGCAAACTTTGAAGGGCATGAAGCAATCATGTTTTTGAACTGTAACGAGCAGGATGCGACATGTTACATGGATATCTATTTTGAAGATAAAGACCCGATTAAAGATATTAAAATGATTATCCCTGCAGAACGTATTAAATGCGTCAGAGTGGATCATCCTGATGAAATGGGTGGCGTTTTGATTGAAAGACAACTGCAGTATTCCATCAGAATCAGAAGTGATATCAATATTGTTGTGCAGTATGGCAGAATGGATATTGCTCAACCCAATTTGTCTTATATCGGTTTAATGGGGTATTCTGAATAAAATGAAATTTGGAGTGAAAAAATGTACGAAGATGTAAAGCAGCTTGATTCAAAGGATTATTTTAAAGACGGTGAACAGGTTTATATTCATATAGGAGATGAACGCGAGGAAAATGTCGGCGTTATGCATAAGCATAATTTTATTGAAATTGCTTATGTGATCTCAGGCAGTGCCCACCATTTTATGGATAACATTAATTATGAGGTCAGAAAAGGCGACTTGGTTATCGTGAATTACGGCGTGCCTCACGCCTTTGTTCCTATTAAGGATACCGAAGAAGACTTTTCTACTTATGACCTTCTTTTTACAACTGATTTTTTTGAAATAACCAGTATCGACAGTTATGATTTTTCTGCGCTTGCATCTTCCTATTTGTTTTACTCTTTGTTTGCTGACGGTGAACCGCTGAATCATTCACTGAATCTGATTCGTTCAGGTGCAAAGGACTTTGGTGAGCTTTTCCGAAAAATTTATGATGAATATATCGGGCGGCAGAGTGGTTTCATGAATATGATAAGGGCTTATTTAATCCAGATTATAACACAAATATTCAGGGAAATTGACCACAAAACAGATGTAACGTCTACCAATGAACAAAAGTCTGTGGTGAATAAAGCAATTGATTACATGAAGCAAAATTATAATACACCAATTAATCTGGATAATCTTGTTGCAGATATTTTTCTGAGTAAGGATTATTTCAGGCAGCTTTTTAAAACAACAACAGGGATGTCGGTTACTGATTTTATTCAGAGGACAAGGATTGAAGAAGCATGTAAACTTCTTGCAACAACAAATCGTTCTGTTTTTGATATTGCAGGGAATTGTGGTTTTATGGATGTGAAATTCTTTTATAAAACATTTAAAAAGATAACGGGAAAAACACCCAGTGAATTTAGAAAAGAGAAAGAAGGGGAAGTTCTTGATCACGACAATAACAGGTAAAATAACAAGAGATGAAGTTCAATATCTTCTTCCTCATGAACATATTTTTTTCGATATGCGCTCTTTGGTAACACCAATTGATGATGAGGATTTTTATAAAAAATTATCTCTTTCCAACTTTGGAAAGGTTTCCAGAAATCCTTATGCAGTTTTAGAAAATGCGGCAATGGATGAAGATGATACTCAGATTGAGGAAATGAAACGATTAAAAAAAGCAGGTTGCAATTTGTTGGTGGATGCTACCACGGCAGACTTTGGCAGAAATGTGCAACGACTTCTGAACGTATCCAAACAAAGCGGAGTGATGATTGTAGCAGGATGCGGTTGGTATACAGATCCCACCATCAGTGAGGAGGATAAACAATTATCCGAGGATGCCATGTTTGATAAAATGATGACTGAAATCAATGTGGGAATTGATGGTACTTCCATGAAAGCCGGAATTATTGGTGAAATCGGAACAAGCGGAACAATGACCCCCTTTGAAGAGAAGTCTGTCAAAGTAGCAGGGCGTGTTCAAAAGGCAACGGGTCTTGGAATGCACATTCATGCAAATCTCTGGACAAGAGAAGGGTTAAATGCTTTGAAAATTGCATTGGATGCAGGTGCCGACCCCGAAAAAGTATGTATTAATCATACGGATGTGGTTTTGGATGAAAAATATATCCTTGAGGTATTAAAACAAGGGGCAATTATCGAATTTGATAATTTTGGAAAAGAGTATTATGTAGACAGAAGAAACAGAAATCTTCTTGACGGTTCTTTTGCGACCGATGTGGAGCGAGTAAAGTTTATTGTTTCCTTAATAGAAAAAGGATATGAAAAACAACTTCTGATTACCAATGATATTTGTCTGAAAAGCATGACGCATACTTATGGCGGTTGGGGATATGATCATGTCATTACCAACGTTATCCCCATGATGAAGGATTTTGGTATCAGTGATGAGCATATTGTGCTTTTGATGAAAGAAAATCCTCTGAGATTTTTAGAAAAATAAGCAAAAACAGAGGACTTTACGGTTCTCTGTTTTTGCTTTTTACAGAGAAAAATAAAAACAAACGAATTTTTAAGATGAATATTAAATTTTTGTAAATGTTTTTTTGTTTCTCTTGACAAATAGGGAAAAATGTGGTATGATA
>SVJP01000108.1 GCA_015068925.1 Oscillospiraceae bacterium
AGAAAAAGGAAGAGATATTTTGTCAAAATGAATCGCAGACAGTACGTGGGTACGGCAAGTGTTCATTTTGGCAAAAAGCAAGCAACCGCCTGGAAAATATTGAATTTTCCAGGCGGTTTTTTACGGGTTTATCATAGATGAAACATCCATAATTCAATCTCTTTTCCTTTTGTGTGCTTGCGGTAGACCGACTTTTTCGACGGTCTGAAGCTTTGCGAAAGCAAAGCTACCCTTGCTTCTTCCTTATTCCCTATTACTTATTACTTTCCAAAAATCGACAAGTCTTTTTAAGGAATAGTGAAGAGTGAAGAGGTAATAAGTAAAATCGACATTCCTCTGTCGAAGAATGTCGATTTTTGGAGGCGCCACCCGGATTTGAACCGGGGCATAAAAGCTTTGCAGGCTTCTGCCTTACCGCTTGGCTATGGCGCCATAAGGATGAAAAAGACGCATAAGGGTTTTATGCGTCTTTTTTGGAGCGGAAGACGGGATTCGAACCCGCGACGTTCACCTTGGCAAGGTGACGCTCTACCACTGAGCCACTCCCGCATAGAGGAAGAAGTCTTCCTGAGTATATATAAAGTGCACAAAGCACACTTTAATCGTTAAATGGTGCCTCCGGGTGGAATCGAACCGCCGACACAGGGATTTTCAGTCCCTTGCTCTACCGACTGAGCTACAGAGGCATAATATACTGTGTCGGATGTTAAGACACACAAGAAAAAATAATGGCGACCCGGAAGGGGCTCGAACCCTCGACCTCTAGCGTGACAGGCTAGCGTTCTAACCAACTGAACTACCGGGCCATATCCCATTTCAATGATATGAACAACCGTCATATCCTTCACCGTTCCGGCCCGATGATTCGTTATCGCCGCAACAACAATAAAGATTATAGCACGACTTGGGAGAAATGTCAATAGTTTTTTTAAAAAAACTTAAAAAAATTTTCAGAAACGAAAAAAAGGTTTTACATTTCAGGGTTTTTGTAGTATAATAATAGCAAAGAAAGAAGAAAAAACAGGTGATGATATGAAAAACAAACTGGCAAAGATTGCCGGCTCTGTTTTGGTAACGGTATTATTCTTTTATTATTTTTATAAAACGGTTGATTTCGGGTTGGTAGCAGAATATGTAAAAACCGTTCGGTGGGAATGGATTGCGGTGGCGGCATTGTCTTATTGTCTTACCTATCCCGTCCGTGCCTTTCGGATTTATTATTTGACCCGAAATTCAGGAAATCACAGCTTTTTGCAAACCCAACGGATTTGCTTTCGCCATCAGTTTTTCGGACGAATCATTCCTTTTAAGGTAGGGGATTTGTCTTTGGTATATTTGTTGAAAAAAGCAGGGGTATCCGTCGGAGAGGGAGGAGCGGTCTTATTGCTCATCCGTTTATTTGACGGAGTGATTATTATCCTTTCTTTTTTATTGTGCAATTTATTTGTGAATATGGATGTGATACCGGGGTGGATTTTGCTTTTGGTATTGGCATTGGCAATCGGAGCAGTATTTTTTACTCCGTTTTTGCTTTCCCGTTATGTACATTTGTTGCAAAAGCTTCCCGAAAAGTTGTATCGAGCAGTGGAACAGATTCGTATCATGCTGACACAATCGGTAGCAACCCTAAAAAATGTTTTGGTGATTGGATTGGTTAGTCTGATCATGTGGTTTTTTGTTTATTTATCCATGCATGGGGTGGTATTGGCATTTTCTCAGCCTATCTCTTTTCCCCAAACGGTTGTGGCATCCTTCCTTGCCAGTGCAGCAGCCTTTTTGCCTATTAACGGCATTGGTGGATTCGGCATGGTGGAAACGGGCTGGACCTTAGGATTTACTTTATTGGGCATGGACCGAACCGTGGCTCTGTCATCCGGTGTGGTATCCAACACCATGAGCTTTTTGATCATTTGTTTATTCGGCATTATATCTTACATCCCGGTGAAAAGGAGGAACAACAATGTATAAGATGATGTTTTTTATGGAGGACAAGGAGGCGGTGCAAACATTGACTTCCATGCTTCCTGAAGAATTTTTTCCGGTAGGGTCTTTTTCTGATGTAAAAGAAGCACTGGATTATTTGGACAATGAGTGGACCGATGTGGTGATTATTGATACAGAAGTACGTCAGGAATTGGGCATGGAGCTGATTCGGAAACTGAATCGCAGGAAAAAAAGTCCCGATATTCTGATGCTTTGTGATTATCGTGAAATGGAATATGCAAAACGGGCATCGGATTATGGTGTGAAATATTATTTGTTAAAGCCGGTTCGTTTGGATGAGTTTTCTTATGCAGTATCCTCCATTAAATTAGAGCTTGACCGTCGGAATATTGCTCGTTTACAGCATATTAATTCGTTGAATTTTGAGCAGTTTCTTCCTATTTTAAGGGAACAGTTCTTCAGCGGACTTGTTTCGGGAGAACATTTGAATAAGGATGATTTGTTGGAAAAACTGAATCAATTGAAATTGGATATAGACATTTACCGTTTTCCTTGTGCGGTAGTCGAAATGCATATTTTGGAATTTGAGCAATACATAAAAAATAACTGGAAGTACGGAATGGATGCTTTGTATACTGCCATTAAGAATTTGTTGAATGACAGCGGCAGATTTTCTTATCAGCTGATTGAGACCAATAAGGGCAGATGCCGATTTGTATTGATTGCAAACGAAGCGTTGAGCCAGAGCGAGTTTCAAGCTGAGCTGGATCAACAGGCAGGGAAGGATACGGCGTCGGCATTCTCCTTGTTTGGTATGATGCTGTTAATCCGTCCTGTTGCCACCTTCGGTAATTTGATTGAATTTGCCGATCAGATGCGGGGTAACCGCGAATTAGATGAGGTGCTGCAAATTCGTCACAATACATCTACAGAAACGGATAATATCAGTAAGATGATTTCCTGTCTGCGTCAATCACGGGTGATGGAGGCCAGGAAAATTGCAGGAAGTTATATGGAGGAGTTGACTACTTTTTCCGATAAGGATGTGGTGCGGTTTTTGTTCCATATGGCAATGATTGTTTGTCAGCAGATGTTTCCGGGAGACGACCGGATGAGACTCAGAACCATTCAACTCCTGAAGGATGTGGAGCGTCGGGAGCAGATAAGAGAAAATCTGATGATGTTGTTGGGAGAATATGCAGAAGCTTTCCGAAGAAATCTGTATCGGTCGGACGAAGTGATGATTCAAAAAGCAAAGCAGTATATTTCAGAGCATTGTCAGGACGAGGTATCCTTGGATGAAGTGGCAGAAAGTGTCTTCTTGACACCTGTTTATTTCAGTCGCTTCTTTAAGGAAAAAACAGGGGAAAATTTTTCAAAATTTGTGACCAGAATGCGTATGGAAAAAGCAATTGACCTGTTTCGTCACGGGAAATATAAGATTTATGAGGTGGCAAAAGCGGTAGGGTATAAAAATGCCAAGTATTTTTCCAAGTTGTTCAAAGAATATACAGGCTTTTTGCCCAGAGAATATATCCGCACCGTGCTGGGGCAGGAGCGAGTGGAATAGTTTTTTGTGAAATATGACAGAAGATATTTCGAGTGTTTTTTTACAATTCTGACAAAAAAATTACAAATTTGAGAAAAGTTGACCTAAAAAAGTTAAAATATTATGACAAAAGTAAAAATTATGCCCTTTCCATTTGTAGGGAAACTATGCTATAATAATAGTGATGTCTTAATCGGTTTTTTTATGACAGGGAAAAAGACATAAAACAACAGCCGTAGCTCAGGCTTGAAAGAGCTAAGACCTTTTTTAAAATCATTGGGAGGTGTACTTGTTGGCTACACAACAAACAGCAAACGTAAACTTGCCGGAAAATTATGTACCCAAACGGTATTCGGCATGGCACACATTTAAGAAGAACTGGACTTTGCTTTGTCTTGGTCTTCCGGCACTTTTGTATCTTTTGGTTTTTAACTACATACCTATGATCGGTATCGTAATCGGTTTCAAAAACTTTAAGTACAATCAAGGTATGTTCGGCAGTGATTGGGTAGGTTTGAATAACTTCAAATTCTTCTTCCAATCTTCAGATGCATGGCGAGTCACCCGTAATGCATTGGGATATAATGCATTCTTCATTGTATCCGGTGTAGTTGTAGCGGTTATTATGGCATTGCTTTTGTACGAACTGTCCAATAAAATTCTGATTCGTTTTTATCAGATTACAATGTTTATTCCCCACTTGCTTTCTTGGGTTGTAGCGGCATATATTCTGTATGCTTTCCTGAACGTTCGTTCCGGTATGCTTAACCAATGGGGAAGAGAATTCCTAGGTTGGGCAAAACCAATTGACTGGTATAATGAACCCGGTCCCTGGATTTTTGTAATACCGATTGCTCACATTTGGAAGGGCGTTGGTATGAGTGCATTGGTTTATTATGCAAGCTTGATGGGAATTGATACAGAGTACTTTGAGGCTGCTTCCATCGAGGGTGCAACCCGTCCTCAGATTACGCGGTATATCACATTGCCGTTCCTGTATCCTACCATTACCATCCTGTCCATCATGGCAGTAGGTAAGGTATTCAACTCTGACTTCGGTATGTTCTATCAGCTGCCTATGGGTTCCTCTATGGTACTGCCCACTACCGACGTTATCGAAACCTTTACCTTCCGTGCTTTGCAAAACGGTAGCATGAGCTTGTCTACAGCGGTTGGTTTGGTACAGTCTATTGTAGGCTTATGTCTGGTATTGTTCACAAACTGGGTTGTTAAGAAAATCAATCCTGAAAACGCGTTGTATTAAGAGAGGAAGGTGAAATAGTTTGGCACAGGTAATCAGAACATCAGAAAAAATCAGCAAGATAGTGATTCATGCTTTTTTCCTTATCTTGTCTTTGGTATTTATCGTTCCTATTTGGGTATTGTTTTCTATCTCTGTAACTTCGGATGCGGATATTATCAACTACGGTTATCAGATTATTCCCAAGGCAATTGACTGGGGTGCTTACGAGTACATATTCACCAGTGCAGCAAATATTTTAACTGCTTATAAGGTTACGATTATTATTACGGTGGTTGGTACTGTATTGTCTACGGTGATTGGTGCAATGTGCGCATACACCATTTCCAGACCTGATTTTGCTTACAGAAGTAAGGTAACATTCTATATGTTCTTTACAATGTTATTCGGCGGCGGTATGGTTCCCAGCTACATTTTGATGACTCAGTATCTGCACACACAAAATACCTATTGGGCTTTGATTCTGCCCGGTATGATCAGTGTATGGAACGTCTTCGTTATGCGTACCTTCTTCCAGCAGATCCCTTCTTCTATTATTGAATCTGCTACCATTGACGGTGCAAGCGAAATGAAGATTTTTGTCAGCATTATCGTTCCTTTGTCTACACCTGCTTTGGCAACCATCGGTTTGCTGCAGATGTTGGGATATTGGAATGCATGGGCACCCGCAATGCTGTATATTACGGAACAGAAGCTGTATCCGCTTCAGTATTTGCTGCAAACCATGCTTCGTAATATGCAGGAAATTATGAAGAACATTGAATTAACAGGTAATACAAACATGATTGATTTGTCAAATTTGCCGATGGAAAGTATGCGTATGGCAATGGCTGTGTTGGCAATTGGACCTATCTTGTTGGTATTTCCGTTCTTCCAAAAATACTTTGTACAGGGTCTGACTGTAGGTTCTGTAAAGGGTTAATAACAAATTGATTGAAAGGGGTAACGAGCGCCGAAAAGTATTGAAGCGTTAGTTGCCCTTTTTTGATTTCGAAAAGGAGATTTTTATGGATTGTTATATGAAAAAAGAACAAGGATGTTTATATTTTGGAAATGATTATTTTGAGCGGATCATTCAGATAAACGGTTCTGTTCCCATGAGCTTGGAGATGAGGGATAAAATAACAGGGAAATGCTGGAAGGGCGAGCAACCTGTTTCTTTGTTCTCCTTGTCGACAGAGGCAGATTATGTGTGTCGTGCGCATAGCCGTCCTGTCGGACAAAAAGGTCTTCGGGTTGTACTGCAATGTTTTGAAAAACAACATTCGGTAGAGGTTAGCTTTTTGTTGTTTGAAGATAGCCCCTTCTTTTCTACTCATTTATATGTGTGCGGTGAATTGAATCGCCAGCTCTCTGATGAGCAACAATTGGCAGACGGGAATGAAAATGCGGTGATTGTAAAAAAATTTGATAGTCCCGTTTTGAGCGAACAGGACAGTATCGAAGGGTTTGGTACGGCTGACCGCCATTTACAAGTTTCTTCTGTTTCGTTAAGGGATGTGACAGACCGTTATAATAATTTGGTGGAAACCAAAGAAGAATGGTTGTATTCCTTTGGCAGACAAACCTTTTACGGTAACCTGTTTCAATTTGTTAATCCTATTGAAGATGTGGGGTTAACCATTGTGAAAGAATCGCCCTGTCCCGGTGCAAGATTAAATGAACGAGGTGCGGATGTGGTTTGCTATCC
>SVJP01000109.1 GCA_015068925.1 Oscillospiraceae bacterium
CACGCCAAAGGAATTGGTCAGCAATGATTTTACAATATCATCAAACCGTGTTCCCAACATATCGGAAGAAAGGAGCTTCATAATATCGTTCAACTCCGGATTCCTTCTGCAATAATACAAGGGATCATAGCCCTTTCTCCACAGT
Organism: Oscillospiraceae bacterium; assembly: GCA_015068925.1. Classification (GTDB taxonomy): domain Bacteria; phylum Bacillota; class Clostridia; order HGM11514; family HGM11514; genus SIG438. The sequence continues at coordinate 146 of SVJP01000109.1, forward strand.
TCTTCCACTTCATTGGCACGCAAACCGAACAGGAACATATTATCATCGCCCACCTGCTCATGAATTTCCACATTGGCTCCGTCCAAGGTTCCGATGGTAACTGCACCGTTAATCATCAGCTTCATGTTACCTGTACCCGAGGCTTCCTTCCCTGCAATGGAAATCTGCTCGGAAATTTCTGCTGCAGGAATGATAATTTCAGCCAGAGATACCTTATAATCCTCAATAAAGATTACCTTGATTTTATCCCGAACCACGGGGTCAGAGTTAATCACATTGGACAATGCCACAATCAAGCGGATAATCTGCTTAGCCATAAAATATCCCGCTGATGCTTTTGCTGCAAATATAAAGGTTCTGGGAGGAATGTCCAAATTGGGATTTTCCTTCAGTTTTCGATACATATGAATAATTTGCAAAACATTCAGAAGCTGACGCTTGTATTCATGAAGGCGTTTAATCTGTACATCAAACAAGGAATCGGGGTCTACCATAATACCGTTTGCTTTGGCAATATAATTGCTCAATGCCACCTTTTTTTGATGCTTGATGTCTCTTAATTGCTGTGCTACCGCCTTATCATCCTGATATTCCAACAATTTTTCCAAATGAGATGCATTTTTCAGGAATCCGTCGCCGATTAAATCTTTTAACAAAGAAGTCAATTCAGGATTAGACTGACACAACCAACGACGATATGCAATCCCGTTTGTGACGTTGGTAAAACGGTCGTTATCTAAATTATAATAATCACGGAAAATACTTTCTTTTAAAATATCGCTGTGAAGCTTGGAAACACCGTTGACCTTATGACAAGCTGCCAGACACAGATTTGCCATCCTCACTTCTCCGTTTGCAACTGCTGCCATATAATCTACCTTTGCATAATCTCCGGGATACTTCGAAAACAAATCATTGACCAACCGACGGTTAATTTCACATACAATAGAATAAATACGGGGCAACTGTTCAGAAAACAGACTTTCACTCCAACGCTCCAGTGCTTCGCTCATAACAGTATGATTGGTATAAGACAGAGTTTTTTGAGTAATTTCCCATGCTTCCTCCCAACCGTAATCATGCTCGTCAATCAAAAGTCTCATTAATTCAGGAACACACAGTGCCGGATGAGTATCATTAATATGAATCGCTACCTTATCTGCCAAAGTATCCAAAGTACCGTATTTGCTCAGATGCTGGTCAATAATACTCTGCAAAGAAGCAGAAACCAGCAAATATTGCTGTTTTAACCGCAACCGTTTTCCGTCAATATGGTCATCGGCAGGATATAACACCTTAGAAATCACTTCCGCCATAGTATCCTGCTCCAACGCCTTTGCATAATCCCCACGGGAAAATGCATTCATATCCAAACGGTTGGGAGATTGAGCACTCCATAAAATCAGCTTGTTAACAGCCTTAGAATTGTAACCAGAAATAAACATATCATAAGGAACTGCAATGACAGACTGATAATCATGATGGCTCACACGAAGCTTGCCGTCATCAAACCATTCCGACACCTGACCGCCAAATTTCACTTCATAAGATTTATCTGTTCTGGGAACCAGCCATATACCGCCTAAATTCAGCCAATCATCGGGGAATTCCATTTGCCAGCCGTCTACAATGCTTTGCTTGAAAATTCCAAACTCATACCGAATGGAAAAACCTGTTGCCGGCATTCCTAAAGTGGTCATGGAATCCATATAACAAGATGCCAGACGACCCAAACCGCCATTTCCCAGTCCTGCATCGGGCTCCATGTCATAAAGACGCTGAATATCAATATCATAGCCTTTTAATACATCTGTAAATCCTTTTTCCAATCCTAAATGATACAGATTATTTCTCAAGGATGTGCCCACCAAAAACTCCATGGACATATAATATACCTGCTTTTTCTCTTTCGCAGTTACCTCGTCTGTAAAAGCTTTTCTTTGCGCAGACAGCATATCTCTCACGGTTATACAAAGGGTTTTGTAAACCTGCTGTTCTGTTGCCTCCCCTACACCACAGCCAAAAGTTCTCAGACAGGTTTCCTCTAACAGCTGCGCCATCTCCTGTTTTTTTAGTTTCATGTTGTTTTAACTCCTTCCAACGCCGCAAAAAAGACGCGGCAAAAATAAACTTATTTTAATATTCTGTTAGTTCTTGATATAGTCCTAAGTATTCATCTGCCGGATTTTTCCATCCACTATTATATTTCATGATATTTTTTATATGCTTATTCCATTGCTCACGGTTGTGATAAAACTCTACCGCCCGTTCTACCGCACCTAACATATCGTGGGCATTAAACAGTTTGAAGGTAAATCCTCTGCCCTCTAAGCTTTCGGTATTAAGAGCGGGAACTGTATCAAAAAGTCCTCCTGTTTCCCTTACGATAGGAACGGTACCATATCGCATAGCAATGAGCTGAGACAGTCCGCAAGGCTCGCTTTTTGAAGGCATCAGGAACAAATCTGCCCCTGCATACACCTGACTTGCCAAGGCGGAATCAAACAAAATATTAGCAGACATTTTGCCCGGATACTGATATTCCATAAAACGGAAGCAATCTTCAAAACGGGATTCCCCGGTTCCGATGACCACAAACTGCAAATCCATGCTCATCAGTTGATTTGCCATAAATTCCACCAGTTCCAAACCCTTATGAGCTACCAGACGGGAAATCAATGCAACCACAGGCACATCATCTCTTACCTCTAATCCCAGGCGCTCCTGCAAATGCCGTTTGTTTGCCGCTTTTCCTTCCACATCACCGGGACCGTAATTCAAAAACAGCTTACCGTCCTTTTTAGGATTAAATACATCTGTATCCAATCCATTGGTAATTCCGCAAAGCTTATATTGGTTTTCCCGCAAAATCCCATCCAAACCATGACTGAAATAGGCATACAAAATCTCATGGGAATAAGTTTTGGAAACGGTGGTCAGCTTATCCGCTGTCACAATGGCACCCTTCATCAGATTCAGGCAATCATCAAAATGAAGAACATTTTTCCATTCTTCGCCCAATCCTAAAATTTCATCACAAAAAGAATCGGGCATTTTCCCCTGATATTCAATGTTATGAATGGTAAATACGGTTTTGATATTCTGATATGCTCCAAACTGATAATTTGCTTTCAAAAATACAGGAACCAAAGCCGTCTGCCAATCATGGCAATGAATCACGTCTGGATAATAATTCAAATACTGCAGGCTTTCCAAAACCGCTTTGGAAAAGAAGGCATATCGTTCACCGTCATCATAATCTCCGTACATTCCGTCACGGTTAAAATAATACTCATTATCAATAAAATAATAGGTCAGCTTACGGCTTCTGGATACTGCCTTGAACACACCTGTATAAATCTGTCTCCAGGAAAGCATGGTGGCAAAAGAAGTCACATACTCCATCTGAAAATCCGAACCAAATTTAATGGAACGGTAAAAGGGAAGAATCACGGTCACTTCTACATCCTTTCGCTTGGAAAGCTCCACAGGAAGCCCTTGAATCACATCTCCCAAACCGCCTGATTTGGCATAAGGCGCACCTTCGCTTGCTACAAATAAAAGTTTCATACTGTTTTCGCCTTTCCGACTCAAAAAAATTCATTTCCGTTATGCCGAGTCATAGCAAAACGGTTATTCTACTGTTTCACCCTTTTTAATCACAATGGGTGAGGTCGTGGCTCCCTTTAGCTCCACGCCATTACATACGGTAACATTTTTATCCATAATCACTCGATCAATGGTGCAATTTTCACCGATTTCCGTTCCCTGCATCAGAACACAGTTTGTTACCACAGAGCCTTTTTTCACTTTAACATCACGGAACAACACTGCATTTTCCACTTTTCCTTCAATTTTGCAACCGTCTGCAATGATGCAGTTATTTACTTCAGAATCTTTTCCGTAAAAGCTGGGAATTTCATCTCGTACCTTGGTATAAATAGGACGGTCACTGCGGAAAATATCCTTTCTGACTTTTTCCTCTGCTAATCTCAAATTATTTTTAAAGAATACGGAAACACTTTCGTTACGCAATACAACACCGTTAAACTTGGAAGCATGAACGCTTAGTTTCCCCATACGGAATCCGCGAAGCATAAACTCCCGTTCAAAATGGTGCAAATCACGAGCAACCGAGGTTTTAATCACTTCGATCAGTTGTTCCCGTTTCATCAGAAACATTCCCATTCCAATCAGGTAATCCTCCTGCTCACTTTCCAAATCCACCGCCATATCCGTGACCGTGCCCGATTGGTCTGCTCGCAATACAAGGTCATGCTTTGCACCCTTATCCTCTTCTCTGAATTCATGGGTAATAACAGTAATATCACACCCTGAGGCAATATGTTCTTCTAAAAACGGATCATAATCAATGTTGCAAATAGTAGTGGAATCAGACAGCAGAACATATTCCTCCCGTCTCTTTGACAAGAAGTTCAGCGCCACATGAAGTGCCTCCAATTTTCCGCGATACACGCCTGCCTGTCCCGTTACAAAGGGAGGCAACAGATAAATCCCACCGTTTTTACTGTTCAGATCCCATTCACTGCAAGAACCCAAATGGTCCATCAAGGATTGATAATTATATTTGGTAATAATCCCAATCTGAGAAATCCCCGAATTTACCATATTGGATAACACAAAGTCAATCTGACGGTACCGTCCTCCGAAGGGAAGAGAAGCAACCGTTCTGTTGTAGGTTAAATCAGCCATTGCATTATCGTAAATATTTGAAAAAATAATGCCAATCATTTCCATCGCTCTAACCTGCCTTTTACTTAATTTGTATACTCCTAATAAATTTCGTTCACCGCTACGGTTTGATTTTGCTCAACCTGTTTGTCTTTTCCCACAACGGCAATGCCCCATTCCTTTTTGTCGTAATACTCGCGCAAATCCCCAACCTTGGCATTAATCCCGATTTGAGCATTTTCGCCCACAATGGCATATTTCACATTGGCACCCTTACGGATGATTGCATTGGGCATCACAACACTGTCCTTAATATATGCATTTTCTTCTACCACACAACCTGTGAAAACCACCGAGTTTTCCACTTTCCCCCGAATATCACAGCCTTCTGCCACGAAGGAATTGGAAATATCAGAGGAGGCTCCGATGAAGCTGGAGGGCTGGGCATAGTTTCTGGCATAAATTTTGAACTTGGAATCCTTCAGATTCAGGAAATTGGGGTCTCCTTCCTTCAACAGCAAGTCCATATTGGCTTCCCACAAGCTTTCAATGGTTCCCACATCCTTCCAATATCCTTCAAATTCATAACCAAACAGCTTGCATTTATCTGCCAGCATTTTGGGAATAATATTTTTCCCGAAATCGTTGGAGGAGGTTTCATCCTCATCATCCGCAATCAGATATTCCCGTAAGCTCTTCCAATTAAAAATGTAAATCCCCATGGAAGCCTTGGTGCTTTTCGGTTTTTTTGGTTTTTCTTCAAATTCTTTGACGGAACCATTTTTATTCAATGTCATAATTCCGAAACGGGATGCTTCTTCTTTGGGAACATCCAATACCGCAATGGTACACTCGGCCTTTTTTGCCTTGTGATAGGAGAGCATTTTGGCATAATCCATTTTATAAATATGGTCCCCTGAAAGCACCAATACATATTCCGGATCATACCGTTCAATAAACGGAATATTCTGGCAAATGGCATTTGCCGTTCCCTTATACCACTCCGATTTTTTACTTCTGGAATAGGGGGGCAAAATATGCGCACCGCCAAAATTACGGTTTAACCCCCAGGGTTGACCGTTCCCCACATACTCATTCAATTCCAGAGGCTGATACTGGGTCAGAATCCCCACTGTATCAATTCCGGAATTAACACAGTTGGATAAGGGAAAATCAATAATTCTGTACTTCCCTCCAAAAGGAACTGCAGGCTTTGCCGTTTCCTCCGTCAGCACCTTCAGACGGCTTCCCTGACCGCCTGCAAGCAGCATTGCAATACATTCTTTTCTCCTTGCCATGGAAAAACGCTTCCTTTCTCTCTTGACTTTTTTATTTTCTTTTCGTCGTACCTTGCTGCTTTTGATAAATCACAGTTGACATAGGCGGAATGGTAACGGATACCGACTGCTCAAAGCCGTGCCACTCCACCTTTTGAGCTTTCACGGTTCTGAGAGGCGTTCCTGTTCCGCCGTATCGTTTATAATCGCTGGAAAAAACAGGCTGATACGCCGCATTTTCCGAAACACCGATTCGATAT
>SVJP01000110.1 GCA_015068925.1 Oscillospiraceae bacterium
GCTCTGACCAATCCTGACCAGGTAATCTGGTACACAGGTGAAGAAGATCAAAAATCTGAATTGAGAAAGCAAGCTGTTGCAGAAGGAACTCTGATTGAACTCAATCAGGAAAAGCTGCCCGGCTGTTATCTGCACAGAACAAAGGAAAACGACGTTGCACGTGTAGAAGACCGTACCTTCATCTGCACAACAAAAAAAGAAGATGCAGGTCCCATCAACAACTGGATGGCTCCCGCTGATGCATACAAAATGCTGGGTGATTTGTACAAGGATTCTATGAAAGGCAGAACCATGTATGTGGTTCCCTTCATCATGGGTGTTCCCGGATCTCCCTTTGCTAAGGTTGGTATCGAACTGACCGACAGTATCTATGTTGTACTGAACATGGATATCATGACCCGTGCAGGAAATGTTGCTCTGGAAGAATTGGGTGACAGTGCTGATTTCACAAAGTGTCTGCACGCAAGCAAAGATATTAACGCTGACGAAAGATATATCGTTCACTTCCCTGAAGACAATACCATCTGGAGTATTAACTCCAACTACGGCGGTAACGTTTTGCTGGGTAAAAAATGCTTGGCTCTGAGAATTGCAAGCTATCTTGGTAAGCAAGAAGGCTGGATGGCTGAACACATGCTCATCTTAGGATTGGAAAATCCCAAGGGTGAAAAGCACTACATTGCAGCAGCATTCCCCAGTGCTTGCGGTAAAACCAACCTGGCTATGCTGATTCCTCCTCTGTCCGGTTACAAAGTAACCACAGTTGGTGACGACATTGCTTGGCTGAGAGTCGGCGAAGACGGAAGACTGTGGGCTGTGAACCCCGAAGCAGGTTTCTTCGGTGTTGCTCCCGGAACCTCCTCTAAGACAAACAAAAATGCTCTGGAAACAACCATGAGCAATACTATTTTCACTAACGTTGCTTTGAAGCCTGACGGTACCGTATGGTGGGAAGGCATGGATGGCGATGTTCCTGAAGAATGCATTGACTGGAAGGGTAACCCCTGGACCAAAGAAATGGGCGAACAAGGCGTAAAAGCTGCTCATCCCAACTCCAGATTTACCGCTCCTGCAGCACAATGCCCCTGCATTTCTCCTGAATTCAACAGTCCTGCAGGTGTGCCGATTTCCGCTATCGTATTCGGTGGAAGACGTGCTAAGACCGCTCCCCTGGTATATCAGTCCTTCAACTGGCAACATGGTGTATTTGTTGGTGCTACCATGGCATCTGAAACTACCGCTGCAGCAGCAGGTGCTGTAGGTGTTGTAAGACGTGACCCCATGGCTATGCGTCCCTTCACCGGTTACCACATGGGCGATTACTTCAAACATTGGTTGGAAATGGGTAAGAAGATTCCTAACGCTCCCAAGATTTTCCACGTTAACTGGTTCAAGCAGAACGACCAGGGCAAATTCATCTGGCCCGGATTCGGTGACAATCTGCGTGTCCTGAACTGGATTTTAGACCGTTGCGATGGCAAGGTTGATGCAACCGAAACTGCAATCGGTTACTTGCCCAAAGCAGAAGACCTGGATGTATCCGGTTTGAATCTGTCTGATGAAGTTATGGCAGAACTGCTGTCTGTTGACAAAGAAGCTTGGTTGGAAGATGTTGCAAACCAAAAAGAATTCTTCGCTCCTCTGGGCGACAGAATGCCTGCTGAACTGAAGGAAGAACAGGCTGCATTGGAAGCAAGACTTTCTAAATAATGAAATAAGCTAAAATGAGGCAATCATTTCGATTGCCTCGTTTTTTTATACCCGGATGGAGTATGACTCGTTTCTTGTTTAAAAACCTTGCTGAAATAATACACATCACTAAACCCACAGATTTGTGCAATCTCCTCTATTTTCAAATTGGGAGCCTGTAATAATTGTTTTGCCAATCCAATTCTTTTTGCTGTAATATACCTAGCAGGAGTCACATAAAACTCTTGTTTAAACAGTTGGTCAAAATGCCTTCTGGAAAGATTGGACTGTTCATAGCATTCTTTCAGGCAATCTGTGTTTTTGAAATTCAAATCCAACAATTCTCTCGCTTGCACCATTCTGGGGTCTGTAGGAGAATATTTTTTCTGACATATTTCATGAAACACAGCACACAAGCGATAACAATCACTGAGCAGCCAACTCGTTCCTGCGGTACTGATTTTGTATTGTCGATCGATTTTTTGGAGCAACTGCACGATTTCTGCAGAGTGCTTTACTTTAATACAAAAGCTATCTGTCTCAATCGGTTCCTCTGTGGTAAAATGGACAGAATAACTCAAAGAAGGTTGCCTTACCGAGACAGAAAAATCATCCTTTTGATTCAAATAAAAGATACAATTTTCTTCAATGGAAAACTTTTGATATCCGAAATCATGCAACTCATCTCCATCAAATGCAATTCCAATGATATGGTCTTTTCTGTTTTTCGCTTCCCACTCTTTCATGCTCGACCGATGTTTTACCACCAATTCCACCTTTTTTATTCTGATATTTTCAAATTTCATCTATCATCACCTGTTGATTACTATATCATAAACAAAATCTGTTGTCAATAAAAATCTCCATATTTTACAAATTTTCCAAATCCCCCATTGCAACTTCTTCTTTTTTGAGATATGATAGTATCATCAAGATAACAAAGAAAGGATGATCCTATGAGTTACGAAGCAATGCGAAAAGAACTGTGGAACTTTTACAAAGAAGGAACAGGAGAACGAGGGGAAGAATTTCGAAAAAAGGTTTATGCCCTGTTGGATCAGAATTACAAAGAAGATATGAATCCTTATGAAATGAAGGTCATGCAATACCGAACCATTGCCGACCAATTTGAGCCAGTTTTGTTTTACACCTCTCCCTATTACTACGAAACGGGAACCATGTGGGCTCATTGTGACGGCAGCCGCAGATTCCGCGGATTCGACCATGCAGGCGGTTGGACTTACTGGAAAAACTGGCATTTCTTCCGCGACCAAGACCCGGAGCTGATGGACTTATTACGGGTTCACCAGGAAGAACTTTTTTATACTGCAGGGGCTCCCGGGGGCGCTTACAACGACACCATGCAGCATTTCAATTTCAACTGCCGTCCTATTTTAACCATGGGATTAAAAGGCATTTACGAAAAAGCTCAAGCAACCTTAGAAACAACAACCGATTGGGAGGAAAAAGCATTTTTATCTTCCGTGTGCGAAGCAATGCTCGTGTTAAAGAAAATGAGCGAGAAATTTGCTGATAAAGCAGAAGAAATGAGCAAAACCGCACCTAACGAAGAAGCAAAAGAAAATTTACGGCTCATTGCAAAAACTGCAAAAAGAACCCCTTGGGAAAAACCGGAAACATTGTATGAAGCCCTCAATACTCATGCATTCATGAGAAAAGCTGTTGGTGCTTTGGAAGGAATTGGACCAAACACCTTCGGAAGAATTGATATGGACTTATATCCGTTCTATCAGCAGAATATCGAATCAGGACGGTTGACCAAAGAAGAAGCATATGACTTAATTTGCAAATTCTTATTGACCTGGGACTTGCATTATGACCATGATATCAAAATGGTGGGATATTCCGACCACGAGTTGGAAAACACCTATGTATTGGGAGGATGTGACAAGGAAGGAAATTCCCTCTACAATGAACTGACAAAAATGTTTCTGCAAGCCACGAGAGAAGAAAAAATTATCTTCCCCAAAATCACCTGTCGTTATTCCAAAAACTCCCCTGCTGAATATCTGAAAGAAGCAAATATTGCGGTTTTAAACGGAACAAGTACACTTCTTTATCAAAATGACGATGCAACCATTCCTGCTTGCGTAAGAGCAGGAAAAACCTTGGAAGAAGCTCGTGACTACATGATCACGGGTTGTTGGGCAATTACTGCCAACGAAATTGAAAAAATTGACGACGGTTACTACGTAAACATTTTAAAAGTATTTGAATACACCCTTCACAATCGCACAGACAAGATGGAACGGGTAAAAATGAACTTTGCTCCCATTGACGATGCAAAAACCTTTGAAGAGGTTTACCGTATCATTTGCGACAATATCATGGTATTGTTCCGCGAACGGGCAAGAGTCATCAGAAAGGGCGGGAATGTTTGGAACAAGGTTGATCCCCTCCCTATTTTCTCCTCCACGATGAAAGACTGTATCGAAAACAAACGGGACTATACCAACAAGGGTGCCAGATACCGCGACAGTCGGTATGAGCTTGTTGGATTCCCCAATGTAGTGGACTCTTTGCTTTCTATTAAATCACTTTGCTTTGATACCAAAAAATACACCTTGACTCAAATGTTAGATGCCATCCGCAACAACTGGGAAGGCTATGAAGAATTGAGAAGAGATGCCATCAACTGCAGCGGATGGGGTGACGGAACTACCGACTCTGCAAAATTTGCCAACCGTTTTAACGATGACCTTTATGCCATGGCACAACAACAGGCCGGAACCTATGGCGGTATCGTGGTAATCGGTCACTTAACCTACACCGAAATCAGATTTTGGGGAGAACAAACTTTAGCAACTCCTGACGGACGTAAAAACGGAGAATACATCGCTCAGGGATTAACCCCTTCCCGACTGAAAAAAATTCTTGCCGTCACAAGTGTCATCAACAGTTTCTCCCATTTGGACAGCAGTAAAATCGGTGGAAATTCAGTGGTAAACATCATTTTACCTAACAAAACCACTTTAGAGCTTTGCGACGCCTTCTTACGATCCGTTTCCACCAGTGCAGTACAATCACTACAGCTGAATTGCACCTCAAGAGAACAATTACTAGATGCCCAGAAGCATCCTGAAAAATACCCCAACCTAATTGTTCGTGTTTGTGGATTTTCTGCAAAATTCACCAGCCTTTCTCCCGAATGGCAAGAAGAAGTATTAACGAGAAACTTTTACGAATAAACTAATTTTTGATTCTACAGTCGTCCGAAGCACATTCCTTCGGACGGCTTCTTCTTTTCCATGGCAAAATAATTTGACAGATTCTTTATTTTATGGTATAATAAATCTATATTTTTAGGCAACAACTTTAATCAGAAAGGATTTTTAAAATATGAAACGACGTACTATCATTCTCGCTCTCTTTGGGATTTTGATTATTTCTGCTATAGTCCTTGCGGCAAGCAAAGGTTTTTTTTCTGATCCTGCTTACTTTTTTCAGCGTTTAACTCAGAAAACGCAAGAGCAATATCACGAAATTACTAATACCGAGCCCACCATTCAAGAAGAAATCATCACAACTGCTGATCATCACAAAGTATTGGTAGACCATCCAAAAGGATATAGTGTTGCTTTACCTGAGGATATGACATTTGACTTGACCGTTGCTCCTGAATTCATCAAAGCCTACAACGATACAACTACGGTAATTGTCACAAGAGAATGGGCTCCTTACGAAGATGTTTTCTATTTCATTGATAATTATTTAAACAACTATTATCTGGACGAAACATTCATTCAGAGCAATAAAATTACCATTGTACGAAACGATACCTTCCAAATGGAGAACGGAGCAAGAGCTCAAATCATTTCCTTGACTCGTACTCCTGCGGCAGGATCTACTGTTAAACAAAATGCATACACTTACTTCTTCGTTGAATCTATGACAGGAAAACAGGCATTTTTCCGGATGATGTTTAAAGGACAAAGTCATGAAGAAATGAATCCTATGGTAGAAGAAGCAGTTGCTTCCTTTGAAGAGATTGCAATCAAAGGAGGAAATGCATTCCGCGGAGAATATTCTCCCGTAATTCCTGAAAGTTGGAACAAGGAAACTGCTGACTTGTATCAAAACATTCAATCTGGTGAAAAGTTCTATTGGGGTCTCTTTGTTGACGGCTCTTACACAGATGAAAAAAAATATCAATGGTTTGCCGATTTAGAAGAAAAAGTAGATTTTAATTTTGATTTCAGTCTTCACTATGTAAATTTAAATCATGGTTTTCCTGTGGAAGAATTACAAAACATGTATGAAAAAGGAAAAATAACAGAACTTACTCTGCAAATTTCTTATCATGCAAACGACAATTTATTCGGAAAAAATATTAACCTTGATGTTTATGATGGACTATACGATGAAGAAATCCGTGCATTTGCCCGAGGGGCAAAAGAGTTTGGTCATCCCTTCCTGTTCCGTCTGAACAACGAAATGAACAGTGACTGGGTAAATTATTCCGGTGTCGCGGCACTGTCTGACCCCGAAATTTTCATCGAAAACTGGAGAAAAATTTATCAAATTTTTGAAGAAGAGGGAGTTGACAATGCAATCTGGATTTTTAATCCCAATGCAGAAGATTGCCCTCCTTGCCATTGGAACTCTTACATTGCTTACT
>SVJP01000111.1 GCA_015068925.1 Oscillospiraceae bacterium
AGACCGAAAATCGCCAATTATCACTTCACAACCCTGATTCCCAATTTAGGGATTGTTACTCCTCAGAGCGGAGAATCCTTCGTGATGGCGGATATTCCGGGGATTATCGAAGGTGCTCACGAAGGCGTTGGCTTGGGTCATGAATTTTTAAGACATATTGAACGGACAAGACTTTTGATTCACGTAATCGATGTATCGGGATGTGAAGGAAGAAATCCTTTGGAGGATTTTGAGATTATTAATCAAGAATTGCAACAGTACAGTGCGTCTCTCTCCGAAAAGGAGCAGATTATTGCAGCAAATAAATTGGATTTGTTGTATGAAAAAACTGCTTACGAGGAATTTAAAGCCACCATGGAAGAAAAAGGCTTTTCGGTCTTCCCCATCAGTGCCGCAACGGGTCAAGGCGTTCAGGAGTTGATTTCTTACGCTGCAGAACGGCTTTCCAAAATTCCCGTACCAGTTCTGTTCGAGGAAGAAACAGGAGAGGTTGCGGAATACGATAAGGAAGCTCCCCTCACCTTTACCGTTACCAAAATGGACGCAGACTTGTACGAAGTCAGCGGTTCTCTGATTGACAAAATCATGGCATCTACCAACTTTGCCGACAATGAATCCGTCCGGTTCTTCCAACGGGCACTCAGAAGCAAGGGCATCATCGACGCCCTCCGCGAAAAAGGCGCCGGCGAAGGTGATACGGTGAAAATGCTGGATTTTGAATTTGATTTTATTGACTAATTGTAAAAAGGAAGTTGATTAGAAAATAATTGACTTCCTTTTTCTTTTATGGTAAAATGAAGTTAAAGAAGGAGTTAGCTATGAGAGATAAAATTATAAGAATTAGTTGGAACAAGGCATTACCTCTTGAAAATGTAATATCAAGCGAATATTCCAACACACAAGGATTATATTACATCAGCAGAATTTTCGGAAAGAAAGAAACAAGTTTATATTTAGGAATTGCAACACAACATAATACAATAAGAAACAGATTAAAAAGTCATAGTTGGCTTAACCAATATAGAGGTAAGATTTATGTGCGATTAGGAACTGTTATATACCCTAAAATCGTCAATGCAAGCATAATTCAACACGCCGAAAGTGCAATCCTATATGAACAAGGCGATATATTTTTTGAAAATACAGATAAAACCAAATCCTATACATACAAAGAATTATATCGGATAGAAAACGAAGGTGATATATTTGAACTAAAACCTAGAATAAGAATGCATGAACATGAAGAATATAATTCATACAAAGAAAGAAAATGGAATGATCCTCGTTCATTGCTTTATCGATGGAAAAACGATTCTAATCCTGTTGGAACATCCGGGAAGGGCGATCCTAATGGCAAGAGAATCGGGATTGTAAAAATAGCAGAAAAAGACCGAGAAGAATTCTTGAAAAAAAAGTTTGGCTTAAAAGATTAAATTATATTTTTTTGCTAAGGCTCTTCAAAGACAGAGAATATTGCGGATACTTCCGAAAATATGACGAAAACGGTGTCTTGATTTTTGAAGGGCAATATAGTGATTACTTAGAAACACAGGGGAAGTAGTCATTGGCTACTTCCCCTCAGACCGTCGAAAAAGTCGATCTAACGCAAGCAAACAAAAAATACAGAGATTTATTATGAATTTCTAATCGACTATAAAACAAGAGAAAAACCGTCAGGAAAATATCGAAATTTCCTGACGGTTGCTTGCTTTTTGCCAAAATGAACACTTGCCGTACCACCGTACTGTCTGCGATTCATTTTGACAAAATATTCCTTCCTTTTTCTCGGTCTGTCTGTTTAGAAAATACACAACCACAATAATCCTGCCGATACAGTCCATATTCCCGGGATAATTGGGTCGACCGCAAATATCCGCCCTTTTTCTTGAAATCAGAAGGAAGAAAGGAAACACCGTACTCCTTCCCCATTTGTTCACCGATTTCATTTAGTAAAGGAGCATTTTTCAAAGGACTGATGGTGAGGGTGGTGGTAAACCAATCAAACTGATTTCGGGCTGCATATTCAGCAGTTTTTCTCAAACGAAGCGCAAAGCATTTCTCGCACCGTCTGCCCCCTTCCGGCTCCTTCTCAAGTCCTTTCACCACATCGTAAAACGCTTTTGCTTCATAGGGTACAATCACACATTCAACAACATTTTTTGTTTTCATTTCTTCAATCAGTCTGATTTGCTCCTTCGAACGCAACAAAAACTCTTCTTCCGAATCCATGTTGGGATTATAAAACAAGACGGTAATGCGAAAAAATTGACTCAGATACTCCAACACATAGGAAGAACACGGAGCACAACAGCTATGTAGCAAAAGTGATGGAGGAGATTCCAAAATCCCCTCCAAAATACCTTCCAGTTCTTTTTGATAATTTCGCTTCATCATGCAAACCTACTTTGAATCATATCGGCAAGCATTTTGGCATCCCGATTGATTTCTTCAATATCATTTCCTTCAATCATCACCCGAACAAGAGGCTCTGTTCCCGAAGGACGAATCAAAATTCTTCCTTCTCCTGCAAATTTTTCTTCCAACGCCTTGATTGCCGCAGCAATTTCCGGGTCTTGCGCAAAGGTTTCTTTGTATTCATTTTTCACCTTAGCATTGCATAACGCCTGAGGAAGAATATGCACGATTTCCGAAAGCTCGGAAAGGGATTTCCCTTCTTCTGTCATCACCTTTAACATCATAACAGCAGAAAGCAAACCGTCTCCTGTAGAATTATAATCCAGATAAATCACATGACCTGACTGTTCGCCGCCAATGCAATGACCGCCTGCGCGCATTTCTTCCAGCACATACCGATCTCCTACCTTGGTTTTCAGTACCGTAATTCCCTGTTTTTCTGCCGCAATAAACAACCCTAAATTACTCATCACAGTAGCAACCAAGGTGTTATTTTTCAGTTTACCCTGTTTTTTCAGGAAAGAAGCGCAAATCATCATCATAACATCGCCATTGACAATGTTGCCTTTTTCATCCACCGCCAAGCAACGGTCTGCATCACCGTCAAAGGCAAAGCCTACATCGGCGCCAACCTCTTTCACTTTTTGGCAAAGACTTTCCATATGGGTAGAACCGCAATTGGCATTGATGTTGGTTCCGTCAGGCTGATTATAAATCACGGTTAAATCCGCACCCATTTGAGAAAAGACCTTTTCCGCAGCAACAAAACTGGCTCCGTTGGCACAGTCGACCACAATTTTCTTTCCCGTCAAATCCAACGGCACAGAAGAACAGATAAAATCACTATAATCAGAAATTGCCTGTTCGCACCGATTGCAAATTCCCATATCAGCACCCTTGGCTAAAGGAATCTCTTTATTGTCATGAAAAATATGACCTTCTATTTCCAACTCAATTTCATCATTCAGCTTAAAACCATCCTGATTAAAAAACTTAATTCCATTATACTCCATAGGATTGTGAGAAGCAGAAATTACAACCCCTGCATCCGCTTTGTATTTTTTTGTAAGATAGGCAACACCCGGAGTGGGAATCACACCAAGAGACACGACCCGACCGCCAACAGAACAAATTCCTGCCGTCAATGCCGCTTCTAACATATCTCCTGAAATTCTGGTATCCTTCCCTACCAAAATTGTTGCCTGACCGTCTCCTAAATGTTTGGTCAAAACATAGGCTCCCGCCTGCCCAATCTGAAATGCCAATTGGGGTGTTAACTCACAATTTGCAATACCTCTTACGCCATCTGTTCCAAATAATTTACCCATTTAAAACTCCTTTCTGCTCAATTCCTGTTAGTCTGAAACCAATACCGCCTCTATAGAAACATTTTTGATTCCGTCAACCGAGATAATTGACTCCGGCAACGGGATTGAAAAAACCTGTTTACTGTTCTGCAACGTAACCTCTGACAAGTCAAAGGTACCCACATTGATTGTTTCCAATTTTTCTAATTGTTCCGCACGTCCTGCAACAATGACGGTAGGATTGGAAATGGTAGTTTCCTTCAAGGAATATCCTTCCACATCCAAAGAACCTGTCACATCATATTTCAACGTCAATTGCTTTGTGGGATATACCCTACATTCCAATGCAACAACAGAAACTGCAAGCTCTACCTGATCCGATTGGAGCTCCGTTCCATCCTTCGTCCAAATTTTCAGTTTTACCTTCTTTTTGATATCCTTTACAGCACCGTCCAAATCAACGGAGGCAGATATTTTTGCAATCTGATCCAGGGTAATGGCAGGACCTGTTACCTGAACCTCTTTCATATCCGCAACAGGTCGTTCTGCATAATAGCCATCTTTTGCCACACCAACCGTTTCCGTTGTAATATCAAAGGTTCTTGTCTCTTTTGCGTCTACCGTTATGGTAATGGAACGAGGTTCTTTTTCCAAAACAGAAATAGTATCATCCGGAAAAGAAAGCTGAGGCGAAAAGGAATAACTGCCGGGTTGTTGAATGGTTTCCACATCAATTGATGCCGAAACATCAGAGGATTTCAGTCCGATAACCGACTGACGTTTTCCCTTCAATCGCAAATTCATAGTTTCGGCACTTTGCTCCACAATCATCAGATTGTTTGCTTTTAACTGTCCTTCATTCATTAAGCGAACAGCAACTCCTTGCACCGACACTTCAAATTGAGGATTTTCAATCTGTACTACATAAAGCCACAACAAAATTGCCACCAGTACAGAAAATAATTTTAACATTCCATTGCCTTTTAAAAATTTAGTCATGATTCTTCCCCTTTCTTACAAACAGGGACTTCGGCTTTTTCGCTTTTGTTTCCGGTTGCAGATAATCCAGCAACATTTCTTCCAGACGTTCTGCATTCAAGTGACGAAGCAAAGTGCCGCTTTTCGCAAGAGAAATGGTTCCTGTTTCTTCCGAAACAATAATCACTGCCGCATCAGACACTTCACTCATTCCCAAGCCTGCCCGATGGCGGGTCCCCAATTCGCTGCTTAAGCTTTCATTCTGAGTCAGGGGCAAAAAACATGCTGCAGCTTTGATCTGATTATCCCGAATTACCACCGCACCATCATGCAAAGGAGTGTTGGGAACGAATAAATTACCGATTAACTCTTTGGATACGGCAGAGTCCAATGCAATTCCGGTGGAAATGATTTCACCGATTTTCGTATTTCGTTCCATGACAATCAACGCACCCGTTTTGGTCTCTGAAAGGCTGCCGCAAGCTGCTGCCACTTCATGCACGGTTTTTGCCGTTTCATCTTTCGGTGTTGCTTCTTCTACTATATTATTCAAGGTCATGGGAACCTTTCCCATTTTTTCCAATACACGACGAAGCTCAGGCTGAAAGATAACCAAAACCGCTACCAATCCAACCTGAACGGTATTTTCCAATACATAATAAATGGTATTTAACTGAAGCCATTTACTAATCTGCAAAATCGCCAACACCACAAGAATCCCTTTTACCAACTGTGCAGCACGGGTTTCGCGAACCAATAAAATCAATAAGTAAATGACACAGGCAACCAAACCAATATCAACGATGTCCATAATCCGAATATTATCTGTAATAGAAAAATTCAATCGGCTTAATAAAAAATTCATGCTGTTCACTCCCTGTGTACCCAATTTTAAATTTCTTCTCTTTTTATTATACCTTTTTTTTTAGCATTTGTCATTAGTTTTTCCGTTTTTTTTATTAATTTTTTGTTACAAACCATACGGTTTTAAACTTCTTGTTAATTTTTTCAAAAAAGTCTTGACAAATGCAGAAATTGATGCTATAATATTATTTGGTGGTTTGAAGAACTGGGTGTGGCGCAGTTTGGTAGCGTGCTTGAATGGGGTTCAAGAGGTCGCAGGTTCAATTCCTGTCACCCAGACCATATCGAGTGTTCATAACGTGTATGAAGTTATGAACACTCGTTTTTTTGTTTTTATGCCGTTTTGGTCGTTCTTAAGTATTCAACTTCAACACCTTTTCTTGTGTTGCCCCTTATCTTTTCAAAACTCTTCAGCACATCAACCTTACCAATAAATTTATCATGTATTATTATCGTTTTATTATGCATATTTCTGTTCCGTTCAATCGATTGGGCAAAAACAATTTGTCTTATCAAACAGAGACCTATTCACAAGAATTTTTTATACAAAAATCAAAAAAACTCTTGACAGAATCAAAACATTATGGTATACTAATTAGGTACTCGGCGTGGAGAGGTGTCCGAGTGGTTTAAGGAGCTGGTCTTGAAAACCAGTGACTCGCAAGAGCCGTGAGTTCGAATCTCACCCTCTCCGCCATTTTTATATTTTTATATTGTAGGG
>SVJP01000112.1 GCA_015068925.1 Oscillospiraceae bacterium
TGAACAGTCCTTTTTATGATATATGGCCTGAACTTTTTCCCATTCCCGGTTTTATTTATGTTGTTGTTGGCATAAGTTTTATCGGAGGTGATGGATATGCTAACGATGCTATATGCCTTTTTGTGTCATGTTTTCTTTCTGGCAGGGTTTTTGGTCAATCCCAATTCCTTTCCGAAAGCCTTGACACCGGAGCAGGAAAAAGAATATCTGGAGGCATATCACAAGGGGGATGAAAGTAAGAAAAATCTACTGATTGAGCATAATCTTCGTCTTGTGGCTCATGTGGTAAAAAAATATGCCTCTTCCGGAAAGGAAATGGACGATTTGATTTCGATAGGCACCATCGGTCTGATTAAAGCCGTCAATTCTTTTAATTACGAAAAAGGAAAACGGTTGGCAACCTATGCAGCACGGTGTATTGAAAATGAGGTTTTGATGGTGCTTCGGTCAGAAAAGAAGCTGCAAAACGAAGTGTCACTTTACGAGCCTGTCAAGGGCGGTAAAGGGGAAGGAGAAATGACCTTTCTGGAAATTTTGGAAACGGATGACGAATCGGTATTTGAAGAAGCGGAGTTAAAGAGCGAAATCAAAAAACTGTATCGTGTGATAGGTCGTGTGCTCAGTGACCGTGAAAAAAAGGTGATTGTCATGCGGTACGGCTTGAAGGACGGAAGAGAGTACACCCAAAGAGAAATTGCAGGGATGTTGGGTTTGTCCCGTTCTTATGTATCCCGTATTGAGAAAAAAGCGATTTCCAAACTGAATGCAGAAATGACGGATTGCGAGTATTTCAAAGAGTAAAACAAGGGAGATGTGGCAAAATAACAGCTTTTCTACACAGGAGTGCATTTTGCTGCATCTCTTTTTTATGGATTCATTGACATGAATCATGGTTTGTGATATAATCAAGGAGATTTGGAACAAAACGAATTGGGGTGAATAGAATGAATTATGATGAAGTTGTAAAAGCAGAGGAAATGCGTGTTTACAGAGAATGGCTTCCTTTTTGTAAGGGTTCTCCCAAAAGGGGGTTAACCTATGACGATCAGTACGACAGAGTCAATCTTTTGTTTTTTACAGATAGTCATATTGATTTTCGCAATCCGGAGGAAAGTTTGGATAATGTTGCCCGTACCATAGCATTTGCCAATGAATCGCCCGTTCCTTTTGATGCATTGGTTCACGGCGGAGATATTATCACGCCATTTTGGAAGGTGGAAAAGGAAATTGCGTTAGAACGTGCGCGTTCCTTTTTTGCACTTGCCAAAAAGAGCAAAGCTCCATTTTTATTTACCAAAGGAAATCATGATTTGAATGATTGGGGAAACCTGCCGCAATGGATGCTGACAGATCAGGATTGGGGAGAGCTGTTTTTGGATGGTGCTGAAGAAAGATACGGCATTGTTCGGCAAAACAAAGAAGACGGCAATCGTTCTACCTGGCACTATTATGATATTGAAGACAAAAAAATCCGTATTGTTGTATTGGATATGCAGGATACGGACAAGGCAACCTTGACAGAAGAAGGAACGGTGCGGTATCACGGAGGAGAATCTGCTTATCTTTCCAATGAGCAAATGAACTGGATTGTGACAGACGCCTTGGATTTTCATCAAAAGCCGGAAAAGGACTGGGGCGTGATTTTCGTTTTTCATCAATATTCGGAACGAAAGGATTTGCATGAACCCATTATTGACAAGTTGTTAGAACTTTGTGATGCATTTCAAAAACAAGGGACTTACACCCATCAGTACAAGCATCCTGAAAATTCCTTTTTTGATTTGGACATTTTGGCAGATTTTACTTCCTATGCACAATGGGCACAAAAGCCTCACATGATTTGCTGGCTGCTTGGTCATGACCATGAGGATCAGTATGAAATCAAGCATGGATTTCCTATCATCCGGAGTTTGAATCATTCTGCTACTACGGTTTCCGGTGATGCCAGGGTGGTGCGAGTGCCCGGAACGGTGACGCAGAATTCTTTTGATATTGTCAATATTGATCCCTGTCACAGAAAAATCAGACTGTTTCGTTACGGTGCAGGGGTCAACTGCTATGGTGAAGGCGGAAATCGCTTTTTGCCCGACGGATTGTCTTATTAAGAGGAGAGAAAAATTCGGTTGGATTCCGTGTATGTAAAGATTACATTTGAAGTAAATAATGAAGAAAAGGTGATTGTGATGAAAGGTTTACAGTTGAATGAGTTAACGGTAGAGCAAAAAATTGGTCAAGTGATGGTTGCTCGGGGAAATTGGTATGACGATAAGGAATTTTTGTATGAATTGCTGGAAAAACGTGCCATAGGCGGAATTCAGGTTCCTTTTACGGAGACGGTTTTGGAAGATATTGAAGAGCTGAAACGTCATGCAGATTACCCTGTTCTGATTTGTGCGGATATGGAAAAAGGCTTTCCCAAAAGTCCTTATCAGATTCCCTCCATGCTCGGATTGGGAATTACAGGGGATGAAGAGCTTGCCTATCAGGTGGGCGTGGTGACTGCCATTGAAGCAAAACGATACGGTTTTAATACCGTATGGGGACCTGTGGTGGATTTGATTACGGGCAATGCTATGTGTAAGGTGCCCAGAGTGTTTGGAAAGGATCCTGAATATGTTTCCAAAATGGCAGCGGCAGTATTGAGAGGATATCGGGATAACGGTATGGTTGCCAGTGCCAAGCATTGGCCCGGTTCTTTGGATGTGAAACGGGACGGTCATGTGTTTGGAAACACTTCTCAAATGACCGAAGAAGAGATTGTAAACATTGTATTCCGCCCTTATCAATATTTAATGGAAAAAGAAGGTTTGGGTGCGGTCATGTCGGGGCACACCATGTATCCCAATGTGGATGACACCTATCCTTCCTCTGTTTCTGAGAAAATCATTGGTATTTTGAGAAAACAGGGCTTTGACGGATTGATGTTCACCGATTCCTTTGCCATGAACGGTATTTTGCAACGGTTTGGAGAAGAGGCTTGTTACGGTTTGGCAATCAAGGCAGGGAACGATATGATTCTGCCCAATTACAGAACATCGTTGAAAACCTCTTATGAATATCTGTTGAATGCTTATAAAGAAGGAGTCTTTACGGAAGAACGGCTCAATGAGGCGGTCAGACGGGTCATTGAAGCACAAAACTTTACCTTAAAGCCTGCTGTTGCCTCTGAGGTGTCGGAGGAGCAGAAGGAGTGTTTCCGCCGAATTGAACAGGACAGTATTTGTGCCATCAAGGACGAAGGACTTTCTTTGGATTTGCGTAACGGAAAAGCGAAGTTGTTCATTGTGGTTGAAGATAATTATTATAAAGATGATGATGGAGTGGAATATGAAATTTCCGACCCCAGCGGCATTAACCGCCAAAACCTTGCCCAAGTGAAGGAAAGCATTTTGAAACGATTCCCCGACAGTAAGATAGAAGTGGTCAGTCAATATCCCAGTCCCAGACAGGTGCAAAAGGCGTGCATTGCTTCTACCTATTCGGAAGAAGTCATTTATCTGACCTTTGTTTCTTCCACTTCTTACAGAATCGGAGAAAACTTTACCGAAGTGTTATTGAACCTGATGAGCAGTATGGAGGGTAAAATTTCTGCCATTGCCCATCTGGGCAATCCTTATGCATTGGAAATGACTCCTCATATTCCCAGAAAGCTGATGAGTGTCGGGGGAGGAGCAAGTACCATTGATAGATTTATCGGGATAATGGCAGGAGAATATGAACCAAAAGGAATTCTTCCTCTGGATATTCGTTTTCAATAATCGCATCAGGAGAGAAAAAATCAGACCGCTGTTTTGACGGTCTGATTTTTTTCTTTTTGCGGTCTGAACTTTTTTCCATTCCCAACTTATGAATCAAATTCCTCTTCTTGTTGCTTTCGATACAGCTTGTTTACATTAATTGCTCCTAAAATGACACAATAAAGAGCAAAGAATGCATAAATCACATAGGTAATGTGAGAAGGATCGGATGCCATGACCTGTAGATTTAAGAAAATACCGAGAATGCTGTTAACCACACCTAAGTAAGCATATTCCACATAGGCAAGCATGGTCAGGAAAGATACCAAAATTCCTAAAAGGGAAGCAGTATTATCCAGTATTGCGCAATTGGCATTGGTGAAAGAAAGAATGGCAAAGGTTACCGCCCATACAACAGCAAAGGCGATTCCCGTACCGATGCGCAATTTGATTGACATTTTTTTTAGCATTACGGCATAATGATAAGAACGCTTTTTCCAATTAAAAAAGGTAATCAGCTGAATCGGCAGAGAAAACAGTACTGTGCTTGCAATAGAGGCATAAAGCCCCAGGTAGAGATAAACAATGGTATACAGCACACAGTTTGCCGAGCCTAAAAGAAATCCGTAACGGTTTATTTTTGACTGCAAGGTCATCACAAACAGGGAAACAAACAACGGAAGCATCCGATAAAATGCCTGTTTGAACAAAATTCCTGTAATCAGAATAAGAACAAATGTAATGGCGATGATACTATTATTTTTTTTACGACTCATAGGCATTATACCTTTCTAATGTTTTACTGTATTATTATATCATAAAATGGAGAGAATGACAATACCGAAAAGGGACATTTTTCCGAGGATGATGTCCGAATTGGAAATCTTTTTTTAATTTTGCAAGGTTTGGTATAAAAACCCGCCTTCTGCAAAGGCTAAAACGGGAGGTGGTTTATGGTATGCAAATTATGTTATCAGGTTGTTCAGGAATGTTGGCAGAGCAAATGCGGCAAATGGGATATGAGGTGGTAGACGAAAGCACCGCGGCAGAAGCGATGCTGTATCGGGGACGGGAAATTCCTGATTGCAAAGCAGGAGGAGAAGGTCTTTTTTTGGTTAACATCAATCATAAGACTCCGGAGGAAATTGACCGTATTTTGCAAAGTCGGATTTATCACCCTTTTTTTCAATCATAAAAAAATTTTAAGTTATTTTCCTCTAACCCTTGCAAAATTTTCGAAAATAGTGTATGATATATAGAAGGAATACTTTGTGATAACAAAAGATTTGTTACAATAGAAGGTTTGGTGAAAGAATTGAGCAAGGAAATTTATGTGGATCACAGCGCCACAACGGCGGTTCGCCCTGAGGTTTTGGAAAGTATGTTGCCCTATTTTACGGAGCAATACGGAAATCCGTCTTCCATTTACCGCAAGGGTCGGGATGCAAAAAGTGCGATGGAAGATGCCAGAGGGCGGATTGCGGATTGTCTGCACTGTAAGCCGGATGAAATACTGTTCACCGGTTGCGGTTCTGAAGCAGATAACTGGGCGATTATCGGTACTGCTATGGCAAATAAAAATAAGGGAAATCATATTATTACGAGTGCAATAGAGCATCACGCGGTACTGCATCCTTGTCAGTACTTAGAAAAACAGGGTTTTCGTGTGACCTATGTAGGCGTGGATGAAAAGGGCATTATCAAGCTTGATGAGCTGAAAAAAGCTATTTGCAATGATACTATTTTAATTACTGTCATGATGGCGAATAATGAAATCGGCACCGTTCAACCCATCGAAGAAATTGTTGAAATTGCGAAGGAAAAGCAAATTACGGTGCATACCGATGCTGTTCAGGCAATCGGTCAGATGGACATTGACTTGAGTCAGCTCCGTGTGGATATGATGTCTGTTTCTGCCCATAAATTCGGCGGACCGAAAGGGGTAGGCTTTTTGTTTAAACGCCGCGGAATCCGATTGGATAACTTCCTGCACGGCGGCGGTCAGGAAAACGGAAGGCGTGCAGGAACGGAGAATACCGCATCCATCATCGGAATGGCAAAGGCGTTGGAGCTGGCAATCGGTCAGCGAGAAGAGCATTGCCGCAAGATGAAGGAAATGAGAGATAAGCTGATTGATGAAGTACTGGAAAAAATTCCTTATACTATCTTAAACGGTGATCGGGAACAACGATTGCCCGGAAATGCAAATTTTTCCTTCCGTTTTGTGGAAGGAGAAGCACTTTTGCTGATGCTTGACTTAAAAGGCATTTGCGCTTCCTCCGGTTCGGCTTGTACTTCAGGGTCGTTGGATCCTTCTCATGTGTTGCTGTCAATCGGTCTTCCGCACGAAATCGCCCATGGTTCTTTGCGTGTCTCCTTCGGAGATGAGAACACCATGGAGGATGTGGATGATATTGTGAATGCCCTTTGTGAGATTTTGCCCCGTTTGCGGGAATTGTCTCCTTTGTATGATACATTTTTAAAAGAACAGGAAAGCAAGG
>SVJP01000113.1 GCA_015068925.1 Oscillospiraceae bacterium
CCATTTTGCCCCGGCCAGAGAATAGCAGAAAATATAGGCTTCCTCCTCTGTCATCTCAGAATTACGCACATCAAAAGCCATATTAGGAAATTCTTTTTTCAGGAAAGGTGAACACTCGTTATTCATTCCGTGGTGAGACAATGTGCATCGTCCCATTTGAACATCACCATACCAGATTTTCTTTTCTTCAAAGTCCACCGTGATTCTTGCTTTTTCATCCTTTGGATCAGGTATCGCTCCACCGGGGCACCCTCTGGCACATGCACCGCAATGAGTACACAATGTACCTGTATCCAAAATCGGGTCAGGCTCCAGTTCGCAATCGGTGAAAATTAAGCCAAGACGAACACGCGGTCCATATTTTTTGGTAAGAAACACCTTTGACCAACCAATTTCTCCAAGGCCGCATCCTGCCGCAATCACGCGAATACTGCAAACAATATCAGGAGGCAGCTTTCCCGGGGCAACAGGTTTTTTTGTAGTTCCATTTCCTTCCGGTACGGCAGGATAATGAGCTACCGCTTCATAACCACAATCTTCGATAAAACAACTAAGCTGATAAGTTTTGATGGGTCTGAAAAATGCATTTAACTTATTATAAGAATAAAAAGTATAATTATGCCAATGAGTTCCCTCTTCAATTCCGCGATTCGCGCCCCTCGGGATGGGCATCGCAATGGCAATCACAGATTTAGCAGAAGGAAAATAAGAAATAGGACTCATAAGCTTCGGAGCATTCTGAAACCGTTCAATATTCCCGATTGCAATACAATCAATCCCCAGCTCCTTCGCTTTTTCTTTGATTATTTGAGATGTCAATTTCATAATCAATGACCTCTCTTTCCGCTTTTTGAGAAGGAACCTCCCAAAACATTTGATTGCTCATCGGAACGATCTTCGTTTTTTTGTTTCCCACCAATGCTCCATGCCTCATTTACTCGGAATTTGTTTTCGAATTGGTTGGAGAGAGCATTTCTTTCTTCCAAACCGCACAAACAAGTACGATTACAAAGTGCCGCAATACGGTCAGGTTTTGAATCGGCAGAAAACCGATTAACAACTGCACCATTTTGACATATGTTGCATTTTCCATAATCAATTTTCCCAACGGTAAATTGTTTGCCACAGATTTCTATGATTTCTGTTTCCGTCTTGCTGATTGCCCCCAAAGGGCAAGCATCGGCACAAGACCGGCAACCGTTACAAACCGCATCTTCCAAAAGTGGGGTTGCTTCCAGCTCGGCATCCGTTAAAATCATGTGAAAGCGCTGTCGGGAACCAAATTCTTTAGAAAATACAATTCCGTTATATGACATAGTGCAAATTCCGCAAGCAATTGCAGCATAATCAAAATCAGGATATACATTTGGTTCTGCCTTTCCTTCCGCTACTGCAACACCGGATGGTGGAATATCGCATGGATTTGGAAAAATCGGCACTGCTTCCCAACCATTACTTTCAATAAAATTGGTCATATTATAAGCAGAAAGAGCCAAAAATTCATCCTCTAACCAATTTCTTCCGAACAATTGATAATCTCCAAAATTAGTTCCTTCTTCTACACCTCTCAATGACCCTCTGCAAATTCTTCTTCCGATCATAATCACCGTCTTTGCTTCAGGGAAAATAGAAAAAGGATTATGCTGCATATCCACATCGGAAAAACGGGATTGATCCGCAAATCCAATCAGGTCGATTCCCTCTTTTTTCGCAAATTCTTCAATTAATAATTTTAAGTTTTTCATTGATACACTTCCTTTCAACAACATTATAGTACCTTATCATTACAATGTCAATCACAAAAAACGATATAAATTTATATTTTCGCTACTTGACAATGCTGAGAAAACATGATATTCTATATAATTAGAGGTGAACCCATCATGAAAAACATCAGAAAATCGCCAATTGTTTCAATAAATGCATATGATATGCACACAAAAAGGAGTAGTTTGACCGAAGTAAAAGGTCGGCCTTTTTATGCCCTGACATACAGAAAAACAGGAACTGCAAAAATTATCATTGATGACCAAACTATTATGTCCAAGGAAAACTATATTACGTTGACACCGAAAAACCAAGACTATAAAACAGAAATTATTGAGGATACTCACATTATCGCCATCCATTTTGAGTGTCAGGATGACATAGCATACCGGGTTCCCTTTGCCTTTGAAAACAAGGTGCCCTATATTACCGAATTGTTCAATACTATTTTCAAAAGATATTCTGCCGATAATATTATGAATTACGAATGTTTTTCATTACTTTATCAATTGTTTGCAGAAATTGAACGATATTTCCTAAAGAAGGAAGAAAATAAAATTCATCCCCAAATTTCAAAAGCAAAAAAAGAAATAGAAAAAAATTTTGCCGATAACGATTTTAATATCGATAAATTATTATGTACATTATCAATCAGTTCTTCCTATTTAAGACAAGAATTCAATAAAACATATTCGATTAGTCCGATTGCATATTTAAAAAAATTACGTTTGCAAAATGCAATATCAATGCTTCAATCAGATTATTATTCTATTCAAGAAATTGCAAAATCGTGCGGATATTCCAGTGTAAGCTATTTCATTCAAGTATTTCATAAAGACACAGGATATTCTCCGATGAAATATAAAGACAAATATTTTAAAATTTAATTAATAACAAACCGTCGAAAACTTATGTTCCGACGGTTTGTTTTTTGTATTCCTGTACTGCCTGATTGACACGGTGAAAATCGTTGGTCAAAATAGTATCAATTCCCATTTCTAAAAATTTTGTTGCTTCCTTCGGGTCATCTGACCAAAAAACATTACATTGAATACCGTGTTTATGTGCCAGATCAATCTCCGCTTTTGAAAAATAAGGTTTAAAAAGCTGAACCTTTTGATTTCCCATTGTAATAGCACGTTCCACAATGGTGCTCTCCTTTTCTTTCCTTAGCACAGCATCTTCTTCTCCTGTGCAGCGACAAATATCCGGACAAATGTTTTTTGCCATTTCCAAAACCCTATCCGTACTCATAAAATAGATATGTTTTCGACAATCATACTGATCAATTAAAGCAATAATTTTACGGAATAAATTTTCATCATAAGGAGCATCGTCCCCACGAGTCTTAATGTGAATATTCATAATCACATGGCAGGCAAATTTTTTCAGAATTTCTTCAAATGTGATGAGTTTAATTCCCTGAAACTGTTCTCCGTATTTGGAACCAAAATCCAATTCTTTCAATTCTTCATAGGTATGTTCAAATACAAATCCCGTACCATTTGAAATACGGTCAAGAGTCGCATCGTGAATCGATACAATTTCTCCATCCTTCGTATACCACAAATCAAATTCGATTTCTTCCGCACCCATGGCAACTGCAGCTCCAAAGGCAGGCATACTGTTTTCGGGTGCAATGGTACTGAATCCACGGTGGGCACACACTCTCGGATAAGAGGTTTGTATCTCTCGTTTTACAATGGCACTCCCGCCATGGCGATACTGCCAAGGTTTTCTGCCGTCTTCAATATACTCATAATGAGAAGCCAACTCTCTGCCAAAGCCTGCGGGTTTCAAATACTTTTTCTTGGGGTCAAATTCCGCACAAGCCATACCGAATTTACCACCCATATTTTCAAGAATCGTTCCATCCGGTGCTACAATCATACTTGCACCGCAAATCTTTGATTTTTCATCAAAGCTGACAGAGGAACGAACCACATATGCATTGGTATGATACGCCAGAAAGCGACACATAATTTCAATCGCATCATGACTGTCACTTCTTTGCAAAGAACATCCGATAATAATATCCACCTGTTCCCTGGCAATCCGTGCAAATGCTTCATAAAAATAAAAATCATAACAAGTTAAAAAGGCATATCGTACGCCATCTAATTCTAATATAAAAGGTGCTGAGGGTTCATTTGTATAATCAGAATCCAACTCCAATAATTCCATTTCCGAGGCAGGCAAATGTCTTTTAAAATATCTCCCTGCTAAATTTCCTTGTTTATCATACACATAAGTAGTATTACGATAGCCTGTTTCCACCTCACAAAGTGCATTCACACAGACAACTGCACCGCATCGTTTGGCAGTTTCCATACATTTTCCCAATAAAATATCGCAATATTTTTTATGATATTCTAAGGTTTCTTCACGAGTGGCTGTTGCACAAGGAACATCACTATACTCCGGCAGAACAATCAAATCTGCCGATTCGTCACACTGATTCAGTAACTCTAATTTATAAGCAAAATATTCATCCGAAAATGCTGTATCCCTTGAATACGGTGGTTGCATAATCATTGCTTTCATAACATCACCTCATATTATTGTTCTGATTCTTTTTTTAACAAATCAATCATTATCCCGGTATTAAGCTCCATGGCATCAATGGGATAAATTTCTTTGATTATACCGTAATAAAACTTTTCTTTAAAAAACTCTATCAGTTCTTCTTTTGCTTTTCCTTGACGAATCATGGAAATGATTTCTTCTGCTGTTGTTACAGCGCTTTCCTTTGCACGCTTCAGATAAAATTTTGTTTCTTCTTCCTTCAGCAAACCGTAATGAGGAACAAGAATTTGCCGGATTGCAAGTTCTTCCACTCGCTTGATGGATTCCAACGTCATCTGATATCCTATTAGATACGAGGGCACTACATTGTCAGAGCCATTGAATACTCCGATTGTTTCGCACCCCAGCAGTAATTGATGCTCAGGGCAATAATATCCTACAGAACATTTGGTATGTCCCGGTAAATTCAGTACGACAAACTCCAGATTTCCCACCTTTACAATATCACCGTCCGCAACCGGAATATCAACACGCAGTTCATCAATCAAATCTTCGTACTCCAAAACACCGCACTGCACCGCAAATTTACGGTCAAGGTCACGCATTACTGCCTTCGCCGTTGGTTTTGCAAAAATCTTTGCTGCATACTCCCCTGCTACCACTTTTGCATTTTTCCAATAAGAAAGAGCATACACCGACCCTAAAGCATGATCGTAGTGAGAATGAGTCAAAAAAATATAATCTAAAGGACGGTCTCCCAATATCTTTTTTATCTTTTCTGCAACTCCAAAACCCGTAAATGCAAAGCCGGAATCATAAAGAATCGCTGTTGTTCCGTCATCCAATAAAAATGCACTATCACCGGGTTGCACCCGTACATCTGTAATTTTAATATGATTCAATGGTATCACCTCAAGCTTTATATGATTATTTATTATATCACAAATCGTAAAGCAAATCAAGGATTCCAAACAATAAAAATCAGATTTTGCGGATTCTTACCTTTTTCTTGACAGTCTTCATTTTCTGTGATATAATAACTTGTACATACAAGTTAAAAAGGAGGATTATTATGTATCTTAACGTAAACGATTATGCCCATCTTTCCTGTGATAGCGACATGATTCAAGCCGCACTTGATCAAGCACAAAAAACAGGACAAGCCATTTTAATTCCGAAAATTAATCAAAGAACAGGGAAAGAGATTTGGGATATTACCAAAACACTTTTGTTGCACAGCGAAAGCTCTGTTTTATTGCAAAATTGCCATTTAAGACTGGGTGATGGTGCAGTATGCAATATGTTTGCCAACAAAAATTCTAAGATTCCGAATGCCATTGAAGAAAATGATAAACAACGCCACATCACCATCCGTGGCATGGGAAATGTTGTGTTAGACGGTGGAATTCATAACGGCATGTACGAGGATAATGGAATTTCCAGAAAAGTGATGAAGAAATACCCTCATCATATTTCCGAAAACTGCATGATGTATTTCCGAAATGTTGAACACCTTCTGGTGGAAAATATTACAATTAAAAATCACCGTTATTGGGGTATTTGTATGTACACCACATCATACAGCCGTATTGCCAACATTCATTATGAAAGCGAAAGCAACGTCCCCAACCAAGATGGTGTGGATGTTTGTAAGGGTTGTCATGATGTAATCGTAGAAAATATCACAGGTTGTGTTGGCGATAATATGATTGCACTTTTAGCAACGGAAGATGTCATTTATTCAAAGGTAGTCAACAATCTTTCTGACGGTGATATCCGAAACATTACTATCCGCAATATTATGTGCTATGGCGTAGGTGGATGTGCTTTGGTCAGATTGTTAAATCACGATGGATATAAAATTTATAACATCAGAATCGACAATGTCATCGAAACCTCTCCTTGGTCAGATCAAGATGCCTCTGTTGCACAAAATCCAGATT
>SVJP01000114.1 GCA_015068925.1 Oscillospiraceae bacterium
CTTGTTTCAAACGGGTCGTTCGGGAAGTAAAAATTGCCAAACGAAAGCTGAATGAAGAAGAAGCAATTCATCTGGCTGAAGAGGAAATGATGCAAGAATTATCATCACAGATGCCGGTGGGGGCTGAAATTGTTTCTGTTACTCAGAATATTCAAACAGCAGATTCGGAAACGATAACCGTTGATTGCACTTTTGAATGTTTGGAAAACATTGCAGTGCAGAAAATTTATGATGTGAACATACAAGGAGAATTATCGAATGATACAAAGAACAGTGACGGTGAATAGCTTGGAACAAGCTATGGAAGTGATGGGCAGTTTTGATTCCAATTTGAAATTACTGGAAACGACTTATGGAGTTCAGATTGTAAATCGCGGTGAAGAAATTCGAATTACGGGAGAAACGGAGAAAACGGTGGAACAATGTTACTCTGTTTTAATTCAAATGGTGCGGCTTGCAGAACGTTCTGAAACCATTGATGAGCAAACCATTCAATATCTAATTTCCATGGCAGAAACGGGCGAGGCAGAACAGGCAGAGGAGTTAGCTAAGGATTGTATTTGCCTGACCTCGCGCGGAAAGCCATTAAAACCGAAAACAATGGGACAAAAGCGATATGTTGAGGCGATCGAAGATAATACTGTTGTTTTGGGAATTGGTCCTGCGGGAACAGGAAAAACTTATCTTGCGGTAGCAATGGCAGTAAAGGCGTTTCGTGCCAAGGAAGTAAGTCGCATTATTTTAACCAGACCTGCAGTAGAAGCAGGAGAAAAACTTGGTTTTTTGCCTGGCGATTTACAAAATAAAGTGGATCCCTATTTGCGACCTTTATACGATGCTTTGTATGAAATGCTCGGTGTGGAAAGCTATCAAAAATATGTAGAACGGGGTTCTATTGAAATTGCTCCTCTTGCCTATATGAGAGGAAGAACACTGGACGACAGTTTTATTATTCTTGATGAAGCGCAAAATACAACACCTGAACAAATGAAAATGTTTTTAACCAGAATCGGTTTTGGTTCAAAAGCGGTGATTACGGGCGATGTTACCCAGATTGATTTGCCCGGCGGTATTCGTTCCGGCTTGAAGGAAGCTATGAAGGTACTGGAACACATTGATGATATTAAAATTATGAAATTTTCAGATTTGGATGTTGTACGTCATCCGTTGGTACGAAAAATTATCAAAGCTTATGAAAAATACGAGGCCAAACGGCAAAAGCCGGACAAGCCAAAGGGAGGGAATCCCAGTTGAAAAAAAACGGGAAAAAGAATGGATTAGTAATTTGTTTTTTAATTATAGCAGTTGCTGCGACGGTGTTTGTTACAATGGATGGGTATTTGCCCGAACGGTATAATGTAGAGGCGGGAGATATTTGTCCAATTGACATTTACGCCACCGGTGTGATTACTGATAAATTAACAACGGAAAAGTTGAGAAATGATGCAAGAGATTATGTGCAAAAACAATATAGTTTTGATTTGGAAGTATCGGATTCAGTAGAAAAATCAATTGATAAAACACTTGAAATTGTCTCAGAATTATGGGAAAAATATGATGATGCAAATGAATTAAGCGATGCAGAAGTGACATCTAGCGGAATTGGTCGTGAAGATTGGCAAGTGATTCTTGCACTAAGTCATGCAGAATTGGAACGTTTTTCAAACAGTTGTGTTGATGCTGCAAAGGATACAATGAAAAACGGCTTGGATGCAGAAACTCCTGATGAAGCATATGCATTTTTGAGTGAAAGCTTGAATAAAAAGAATTTGAGTCAGGAAGGCAGAAGAGTTGCTTATA
Organism: Oscillospiraceae bacterium; assembly: GCA_015068925.1. GTDB lineage: Bacteria > Bacillota > Clostridia > HGM11514 > HGM11514 > SIG438. Next base: position 1,801 of record SVJP01000114.1, read on the forward strand.
ATTTCATTTCATCATTGTTGAAGCCAAATAAAATCTATGATGAAGAAGCAACAAAGTCAGCTAAGGAAGAGGCCGCACTTAAGGTTTCTCCTGTGGTTTATCAAAAAGGAGAAAAGATTATCGGTAGAGGAGAACGAATTGACGATGCGGATTATGCTATGATGAAAGAAATGGGATATATCCAGAAAACCGTTCTCTCCAATTATATTACTTATTTTGGCTTAATTGCAGTTGTTCTTTTACTGTTTTTGTTTTGTTTCTTTTTTATTCGTAAGGAATACGAGGAAATGACCAGTCGTTGGGCATTAACAGCTGCAATTGTGACAGCATATTTGCTGATGCTGCTGATTTTGGAATTTTTTATTTGGCAATCAGATTTTCACATTAATTTAATTCCTGTATTAACCACTGCTATTGTGGTATCTATTTTATGCAAAGAAAAAAATGCTTTTTTATTACATGGTTTAATTTGTGTTGTCACTGCATTGTCTATGCAAGGAGATTTATCCTTCTTTTTGGTCAATGCCATGGGAGGTATTATTTTAATTTCCTTACTTCATAATATACGAAGCAGAACAAAAATTTTCCTGTATTGTTTACCTGTTGCACTCTTTGAAGCAATCATAATGATATGTTGGGAAATGATGGAAAATAACGTTGTTCTTGATGCAGTTATCAATGGTATTTGTATGGCAATGGGTGTGTTATTATCAGGTATTGTAGCAATGGGGATATTGCCTGTTTTAGAAGCGGCGTTTCATTTGCTTACACCATTTCAATTACTTGAAATGACCAATTCCGAACATCCGCTTCTTAAACGGCTGATGACTGAGGCTCCGGGCACTTATCATCATAGTCTGATGGTTGGAAATCTTGCTGAGAATGCTGCTTCTGCGATTGGTGCAGATTCGCTGTTAACCCGTGTGGGTGCCTATTATCACGATGTAGGAAAACTAATGCAGCCTATTATGTTTAAAGAAAATCAATTGGTAGATAATCCTCATGATCAGTTATCACCGGAAGAAAGTGCAAAAATCATCTTGCAACATCCTGATGATGGTGTGAAGATTGCTCAGCAGTACAGAATGCCAAAACGACTGACTGATTTTATCCAACAACATCACGGAAGTACCGCAACAATGTATTTTTATATGCAAGCTAAGGAAATGAGTCCGGATGTTGAAATGCAAGCTTTTCGTTATGCAGGACCTAAACCGCAAACAAAGGAAATTGCGGTTGTGATGCTTGCGGATACGGTTGAAGCCGCAATCAGAACATTAAAAGATGATTCCGATGGTGCGATGGAAGCATTTGTTAATAAATTGGTAGACGGAAAATTGCGTGATGGTCAATTAATAGATTGCGATATCACATTGTCGGATTTGGAAAAAATTAAAGCAAGTTTTATTAATACATTAAAAGCGTATTATCACAAACGGGTTGCATATCGGGAGAATGTCAATGAAAATTAAGGTTTTATTTGATGAAGAAAGTGTCTTTCAATCATTGATTGAACAGGTTCTTGAAAAAGGAGCAGAATTGGAAGAAATTCCTTTTAATGCAGAAGTAAGTGTCTGCTTTACAAATAACGAAGAAATCCGTCAGATTAATTTCGAACAGCGCGGAATTGACAGAGCAACAGATGTTCTTTCCTTTCCTATGCTTGAAATGATTCCCGGTACAGCATATTCAGTTTGTCCCGAGGATTTAGATCCGGAAACAGGACGGGTTTATTTAGGTGATATTGTGATTTCTTTGGAACAGGCGGAAGAACAGGCGAAGGAATACGGGCATAGCATTAAGCGTGAAACGGCATTTTTAGCAGTTCATTCTTTGATGCATTTGCTTGGTTATGACCATATGAATGATGAGGAAAGAAGTGTGATGCGGCTTCATGAAGAAACGGTGTTAGCAGCACTTTCTTTGACACGGGAGGAAGAATAAATGGAACAGTTTAAATCAGGATTTGCCACCGTAGTAGGCATGCCTAATGTAGGAAAATCGACGTTAATCAATGAACTTGTGGGGCAAAAAATTTCTATTGTTTCCAATAAGCCGCAGACTACCAGAAATCAGATTACAGCCATCTATCAGGATGAGGAATCTCAAATTGTATTTGTTGACACTCCGGGTGTGCACAAACCCAAAAATAAATTAGGAAATTTCATGGTCAATGCAGCGTTTTCGGCATTGGACGATATGGATTTGGTCTTATTCATGGTTGATGCAACAAAACAAGGAGATGAGCAGGAATTAATCCAAAAACTCCATGCTTCAAGTGCGGCTGTGATTTTGGTCATCAATAAGGTTGATTTGGTGCCAAAAGAAAAATTATTGCCTTTGATTCAGAAATATTCTGATTTATGTAATTTTGAAGCGGTAATTCCCATCAGTGCTTTAAAAAAAGATGGAATTGAGGAGCTTATTTCTGTTATGAAAAAGTTTTTGCCATATGGCCCTCGTTATTTTCCTGATGATATGGTAACGGATCAATCTGAGCGGCAGATTGCCGCAGAATTGATTCGTGAAAAGGTTCTTCGCTTTTTATCCCAGGAAGTTCCCCATGGAGTTGCTGTTGAAATCGAAGGAATGAAAACAGAAGGGGAGATGTGCCGCATCAATGCCGTTATCTATACGGAAAAAGCAAGTCATAAAATGATTTTAATTGGTAAAAACGGTGCTATGATGAAGAAAATTGGTACTTCTGCCCGGAAGGAACTGGAACGGTTCCTGGATTGTAAGGTTCATCTTGAATTGTGGGTAAAGGTAAAAGAAGATTGGCGGAACAATGATTATTTAATCAAGAATTTCGGCTACGAAGAACAAAAGTAAATTTTTTCAAGGTATCTCCTGCCAGGAAGAGGAAACACTATTTTTTGTCAGGAGGAGATGAATTTGAACTTGGATCAGTTTGCATGGAATTGCTTTTATAACAGTGGAAATATTGAAGCTTTTTTATTGTATAAACAGGAGGAAGCGCTGAACAGTTTGAATAAAGATAGCGCTGACTGCAACAAATATGGGATTGGTGAAGACAGAAGGGATTGTCCTTCGGGAAACAAAATACGGTGAACATGATAAAATGCTGACGGTATTTACAAAGGATTGGGGTACCGTCAGTGTTTCAGCCCGGGGGGTACGTGGCGGAAAACGTCGTTGTACCGGCGCGGGTTTGTTTTGTTACAGTCGCTTTGTCCTGTTTCAGGGAAGAAATTCTTATCAATTAAATGAATGTGAATTAATACGAAGCTTTCATCGGATTTGCGAGGATTTGCTTACCATGTCTTGCGGAGCTTACCTTTGTGAAATTACATCACGCGAGCAGTTGGAAAATGAATTGCTCATGAAGTTGTTGTTAAATGCTCTTGCAATGCTGGAAGAAAAGAAACCTGTTTGGCAGGTGAAAGGGGTTTTTGAACTTCGTGCTGCTACGGGATTGGGATTTTCTCCGCATGTATTTCGTTGTGTACGATGTGGTAATGAAGAACAATTGACTTCCTTCTCCTGTGAATTGGGAGGAGTGGTTTGTAAAAAGTGCCAAAAAGGAGAGATGAACATTTCTCAATCTGTTCTTCGTGCTATGCAGTATGTTCAGATGGCCGGTAATCCCTTTTCTTTTTCGTTAGCAGAAGATAAAACGGAGGAATTTTCGGCTATTTGTGAAAAATTTTTGATTCATTATCTGGAAAAGCAACCAAAAACCTTGGAATTTTTAAAAAGTTTACTTTAATTTTTAAGAAACCCCTTTACAAAGCAAGAAAATAATGGTATAATAGATAGGCTAAAGCCATTATCTTTTTTGACAGACTGAAAAATATGTGTCCAAAATACAAGTGATTTTGGAAAGAAAGATACTTATGGCAATAAATAATTCTATTAGGAGGCATACACATGAGCAAAAAGTACGTGTATTTGTTCAGCGAAGGCGACGCTACCATGCGTAACCTACTGGGCGGCAAAGGTGCAAACTTGGCAGAAATGACCAAGCTGGGACTGCCTGTTCCTCAGGGCTTCACCATTTCCACTGAGGCTTGTACTCAATATTATGAGGACGGTAGAAAAATCAATGATGATATCCAGGCTCAAATTATGGAACATATCATCAAAATGGAAGAAATCACAGGCAAGAAGTTCGGAGACCACGAAAATCCTCTGCTCGTATCTGTAAGATCCGGTGCAAGAGCTTCCATGCCCGGTATGATGGATACCATTTTGAATCTCGGTCTAAACGAAGAAGTTGTTGAAGTTATGGCTCAAAAGTCAGGAAATCCCAGATGGGCTTATGATTGCTACAGAAGATTTATCCAGATGTATTCTGACGTTGTAATGGAAGTAGGTAAGAAATACTTCGAAGTTCTGATTGACGAAATGAAAGAAAAGAAGGGCGTTACCTT
>SVJP01000115.1:0-5109 GCA_015068925.1 Oscillospiraceae bacterium
ATTCGGTGCAGTATTTTCAATGGCGTCAATCACGCGGTTCTGCAGAAAAATTTCACGGAGCGGTGGTCAGCCATCGGGGAACAGAAGAAACCCGTGAGTTTTGCGAAGTGGCACAGGTAGGAAAGACGTTGCGTACTATTTCGGAAATTGCAGGCACCGCCATTTATTCTCAGGTTGCTATTTTAATGGATGTAAACAGTATGTGGGCATTGGAAAACAGTCAGGGTTTTCAGGAAGATAAACACTATTTTGAAACCATGCTGCGAACCCACAAAAGCTTCTGGAAACAGGCTTTGAATGTGGATATCATATTTCCCGACAGCGATTTTTCCCGGTACAAGCTGATTGCGGCACCCATGCTTTATATGACATCGAAAGAAACCATAGGAAAAATCAAGGATTATGTGATGTCCGGCGGAACCTTTGTATCAGGTTATATGTCAGGTCTTGTGAATGAAAATGATTTATGTTGGCTGGGAGGATTTCCGGGAGAAGAATTAAAAGAAGTGTTTGGTCTTTGGGTAGAGGAGACGGATAGCTTGTATCCGAATGACAAAAATGCAATTCAACTGTTCGGGAAAAAATATGAAATAAAGGATTATTGTGAGGTGGTGCATCCTTCCACCGCAGAAACCTTGGCCGTTTATGAACAAGATTATTATAAAGGTTTTCCTGCCTTATGCAAAAACACATTGGGAAATGGAACCGCCTATTATCTCGCATGTCGTGATACAGGGGAATTTACGGATGATTTTTATTCTTTTCTGTGCGAAGAATTGCAGATTAAGAAAAATGCAGTTTCCTTGTCTGATGGTGCAACGGTTCATGTCAGAACAGGGAACGGTAAAGAATACTTTTTTCTGGAAAATTATAAAGAAAATCCCGGCATCGTTGTCCTGAAAGGACGTTACCGAGATTTGGAATCGGGAGAGGAAGTGTTAGGTGAGGTTTCTTTGCCCGCCTTTGGATTAAGAATACTCTGCCGATAAGTGCGAGGGGATGTTTTATAAATGCGACGGAATACGGTGGAAAAATAATTGCTGTCCTCAAATCCGCATTTTCCTGCAATTTCCGTTACCGTCAGGTCGGTTTCTTCTAATAATTTTGCCCCCAGTTGGGTGCGGAGAATGGTCAGGTATTCTTGGAATCCAACCCCGGCCTCTTCCTTGAATTTTCTGGAAAAGTGAGAGATGCTGAAGGAAAAATGCTCCGCTACTGCGGGCAGAGTAACAGGTTCTGATAAATGCTGTTTCAGATAAGTGGCGGTACGAGTCATAAAATCGTCTGCCACTTTTTTTGTTTCCACAGATTTGTTTAAGGAAACAAAAAGCTCAAACATCCGACATTTCATCCATGCATCTTTAAAATTTTCTTCTGTTTTTTGTGCGTCCAGCAGGTCAAAAAATCGTTGCTTAACTTCCTCCTTATTTTCCGGTGTAAAAACACAAAAAGAAAAGAGTTTGGTAACCTGTTTTTGCAAGCAATCAGGAATGTAGTCATCTGTGAAATAGAGTGTAATTCGACTGTGGGCACCTGTATCCTGTACTGTTGTTTTGTGAAGAACTCGCTTGGAAATCAGCACCACATCACCTGCTTGCACTGAATATTGACGGTTTCCGATAAAGTAAGTTCTTGTTCCTTCCAATAAATAGTAAGCCTCATAATGGTCATGACAATGAAGGGCAGACATATTCCATGCTGTCCTTCTGTGAATATATTCAATAGAAATTCCATGTTCCGGTAAAAAGTTTTGTGTATTCATAATGTTATTATAGCATATCTTTTTTAAAAAAGCAATATGTTAAAGATTATTTTTAAAAAAGGCAAAAATTTAAAGGAAATCTTTAAAAAAATGCGGTATGCTATAGGTAAGAAAGGAAAGAAAGGAAATGGTTTTTATGAAAAAAGTAAAGATCGCCTATTTAGGTGGAGGTTCCCGTGGTTGGGCATGGTATCTGATGAGTGATTTGGCAATGGAAAAATCGTTTACCCCCGAAGTGTATCTTTATGATATTGATAAAGAGGCGGCGAAAGCGAATGAAATCATTGGAAACCGTATTCCTGAGGATTGCCCTGATGCCAATCCTGTTACCTATAAAGCAGCCGAAACAATCGAAGAGGCATTGACCGATGCGGATTTTGTTGTGATTTCCATTTTACCGGGAACCTTTACCGAAATGGGCTCAGATGTCCATACTCCTGAAAAATACGGGATTTATCAATCGGTAGGAGATACAACAGGACCGGGCGGAATCATCCGTGCATTAAGAACCCTTCCTATGATGGAGTATTTTGCATTAAAAATCAAGGAATGCTGTCCAAGAGCATGGGTCATAAATTATACCAATCCCATGACCTTAAGTATTGGTATGCTGTATCGTACTTTTCCTGAAATCAAAGCATTCGGTTGTTGCCACGAGGTGTTTTTTACCCGTGATTTGCTGGGAGAAGCGGCGAAAGAAATTTTGGGAATCGAGGAAGAAATTACCCGTGATGATATTCGTGTTAATGTCATGGGAATCAACCACTTTACATGGCTTGATAAAGCGAACTATAAGGGGATCGATTTGTTCCCTGTGTACCGAAAGTTCTGTGAAAAATATGTAAAAACAGGAACGTTCAAAGAAGAAAAATATGATTATCTGAAAGCTTTTTCTAATGGAAACTGTATTAAAATGGATTTGTTTCTCCGCTATGGTACCATCGCGGCGGCAGGAGATCGTCATCTGGCAGAATTTTGCCCCGGGAACTGGTATCTCAAAGACCTTGAAACGGTAGCAGAATGGAAATTCGCTTTGACACCGATTCAGTACCGTATAGATGGGTTGAAAGATCGTCTGGCAAAGAGCAAACGGTTGGTTAACAGAGAAGAAAAGTTTGAACTTGTTCCTTCGGGAGAAGAAGGAGTACTGCAAATGAAGGCACTGCTTGGGTTGGAAGATTTGGTGACCAATGTGAATCTTCCCAATGTAGGACAAATTCCTAATCTTCCTTTGGGGGCAGTTGTGGAAACCAATGCGGCATTTACTTGTGACTCTGTATTGCCTGTTGTTGCAGGAAGTATGCCCGATGGACCTCTCGGTCTTACCATGCCTCATGTGACCAATCAACAGTTGATTTTAGATGCGGTGCAAAACCGCGATTTGGAAACTGCTTTTATGGCATTTGCAAAAGACCCTCTTGTGCGGATTGGATTGTCTGACACAAGAAAATTATTTAATGAAATGATAGAAAATACAAAAGAATATTTGGAGGATTACAAATGAAAACAATCAATGAAGCAGTAAACAAACAAAAACGACCCATTAAAATCATTCAGTTTGGAGAAGGCGTGTTTTTACGTGGATTTTTTGATTGGATGATACAAAATTTGAATAACAAAGGGGTATTTAATGGGAGTGTAGTAGTAGTAAAACCCATAGAACCGAAAGGCAGAATGGCGGAATTTGGGGAACAGGACTATCTGTATACCAATTTGATTCGTGATTTGGATGGAGAAGAAACTCAGATTGTGGATGTGATTGACCACATGGTTTGTCCCTATGACGATTTTGATGCATTTTTAGCATTGGCGGCGTTACCCGAAGTGCGGTTTATTGTTTCCAATACCACAGAAGCGGGCATTGCTTTTGATGAAACGAACACTTTTGACCAAGCACCGCCCTCTACCTATCCTGCGAAATTGACAAAATTGTTGTATCAGCGTTTTGCGCTGAAGTTACCCGGTTTTTGGATTCTTCCTTGTGAACTGATTGAGCACAACGGAAAAACATTAAAGGAATATGTATTGCGCTATGCAAAGCTTTGGAATTTAGGACAAGAATTTATTGATTGGTTGGAACAGGAAAACAAATTCTGCAGCACCCTGGTTGACCGAATTGTATCAGGATTCCCCGCGGATGCAGAGCTTCCTTATGAAGATAATTTCCGTAACAGCGCAGAATCCTTCCATTTCTGGGCGATTGAAGGGAAGGGGCTGTTTGCCGAATTGCCCTTTGACAAGGCGGGCTGCAATGTGTTACTGACAGATGACATTACCCCTTACCGTGAACGGAAGGTACGTATCTTAAACGGTGCTCATACCTCTATGGTTTGCCTTGGTCTGCTTCGCGGAATGGAAACGGTAGAGGATTGCATGAAAAACGAAGAAATCTTCTCTTTTGTGTCTGAGTTTATTCAGAATGAAGCAATTCAGACATTGGATTTACCCAAGGAAGAATGTGAAGAATTTTGGAATGCAGTACAAAAGCGGTTTTTGAATCCCTATCTGCATCATAAACTCAGTTCCATTTCCTTGAATTCTGTCAGCAAATACTGTGCCCGTGTTCTTCCTACCGTTCTTGACCTTGAAAAACAGGGCGTTGTAGCGAAAAACGGCTTGCGGGCATGGAAGTATCTGATTGATTGGTACAAACAGGGAACTCCTTGTGATGATGAAGCATTGATTCGGAAAATTAAGGAAGGCACCTTGGAAGAAATTTTGTCAGATGTTTCCCTTTGGGGTGACGATTACAGCCGTTTTGCAAAGGAGATGGAGGCATGATTCAGATTCATCCAAAGGATTCGGTGAAGGTCAATCCCGAAACCGGTCATAAATATGCCATAAAGCCCATCGCCGAGGGCGAAAAGGTGATTAAATACGGATATCCCATCGGACAGGCGACCTGTGATATTCAGGAAGGCGAGTTGGTGCATAGCCATAATTTAAAAACCGCATTGACCAATTATCTGGATTATCAATATGAGCCTGAGCTTGTATTTCCCGATGTGAATTGTACCGATGTGTTTTGGGGATATGAACGGGAAGACGGTAAGATTGGGATCCGTAACGATGTGTGGATTTTACCTACAGTAGGATGTGTCAACCAGCTTGCCTTAAAGCTTGCGGAACAAACAGGTGCTCTTGCCTTTCCTCATCCTTACGGTTGCTCTCAGTTGGGAGAGGATTTAGAAAATACAAGAATTCTTCTCTGTGCTTTGGCACATCATCCCAATGCAGGGGGCGTATTGATTTTGGGATTGGGTTGTGAAAATAATCGGATTGATACTCTCGGATTGGAACCTACCAAACGGATAGCATTTTTAAATGTTCAGGATTGCGGAGATGAA
>SVJP01000115.1:5119-6170 GCA_015068925.1 Oscillospiraceae bacterium
ATGAACTGAAAGAAGGAACGGCAATCATTCGCAGGCTTCAGGAATCTGTCGCCTCTGAAAAACGGAAAGCATTTCCTGTCAGCGAGCTTCGGATTGGCTTGAAATGCGGTGGGAGTGACGGATTAAGCGGTATTACAGCCAATCCCATTGTAGGACGGGTGTGTGATGTATTGGTAGAGCAGGGAGCAGGCTGTGTTTTGACAGAGGTTCCTGAAATGTTCGGTGCGGAAACGTTGCTCATGAATCGATGCGAAACAGAGGAATTGTTCCAACAAACCGTCCATATGATTCAACGGTTTAAAGATTATTTTACGGGTCACAATCAGCCTGTTTATGAAAATCCTTCCCCGGGAAATAAGGATGGAGGTATTACTACCTTAGAGGAAAAATCCCTGGGTTGTGTGCAAAAAAGCGGTCGTTATCCTGTGACTGCGGTGCTGGATACCGGGGAACAAGCAGAAAAATCCGGTGTAAATTTATTATACGGTCCCGGAAACGATTTGGTTGCCATGACCCAATTGGCAGCATCCGGTGTCCATATGATTTTATTTACAACAGGTCGTGGAACGCCTGTGGGAAGCTGTGTTCCCACATTGAAGATTTCTACCAACACGCCTCTTGCCGAGAAAAAACCCACTTGGATTGATTTTGATGCAGGGGTTTTAGTGGACGGAGCCGATTGGAAGGAAGAAACAGACCGTCTGTATCGCCTGATTTTAGAAACTGCAAACGGAACAAACACCAAAAGTGAACAAAGCGGTTATCGGGAAATTGCCATTTTTAAAGACGGTGTAACTCTATAATAAACGAAGGAAATAACAATCTTCTTATAAAAAAGAGGGTTGTTATTTTTTTCTTTTTATGATATAATGATTTCATCAAAGGTGAAATCATTAACTAAGTTTGTCTACGGCAAGTGAAGTACTCTTGCGATAGTGAAGTTTGCTTCGTAAGTGAAGTTTCGCCTGACGGCGAAGTGACAAACTTAACTTTACTTTTGCGAAAGCAAAAACTTCACTGCTTATAGCAACTTCACTTTGAACATTAGTTC
>SVJP01000116.1 GCA_015068925.1 Oscillospiraceae bacterium
TGAACACGAAAGTACGGAGCTAAAAAGCGGAAGTAATCTGGCGGAATTGATCAAACGACCTGAGTTAGATTATGAGATGACCTCCGAGTTAGATACAAAGCGTCCTGATTTACCTCCGGACGTGTGCGAGCAGGTAAGTATTCACTTGAAATATGAGGGATACATTAAGCGTCAGATGCAGCAGGTGAAGCAATTTAAAAAGCTGGAAGGAAAGAAAATACCGGAAACGATTGATTATACCCAAATTGGAAGTCTGCGAAAAGAGGCTGTTCAAAAGTTAAGTCTCTATCAGCCGGTATCAATCGGACAGGCTTCACGAATTTCCGGTGTCTCTCCTGCTGATATTTCGGTGTTGCTGGTTTATCTGGAACAAAAAAGACATTATAAAGAGTGAAAAACGCAAATTAAGTAAAAAACATTATTTAAAGCGTTAAAGGAAAGGATAATTCACTTGAATAAACAAATTGAGTTAGATCAAATAAAAAAGACATTTGATGATTTGGGATATTCAATTAGTGATCATCAGACGTTGCAGTTTCATCGGTATTATGAATTATTGGTAGAAACAAATAAAGTGATGAATTTGACTGCGATTACCGAGTTTTCGGAGGTATTGACGAAGCATTTTGTTGATAGCTGTGTGCTGATGAAAATCAAGGATTTGAATCAGTGTCAAAGTCTCATTGACATTGGAACCGGCGCCGGTTTTCCCGGAATTCCTCTGAAAATACTCTTCCCTCATTTAAACGTAACATTGCTTGATTCTTTGAATAAACGAATTCGGTTTTTAGAGCAAGTAGTCAACGAACTTGGCTTGGAGAAGGTAGAATTACTTCATGGACGTGCAGAGGATTATGCACATCAGAAAAAGTATCGTGAGCAATATGATCTCTGTGTTTCACGAGCGGTAGCGAATCTTTCGACGCTGTCAGAATACTGTATTCCTTATGTAAAAAAGAACGGATACTTTATTCCGTATAAATCCGGAAAATTGGACGAGGAACTAAATCAAGCAGAATATGCGATAAAACAACTTGGTTGTGTGACAGAAAAATCAGAGAAAATGATATTGCCCTCAACAGATATCGAACGTATGTTTGTATTTATATATAAAATTAACTTTACAGAGGCAAAATATCCCAGAAAGGCAGGAATGCCGTCAAAAGAACCATTGGAAAAGAAATAAGGAGGAGTTGAAATGTCGAATAGTTATGGATCTTTATCAAGAGGAAATTCTGCGAGACGAAGAAGAAAACGCAGAGATGATATGATACGCGCAATATTGAGTATCGTTTTAGTATGTGTTTTATTATTGGTGGTTGGTTTCCTTGGAATCAAAGCCTTAAAGAATGATCAATCTGACAGAGAGACGCAGGACAACCACTCTTCCACTTCTGCAGACGAGGAAACTACAACGGGAGTTGATCAGACAACCGAGCAAACAACCGAAGAGCCGACCGAGGCGACAACTGAGGAGCCTACGGAAGCAGGCCCTGTGATGGTGGAAAAACCTTATATTGTTTGGATTGATGCCGGACACGGCGGAAGTGATTGGGGAAGTGCTGAGTGGGTACGCGACGAAAACGGTAATTGGTTGGATGCCAATGGAAATATTGTTCCGGAAGCCAGTGATCAAGGAGCGTGGATTGTACGCGAAAAGCATGATAATCTCGATTTAGCACTTGCAGTTCAAAAAGCTCTTGAAACCAGAGGAGTTACGGTAAAGATGACCAGAACCGAGGATGCCTATGTCCATAACATTGATGAGCGAGTACCTCGTGCAAATGAATCTGGTGCGGAATGCTTTGTTTCTTTACATCGAAATTACATGAAAGGAAATGATCAGGAGAAGGGAATTGAAATTTGGGGCGTAAATTGGGATTTATATAATAATAATCCGGAAAAAGCAAAAGATCAGCAATTGGCAGAGATGATTCGTGACGAGTTGAAGGAAGAACAAATTAATGGCTTCAGAGGAATCTATCGAAATACGGTTTCAAGTGATGACTATTCTGTTCTTTGGAGAACAAAAATGCCTTCGATCATTATCGAGATGGGCTTTATGTCAAATAAATCTGATAACGAATTGTTCCGCAGCGAACAAGAAGCTTATGCGGCGGCAATTGCAGATGGTATTGTAACTTGGTTGAATTCACTTAACTGATTAAATGTGTTATGAGCAGATGTTTCACGTGAAACATCTGCTCTTCTACTTTTTGTGATTATGTTGCAAAAAGAATAAATGGAAAAACATGTTTCACGTGAAACAAAAAGAAAAATTACAAAATATGTTTCACGTGAAACATGGAAAGGGCTTTTCGAAAATAGAAAAATGTGCTATACTAATGTAAGAATAATTTATGTTTAGAAAGAGGGGATTGTCGTGGGTAGAATTATAGCGATAGCAAACCAAAAGGGTGGTGTAGGAAAAACTACAACAGCAATCAATTTGTCTGCGTGTTTAGCTGAAGCAGGAAAAAAAGTATTGATGTTGGATTGTGATCCGCAGGGAAATGCGACCAGCGGCCTTGGAATTAACAAAAACACTGCAGAAGTTACATCATATGATATTTTAATTGGGGAAGCAACGGCCGAGGAGGCAATTGTACATACGGATTATGAGGGATTGGATGTAATTCCGTCAAATATTAACTTGTCCGGAGCTGAGATTGAACTGATTGGTGTTGAGCAGAAAGAATATATTTTGCAGAAACAAATTGGTCCGTTGAGAGATAGATACGATTTTATCATCATTGACTGTCCGCCCTCACTTAATATGTTGACCGTAAATGCGATGACAACTGCGGATACAGTTTTGGTGCCGATTCAGTGTGAATATTATGCATTGGAAGGGTTGAGTCAGTTGATTCATACCATAAACCTGGTAAACCAGCGATTAAATCCAAATCTTCGTATGGAAGGCGTTGTATTTACGATGTATGATGCAAGAACGAATCTTTCCTTGCAGGTAGTTGAAAATGTAAAATATAATTTAAAACAGACAATTTATAAGACTATTATTCCGAGAAATGTACGTTTGGCAGAGGCACCCAGTCATGGAATGCCGATTAATGTGTATGATACCCGCTCTTCAGGAGCGGAAAGCTACCGCCTGTTGGCTGAAGAAGTAATTGAACATGTAGAGGAGGAGAGATAAATCATGGCGAAAGCAAAAAAAGGTGGATTAGGTAAAGGATTGGACTCTCTTCTGCCTCAGATGATTCAGGAAGCGCCCACGAAAGAGGTAATAAAAGAAAAAATCGTCGAAAAGCCGGTTGAAGTAATCGTTGAAAAAGAGGTAGTGGTCGAGAAGGAAATTGTCATCGAAAAAGAAAAAATGATGGACATCAACCTGATTGAACCTAACCGTGATCAGCCTAGAAAGCATTTTGATCAAGATGCGCTGGAGGAATTGGCTGACTCTATCCAAAATTATGGTATCCTGCAGCCAATTATGGTTCAAAAAAAAGATGATTACTATGCGATTATCGCCGGGGAGCGCCGTTGGAGAGCAGCTAAGCTGGCACGATGCAAAGAGGTGCCTGTTATTGTTCGAGAATATACAGATCGCGAACGCATGGAAATTGCTTTGATTGAGAATATTCAGCGCGAAAACTTAAATCCGATTGAGGAAGCAATGGCTTACCAGAGTTTGATCCAGGAATTTGAACTAAAACACGAAGAAATTGCTGAGCGTGTTTCTAAGAGTAGATCCGCTATCACAAACACGATGCGTCTGCTGAAATTGGATAAGCGTGTTCAGGAAATGCTGGTAGATGAAATGATTTCAATGGGACATGCACGTGCGTTGCTTGCACTGGAAAATGGAAATCTTCAGGTTAAGATTGCAGAAAGAATTGCAGAAAAATCTCTCAGCGTTCGTGAAGCGGAAAAAATGGTAAAAGAGGCGCTGAACCCAGTGAAAAAACCAGAACTGGAAGTTACTGTCAATCCATCGGTGGAAGCTGCTTACAAACTGGGTGAGGATCGATTGAAGCAGATTCTCGGAACCAAAGTGGCGATTCAGCGAAAAGACGAAAATAGAGGAAAAATTGAAATTTCCTATTTTTCTATGGATGAGCTAGATAGAATTATGGGAATATTAGAGTCCTGTGAAAAGAACCATTATTAAGAAAGAGGAAAATAAATGGCTGTTTTAATAGATTTTATAGGACAAAACATAGAATTATTCACTTTGGGAATGATTCTACTGGCATTTGTACTGTTGATTTTGGTTATCATCCTTTTGATAAAGCAAAAAAAGCTCGCACGTAAATATGATACCTTTATGAGAGGATCAGATGCAGAGAGTTTAGAGGAAAGCTTTTTCGAGGCGTATGAAACCATTAACTCGCTTCAGGCAGAGATAAAGGCGGATAAAGAAGCTATTTCTGAGATCAAAAAAGTGATGGGAAAGACGTTTCAGCGGATGGCTGTTGTTCGCTATAATGCATTTCCCGGAATGGGAGGTAACTCCAGTAGTGCCGTTGCTTTATTGACGCAGAATCTTGATGGTATGGTGTTGAATATCGTTCATGGTCGAGATGGATCTTATTTCTATGTAAAGACCGTGCATAATGCAGAACCGGATGTTTTGCTCGGAAAAGAAGAGAAAGAGGCGTTGGATGAGGCGCTGAAAGAAAAACCGATTAAATGGTGAAATGATAATAATTTAGACAAAGATTTTATTTAAATTTGCATTATGTAATAGAGAAAGAAGGACAACAATGATTTTTCATTTTGTCCTTCTTTCTCTTTATAGACATTTGATTTTCATAATGATGTTCTGGGGATAATCGCCGAATTTTTCACCGAAAATATTGAAACCGCCTTTGTTTGTCGCGTCATCTTTGATTCCAATTTTGAAAGAAATATAGGGGTTTTCTTTTAATTTTAATTGATCAATCGTGGGCGAATCGGGAATTAATTCTTTGTTAATATAAGATCCTTTTTTGTCAGTGGAAAATTTAATTAATTCGCCGTATTGAGTGAGTTTTGGGCTCCACCATTTGGGTGTCAATTTTCCTGTGCGATCACCATAATCACTGGGACAAGTGTATGTTGAGGTCTCGACGCCGTTTATCCAGGTTGTAATATCACTGGGATAATTCAAATTGTAGAACGGAGCCTCAGAGCATAATTCTAAACTAAAAGAAATTTCTTGAGGATTATTTGCCTCTAAAAAACAATTTGGTATTTTATAAGTCAATCGTCCGTGACGCATCCAAATAATTTGTGCTTCAATTTTTCGGGGTGAAAAGAAAGAACTTGGAGCGTCTGCCTGCTCTAAAATTTCGGTTTCGGAGGCAAGACCACAGGTAGGCGTTGCAAAACAATCGTTGTAGCTGCCAATGGGAATGTTGTAAGAAAAAATATTGTATTGGTCTTGTATTTGACGGGTTAATAATTCAATACTAATTTTGCTGATTAAAGCATGACAGATGCGCATGGTTCCGTGTTTTCCGGGAGCACTGGTGGTTTCAATTAGTCCGGCTTTGCTTAATAATTCTACATGAAAAGCGGCGCTAGAGACAGCAATATCAAGTTTTTTGGCAAGTTGAACAATACTAATTCCGCTGTTCAAACTAATGATTTCTAAAATATCAAGTCGGGTTCTTGATGAAAGGGCATGGGCAACTAGAGCAATTTCATCTTTATTTGACTCGCGCAATGTATAATTTGCAACTGTAAAATTTTCCATGTACTTGGGTTTCCTTTGCAAAATGTGAGTGTTTGGTGTGAAGTAGAAGTTACCAAATTCTTACAACATCAATTTTAGTATACTATATCGATTTTATAAAAGTCAACTGATTTATGGTCGACGAAGGAATAAATCCAATCTCTATAAAATAAAAACAAATTTATTACAGTAAAATTGTTTGCTTATTAGTAAAAATATAGTTGAAAAGTACACTTATATTATGTTAATATACAAATATAATGAAATAAACGGAAAAAATAAAATAATTTAATACAATATAACTGTAATAAACAAATAAAATAGATCTTTTTGATAGTTCAAAATTCAAATATTTTGTTAAGAAAATAAATGATGTGGAAAGGAGAAAAATTTTATCAAACAAGTATTCTTAACAGAAGAATGAAGTGAAATGTTAAAAATACTTG
>SVJP01000117.1 GCA_015068925.1 Oscillospiraceae bacterium
ATTTGCTTGCGGTAGACCGAGTTTTTCGACGGTCTGACAGGGCGGTGAACCGTCCTGTTTTTATTGATATACAGTTTTTAGTTGTTCCGCGGGCAGTCGCCTAAGCGATTCCGTTGCTCGGAAAACAGAAAACGAAAAACCGTGTTTTCTTGGTTTTCCAAGCGTACTCATGGCTTAGCCTCCTTGCTCCGGGGCATAGGCTTTTGATATTACGCTGTGACAATTTTACTTGCATCCTGGAGATTGAGCATTTCTACCGCCTGTTCTCTCATCTTATATTTTAAGATTTTTCCTGCGGCGTTCATGGGGAAACTGTCAACAAAAGCCACGTATCTGGGAATCTTATGCTTTGCCATATGATCCCGTACATAGGTTTTGATTTCTTCCTCGGAACACTCTTCGCCTTCCTTCAGGATGACACAAGCCATAATTTCTTCCCCGTACTGCTTGTCGGGAACACCGATGACCTGAACATCCTTTACCTTATCGTGGGTGTAAATAAAATCTTCAATTTCCTTGGGATAAATATTTTCGCCGCCACGGATAATCATATCCTTGATTCTGCCTGTAATCTTATAGTTTCCGTCAGGCAAACGGCGAGCCAAATCACCTGTGTGGAGCCAGCCATCTTCATCAATGGCAGCAGCGGTGGCTTCAGGCATTTTGTAATATCCCTTCATAATGTTGTAGCCCCGTGCTACAAATTCACCGTCTACATTATCGGGTAAATCTTCTCCTGTTTCAGGGTCAACAATTTTATTTTCTACACCGAAAATAGCACTTCCGACAGTGTTGACACGGGTTTCGATGGTATCGGTGGTTTTACTCATGGTACATCCGGGAGAGGCTTCTGTCTGCCCGTATGTAATACAAATTTCGCTCATGTTCATCTTGTTGATAACATCTTCCATGATTTTAACGGGACAGGGGCTTCCTGCCATAATGCCCGTTCTCATATAAGAAAAATCGGTCTTGTCAAAATCTTCGTGCTCCAGCATTGCGATAAACATGGTGGGAACACCGTGGAAAGCGGTAATCTTTTCTTTGTTGATACAAGCCAATCCCTTTCGTGGTGAGAATGCAGGGATAGGAGACATGGTGGTACCGTGAGTCATGGATGCGGTCATTGCCAGCACCATGCCAAAGCAATGGAACATGGGTACCTGAATCATCATGCGGTCTGCTGTGGATAAATCCATACAGTCACCAATGGCTTTTCCGTTGTTTACCACATTATAGTGCGTCAGCATAACACCTTTGGGGAACCCGGTGGTTCCTGAGGTGTATTGCATATTACAAACATCATGCTTATCAATCTGACGGCGACGGGCTTCTACTGCATACAGGGGAACCTGCTCGGAAAGTGCAATTGCATCGTCCCAAGTGTAACACCCCGATTGAGCGCTGTCAATGGTAATGATGTTTCTCAGTTCCGGAAGTCTTAACGAATACAACTGACCGGGTTTGCAGGTCTGAAGCTCGGGGCAAAGCTCTTTGATAATGCCCACATAGTCCGAATCCTTATAGCCGTCTACCATTACCAGAGTATGAGTGTCGGATTGCTTTAACAAATATTCTGCTTCATGAATCTTGTATGCGGTGTTTACCGTAACCAAAACCGCTCCGATTTTGGTGGTTGCCCAGAAGGTAATGTACCAGGCAGGGACGTTGGTTGCCCAGATGGCAACATGGTCTCCTTTTCCTACGCCCATGGCAATCAATGACCTTGCGAAACGGTCTACATCATCTCTGAACTGGGGATAGGTTCTGGTGTAATCAAGCTCGGTATAACGAAAGGCGTACTGATTGGGAAATTCTTCACACATTCTGTCCAAGACATCGGGGAAGGTGTAATCAATCAAATGTTCTTTCGGCCATACGTATTTTCCTGTTTTTCTCTTGTTATCCTGTAAGGGATATTTGTGATGAGTACGATAAGGTGCCATAAAGTTTGCATAGTGGGGAATTACGATTCCCGCATCGGACAAGCCTTTTGACCAACGCTTTACCCATTCTAAAGAAACATAGCCGTCATACCGTTGTGCCTTTAATGCATCAAACATATCCTGTAAGGGAAGGTCGCCTTCGCCCATCATTTTGTAAGACACAGTATCGTTTTCTAACACGCTGTCTTTCGTATGAACATATTTGATGTAGCTTGACAAGTTTTTAATGGTATCATAAGGAGATTCATCTGCATACCGATAAGGATGATGCATATCCCAAAGAGCGGCAATGAAATTACTGTCTACCGTATCCAACACGTGTTTCAATCTTTTTGTATCAGCATAAACACCGTTTGTTTCCACCAGCAAAGTTACATTCCCTTTTTCAGCAATGGGGGATAACTCATTTAATATGTTGATAATATAAGCATCGTCTACTTCTCCTTCCGGTGCGGGATCAGAGTCAGCAAGAATACGGATAAAAGGAGTATTCAGCTTTCCTGCCAGAGAGATATAGGTTGCAATTTCTTCTATAACGCTGTCATGCTCTTCTTTGTTTTTTAGTACACAGCCTGAGGATAGACAGGGAATGGTTAGACCCAGCTCCTCCAATTTTTCTATAGTTTTGGGAAGCTGTGCTTCGGTAAAGGGTTTTGCCTTTACCGCAGAAATATCTTCACCCAGACCGCGAATTTCAATTCCGTCAAAGCTTAAGTCTTTTGCCATGGAATAAATATCAGACCAATCGGAATCGGGACACGCAAGTGTCGAAAAACAAATTTTCATCGCAATTATCATCCTTTCTTATTCGCTTGTTACGTCGAGAATTGCAGAAGGATATAAATATCCTATTTTAAAGTCTTACAATAATTTTACACCTTTTTTTCTGTTCTGTCAATTGTTTTTTTGAATTTTGGAGAAGTGAACAAAGGGAGCTTTTTCATAACCGAAAAAATATGAAAATCAGGAAAAATGAAGCCGTTTATTCAGTTCCTCGGAGGCTTTGATCAGAATTTTTTTAAATCTGTAATTCCGGTTGGGAAAAGGAGAATTGATTGAACGAAAACAAGAATGAGGTTATCAGGTTTTTTTCCTGAATAAAAACAGGAATTTTTCCATTTACAAAAAAAGGGATGTGTGGTATACTGTATAAGAAAGGGATTGATTACGGAAGGACGTGATGAAAATGGAAAAAATTCGTGTTGGTGTAGTAGGTCTGGGGCATAGAGGCCGTGCCATGTTTCAATTGTCGGCGGATGGATTTGATTGTGTAATTCCTGCCGCTGCCTGCGATATTAAGGCATCAAATTGGTATGAAAAGCAATGGCTGTCGGATGCGGCATTTTCAGAAAAGTTTCCCGATACCGTTTTTTATGAAAGTTATGACCGGATGTTAGAAGAAGCAAATTTGGATGTTGTGATTGTGGAAACAGGGGCGGATATTCATGCGGAATTTTGCATGAAGGCATTGGAGAAAAATATTAATGTGCTGTCCGATATTCCCAATGTGGCAAGCTTGAAGGAAGCGGAAGACATTTGGAAGGCGGCGCAAAAATCCAAAGCAATGATTTCCACGGGCGCAAACCCCAATGAGCAGAAATTTGCTGTGTTATTGCAGGAATTTTATCAGAAGGGATTGCTGGGAAAACCCTATTGCATGGAAGCGGAATACATTCATTGGTCCTTGCCAAAAAGTGATGAAAGTATCCATTTGAACGAAAACGGGGATTGGAGAAAACTGTTGATTCCCATTCGCTATTGTACCCATTCCTTGGGACCCTTGTTGAAGGTTTTGGAAGAAGAGTTGCGGTATGTAAGCTGTTTTGGAACAGGCCCTCAGGCGGAGGATTCCGAACGGGATGATATGATGTGTGCACAGTTTCAAACAGAGTCGGGCGTTATTGTCCGTTTAATGCGAAACAAGCGGTGCAGAGCGAAAATCGGCCATCATAATTACCGTGTATTCGGAACGGAAGGTTATATGGAACGGATGGATCGGTTTGATAAGCCTGTCATTCGGTATAATTCCATGAAGGAATTGGATACGGAACTGAAGGAAATCGGCGGAGAATTTATGCCTCCTGCTTATGCGGATAATGAAAAAGCAACGGGGCATGGCGGAATGGACTATGCAATGCTGGATCATTTCTATCAGGCGATTTTGAAGGGCGAGTCTGCTCCCATCAGCTTAAAGGAAGGCCTTGCCATGACCCTGCCCGGTATCTATGCGGAAGAATCTGCAAAGCGGGGCGGACAGGTGCTTCGGATGAAATATCCCTGGGATGAGGATTGGACAACAGAACTATAAGAGAGAAAACCGTTTGAGATGAAAAATTCTCAAGCGGTTATTTTTTATTTACAAATATCGCAGATTGTGATATAATGAAAACTGGCTAACAGAGGAATTGATTTGTACAAAATTGTTTGTACGTCAATTGAATTTTTGGTTCGGTCTTGGTATGAGGCTTTGCGTTGCACAGCAACGCATCGATATGAATTCTGACCAATTCTCGATATGTGCTTCGCACTCGATATACGCAGGATCTATTGCCTTGCGGCAACGAGAATTCATATCATATTGAGTTTTGAGCATAGCGAAAAACATATCGATTTACGAAGTAAAATATCGAGCAAACGAAGTTTGCATATCGACTAACTTTTTAATCCGGTCTTGACACGAACTATATCGAAAAAGAAAGAAAGCCTCCCTTGCCTAAAGGGAGGGGGACCGCCGAAGGTGGTGGAGGGATATAAATGGATAGAAAACATAACGCGGATTTAACTACCAATGCAAGAACATTAAGAAAGAATATGACAAAAGAAGAAAGACATATTTGGTATGATTTCTTGAGAAGTTATCCTATTAGATTTTTAAGACAAAAAGTGATTGATAATTATATAGTTGATTTTTATTGTCATAGTGCAAGACTTATAATTGAACTTGACGGTTCACAACATTATGAGGAAAAAGGTTTGTTAAAAGACAAAATCAGGACAGAAAGAATTGAACAACGAAATTTAACAGTTATCAGAATACCAAATAATGAAGTAAATAGAAATTTTGATGGAGTATGTGAGTATATTGATATTGCAGTGAAAGAATCCCTCCGTCAGTCTGCGACTGACACCTCCCTTTAGGCAAGGGAGGCTTTGATGCGGTGCATCTAAATCTTATGTCTCGCATTGTCGAATTTTGCGAAAGGAGCATGTTTATGAAAAAGAAATTTATTTGTATATTGATTATCGCAGGAATTTTATTCCTTGTGTGCATATTTGGTAGAGGAATATATTTTTATGGAAAATATTATGTTCCGGATGAAAGGTATTTTGGAAGTCAATATAAAGAAATATTACATATAATGTCCTTTCATGACAAAAAACAAGCAGATGAAATTATGAAAACGGTTGATGATGCATTTTCCTTTATTGGAAATAGAGAAATCGCAGATAGTAAGTATGGAGAATTGAGTCGATATTGTATAACAGAAGAAGATGCTGTAACAGAAAAACATGATTTGAAATTAATTACAGCTGATTTTAATAAAGATGATAGTTATTTGTGGTTTGTATATAATCAAGAAGGTTTAAACAATAACAACCAAACGACAAGTGGGTCGGAGGATATTTTGGTTAGAGCTACGCTTGAGAAAACGGATGATGGTTGGATAGTTATTGATACAAAAGAACATCCATAATACAAAGTCGCAGTTTGACTTAGTCTTTACTTTTGTCAAGTCCATACAATTTAAAAGATTAGTTTGCCGATAATGATATTTACATATCGGGCAGGAAAATATAGTATTCCTGCGGGTTCTAATGAAAAATGTTAGGGTGAAAATAGTAGGTCCTATTATTCACTGTTCACCAGTCTTGACAAAAGTCGAATTGTGTCGAATGGCGGAGAAATAATATTCATAGTGTCGGATTATATATCCAATGTTCTGTAAAGGAGATTTTTAAAATGAAAGATAAAAAAATCCAAATAAGAAATAGTACGGTTGATTTTTTGGTGTTTACACGTGATGCCAAAGAAGAAGGTATTGAAGTGCGTGTGCAAGATAATGATGTTTGGCTTACACAAAAAGCTATCGGACAACTTTTTGATGTT
>SVJP01000118.1 GCA_015068925.1 Oscillospiraceae bacterium
ATACGGAATATTTATGGGTAGATTATAAAAGAGCAAATGAGTTGTTGACTTTTGATTCTAATAAAACCGCATTATATGAACTTATATGCAGATTGAATGATGGCATCTAAATCGTTCACCCAATTTTATCATACAATCAATACTGTTATTAAGGAGTGGTAATATGTATTTGATACCGACACCGAATAAAATCACACAGAGCAGGGAAGTGCTGAAAAAACGTTTTGTCAATCCTGCAAACACGGTTTCCGACAAAAGAATTTTGAAGGCGATGGATCAGCTTCCTATAGAGGAAGGCGGAATACCGCTTTATCTTACATATGATGACACAAAAGAGGAAGGCTACCGCCTCAGTGTATCAAACGAACAAATTAACATTGAGGGCGACGGGATTAACGGTGCTTTTTATGCAATACAGACATTGCGCCAGATTTTTGCAAATGACGAAATGTACTGTGTGGAGATAGAGGATAAACCGAAAAACGAGTTCAGAATCCTGTATCACGATGTGACACGCGGTCGAGTTCCTACTGTTACTTCCATGAAAAAACTCATTGATGAAATCGCTTATTACAAACTGAATTTTCTGCAGCTTTATATGGAGCATGCATACCCCTATCAAGAATGGCATGGAATGAGTTCTGAAACAAACTGTCTTCTTCCGGAAGAAATCCGTGAGCTTGACGAGTATTGTAAAGAGAATTTTATTGAGTTTGTCCCGTCTCTTGCCACCTGCGGACATATGTATGACCTTCTCAATGTTGAGCAGAATCGTTATCTGCGGGAACTGGAACAATACGAGCCAAAGTATACGTTTTGGTATGAAAGAATGATTCATCACACCATCAATCCTACCCATCCCGAAAGCTTGGATTTTGTCAAAAGTCTGATTGATCAGTATTTGGTGAACTTTACCTCCGATTATGTGAATATCTGCGGAGATGAACCCTTCGACCTGTCACGGGGACCGCGGAAAAAACGCGGAGAGGATATTGACGGAATCTACTTTGACTTTATGACACAGGTGATTGATTATGTGAAGTCAAAGGGCAAGAAGGTGATGATGTGGGCGGATCAGGTGTTTCTTGACAATGCCGAGCGCACAAAACAGCTTCCCGAAGATATCATTATGCTTTGTTGGGGATATGCCGCCGTACCGCCGGAGGAAAGGGTTTCAAAACTGAAGGATACCAAGTTCAAAAAACTGGTTTGCCCCAGTACCTCAAGCTTCTTCCGTTTTGTTGAAAATGCAGGGGTATCAGAGCAGAATATACAAAATATTGCAAAATACGGACTCAAGTACAGTGCCAATGGCATGATGAATACCAATTGGGGCGATTACGGTCACCCTTGCAGTATAGAGCTTTCCATGTTTGGGATCACAGTCGGTGCTCAGTTGTCCTGGGACTTCGAAAATGTGATCGATGATTCCTTTAAAAAAGGACTGAATTGCCTGTTGTATCAAAACGAAAAGGGCTACGAATTCCTGTTAAGAGCAAATGAAATTCACGAAAAGATTATCTTCTGCCATTTTGTAAGATATTATTCAAACCTGATGCACAAGTATGAGATACCATGGACGAAATATCCTTCCGAGGAAGAACTGCGTTTGGCAATCACGGAATCAAAAGCCTTTGTTGAAGAGCTTTCCAAAGAACAATGGAAAAAGGATGAATACCGCAGGGAATTGCTTGTTGCAATAGAAGGTACGGCGGTGATGGCGGAGCTGATGGCAAAGCACATGGGCATACGCTTGGAAAGATGGACAGATACGGAAGATTGGCTCAAAAAATATCGTGAGCATTGGATGAAGAGAAACAAGGAAAGTGAACTTTTCCGTATTGAAGAATTATTCAGACATATGGAAGAAATGCCGCCGCAGAACAAAATTTTCACTTACTACGGACCTGAACAGGACGGAAGCGTTGATATCGTAGTGCTTGATGGTCTTGAAAACTGATAGTTCTATTAAGGAAGGAAATGAAAGGATGAATCAGATGGAGCATTCCATTCAAATTAATGACGGATTCACACAGACAAGTGCTGATGGAGGATGCTTGTGTTTTGATCCCAAATACGGAATTATGTTCTGTGCCTATATGCCCGGTCAACAAGGAAATTACGGCGAATCAAGAAGCAAAATTTCTCTTTCTTATTTCCCTGCCTCTCAGCCAACCAACATCAGATTTGTCGATATCTCCGAAGGAAATGATGAATACCTCCCTAATATTTTGGGTTTTGGAGACGGAAGAGTGAGGGTATTTTACGAAAAATTCAGTCGCAGGGAGGGAGATCATCCTCTTTGCTACAAGGATTTTAACTATTTAGACAGTACCTTAAGCGAAGAAAAACAGGTGATGGTACAAAAAGAAAATGGAGAGATTGTCCCTTATTCCCTGTCGGTTGTTTTTGAATATCTGGAAGCAAAGGGGTATTACAATCACATCTGTTGTAACACGGAACAAATCGGTTGTTGCACACCTTTTCGCCATGGTGACTATGTGTATGGCGGTGCGGTCAGCTTTTTGTCGGAGGTGGCGTTGTTTCGTTCGATGGATGACATGGCAACATTGGAGTTTTTTGCAGTTTTTCCCAAACAAGCCCAATATGAATTTGATTACCGTATTTTAAATGGCAAACTCCATGCCATATACAGAACCGAACAGGAGCAGAACAGTATTTTTTATACCGAGTCACCTGATATGGGAATGACATGGACAGAACCCAAAGCGTTGGAAAACAGTATTCAATGCAGACCCAGAATGATTTGTTACAGGGATCAAATTTTGATGGCGTATAATTATTATGATCCTGATACGGGAAACCGACCGGAAATTCAACAGGGCAGAACTGCCGTAAAGCTCATTTTGATGCATCCGGAGCATTCTGATGAAGTTCGGGTTCTGGCTGATCTGCACAGTAAGTATGGAATTGTGAATGTTTGCATTGTGGATCTCTTAGGCGATTTATATATGGCGTTTAGTACAAGTGAGCTGGCGCTGGAATATCAAAATGGAAATCCGAAGGTCAGAGGGAAGGATGCAATCAGGTATCTGAAGCTTGGTGATTTGACCGAATAAAAGCGGGGGAGAATATGCGAAATTTCAAATTATTGCTGGAATATGACGGCACCCGTTATAAGGGCTGGCAAAAACAAGGGAACACGGAGCAAACCATTTCTGCCAAGTTTGAAGCAATGTTGCAGAAAATGCTCAATCAAAAAATTGAGGTGCACGGCTCGGGCAGAACAGATGCAGGGGTTCACGCCTTAGGTCAGGTGGCGCATTTTAAAGCTGATACCTCCATGACAACGGAAGAGATTCATGCCTATCTCAATGAATATTTGCCCCTGGATATTCGTGTTCTTTCGGTTGAAGAAATGCCTCTTTTGTTTCACAGCCGATTGCATGCCAAGAAAAAAACCTATTGTTATCACATTTATCTGGACAAAAAACCACCTGTTTTTATGAGGCATCAAGTGTTCTGTCACGAGGGTTTTCTTGATATCAAAGCCATGAAGCAGGGAGCTGCTCTTTTGTTGGGAACTCATGATTTTCAGTCCTTTTGTGCTACAAAAAAAGGGAAGAAATCTACGGTGCGTACGCTTTATGAGTGCCAAATAGAACAAGAAGCCCACATGCTTACCATCAGAGTAACAGGAAATGGATTTTTGTATCACATGGTAAGAATTTTAGCAGGTACCTTAGTGGAGATCGGAGAAGGAACCAGAGAATGGAATTCTTTATCGGAATTATTGGAAGCCAAAGACCGTTCCAAAGCAGGGAAAACATTGCCTGCCTGCGGAGTAACATTAATCAATGTGGATTATGAGGAGGATGTCACATGAAAAAAATACTTTGTTTCTTTTTGTTGTTTGTTTTATTGTGTTCTTCTGTTGGGGTGCAAGGTGCAACGGAGACAGAAGATTCGGTTTCCCAACGGTTACATCAAATCCAGGAGCTTTATGAGGGAAAGCGGTATGAGGATTGCATTGAAATGTGTGAGCAAGTGTTAGTGGAAGCTCCATATACGAAGGTTTATTATTGTTTGGGATTTTCTTATTACAAACTGAAGCAGTATGACGAAGCCTTTGAAGTGTTTTCTTCCTATTTAAAGGAAAATCCGCTGGATGAAAATGCCTTGTATCAAGGTGCTCGTTTTGCTGCTCTTTGCGGCGAGAGGGAGCAGTGCGGTATTTGGTTGAAGCGGTTGGTTGAAATGGATGATACCGAAAAGCAAGCAATTTCCAATGATTCGGCTTTTGACTCGGTCAGAGAGGAAGAATGGTATCAGAATTTAATGGAAATCAGCGTATTTATCGGTGGAGAACAAGTGGAATTTGATGTGCCTCCCTTGATTTACAATGACCGAACCTTGCTTCCCATGCGTGCGGTATTGGAAGCCTTTGGCGCAGTGGTTTCTTATGATGGAGAAACGAGAACTGCAAAAGCAGAAAAAGACGGTATGACCATTGAGATTCCCATTGACAGTACCATTGTTACAGTAAACGGTACGGAACAGGAGATTGATGTGCCTGCCATGATAGTGGAGGGAAGAACGTTGGTTCCTCTTCGTTTTGTCGGAGAAGCATTAGACGGAATCGTTCATTGGGACGAGACCAATCGTGTGGTCAACATTCTGTTTTCCGTTCCTGACGGGCAGGGGAATTACGAATCTGCCGTAAAGGAAATGAACGAAAAGAGCACATTGTATCTGGTGGATGGTGCGTGGCTTGAGCCATATGCTATGGATGTGACAGAAGGAATGGCAATTTTGGTATTTCATGATGAGCAAGCATTAGAGCTGTTTCATCAATTAAGTGCAGAGGATAAGGGTCGGTACCTGAATCGGGTTGTTTATGAACAATTTGCTCAGGTAATTGGTTGTAATCCTGTTTATACCAGAGTGGTATGGAACAATAAGATGTATTATGAAGGGCAATTTGTCTATGAAAAGAGAGGAACCCCTATGGAGCTTTTGTATTACAGCAACGGAAAATTATGTAACGTAATCGAACAAGATAAAGAAATGAATGATTATAAAATGGCTGCGGTTCATTAAATACATTCCCGAAAGCCTTTTCCGATAATATTGCTGGTGTTGTTAATAATAATGAATGCGTGAGGATCTACCGATTTGATATAGTCCCGCAGGGTGATTGCCTGGGAACGATTGACAACGGTGAGAATCACGCTTTTTTCATCCTGAGAAAAGGCGCCTGAATAATAGGAAGAAAGGGTTGCACCACGATGAAGCTCTGTTGTGATAAATTGGCTGATTTCTTTTTCACAGGTAGTGATAATGGTAAAATACTTGGAGGTATTTAAGCTTTCTATTACAATGTTTACCACAAACACCTTGGAAACCAGACCTAAAATACAGTAAAGCCATGTTTCGATTCCGAAAATGAACACAGTAAGCATGACAATGACCATATCAGCACAAAGTAAGGCATTGGAGATGTTCAAATTGGAATGCTTTTTGATGATCATGGCAACAATATCCGTTCCTCCCGTGCTTGCCCCTAAGTTAAAGAGCAGGGCACTGCCGATGGCGGGAAGTAAAATAGCAAAGATGAGCTCCAACAGCTTGTTATCGGTAAAGGGTGCATCCATGGGAAGGATAAATTCCAAAGCATAAGTGAGAACGGATAACAGAATACTGCAGTATACCGTTTTGATTCCGAATTCCTTTCCTACAAAAACAAAACCGACCAATAATAAAAATAAATTGATGACCATCATAATTAACCCGGAGCTGAGGGAAGGGAAGATTCCTTCCAAAAGCATAGAAATACCGCTGACTCCGCCTGTGGAAAAATGATTGGGGAATTTGAAAAAATAAATACCGATTGTCATGAAAACGGTACCAAAGGTGAGCAGTAAAAAATCTTTCAGGAATTTTTTCATTGGAATGCCTCTTTTCATTCAGAATACTAAAATCATATCATTGAATGACAAAATTGTCAACCAAAAAGAAAGAAAAAAGAAAATTTTTCAAGAAATTCTTAAAAACC
>SVJP01000119.1 GCA_015068925.1 Oscillospiraceae bacterium
AAGCAACGGCAAAGCGGACAAGGCACCGTCTATAAAGACTCGACCGGCAAGTGGATCGCTGAGTATACCATCGGCTGGGACACAGACGAGGACGGCTCTCTTAGGCGAAAGAAGCGCAAAAAAAGATTAAATGCTCAGCGTGTAAAATACGAAGAACGTTTAAAGTCTTCCAGAACCCATACTTCCAAAAAAGAAATGACACCAGGGAAAACAGATACCGATGTGCGTCGCCAGGAGTCATTAGACAGAACTACAAAAAATTTAGAGCGAAGTGCAAGGTTAACAACAGAACGTGCGAAATTAAGAGCTGATATGAAAGCCAGTCGTGAATTAAGCAAACACCGTCCTGTCAATAGAAATCGCAATAAAGAGGAATAATGAAATAAGCCCTACGATGATGGAATTGTAGGGCTTTTCTAATGAAAAGAGTGGGTTATCCTTGACAAAACTAAAATTTTATGTCATACTTATTATGTAAAGGAGGTCGAATATATTATGAATATATGGCATGATATCAGTCCAAAAAGAATTCATAGCAATGATTTTATGGCAGTTGTAGAAATTTCAAAGGGGAGTAAAAATAAATACGAGTTAGATAAAGAAACCGGATTGTTGAAATTGGATAGAATTTTATATACCGCAACTCACTATCCTGCAAATTATGGTTTTATTCCCAGAACCTATGCAGATGACTTGGATCCTTTGGACGTTTTGATTTTATGTTCACAGGCAGTTGCGCCTTTGACTTTGGTTCGTTGTTATCCGATCGGTGTTATTTCCATGATAGATAACGGCAGATTTGACGAAAAAATTATTGCAATTGCATTTGATGACCCTACGTATAATACTTATACGGATATCAGTCAGATTCCGAGCCATATTTTTGAAGAAATGTCTCATTTCTTTAAAGTGTATAAAGAACTTGAAGGAAAAGAAACAGTGATTAATGAAACAAAGGGGAGAGAAACTGCGATAGAAATCATTGATAAAGCAATTGACAGCTATATTGAAAATTATTGCAAATAATGTCTTTTTTTGTCCTATGATTTTATTTGACTTTTTCCTTGATTCAGGATATAATAAACATAGAATCTTTGGAAAGGGTTGAGTAACATGACTTTTTTAGAACGATTTACAGAAGTAAAAGAACGAATTGAAAAGAAAAATACTCAAAAATGTGAAGAACGATTTGCTATTCAGGTTACCATGACCGACGAAGAGTGTCAAGGGGTTTTTTACATTGCAAATACCGAAAAAGGATTTTCTGTCGAACCTTATGATTACAAGGATTTTACGGCTCACATCATTGCGGATTCAAAGGTTTTGTTAGGAATTTTAGATGGAACTACCGATCCGGTGAAGGAATACCTTTCCGGAAATGTACAAGCGGAAGGTAATTTGGAACATGTTAAATTGCTTGCTTCTCTAAAGGATAAACCAAAACGAAAAACGGCAACAAAAAAGACAACTGAGAAGAAAACAGAAACAAAATCAAAAGGGACAAAGAAATTAAAAGAGTAAGTGAAAAAACCATCGGATTTGATTCCGATGGTTTTTTGTAAAATAACTTGCAATTTAAAAACAACTATGTTATAATGTTGGAATACAAAGGGAGGAAAAATGATGAAGATTGCATTTTTAGGAGATAGTATTACTTTTGGATATGGACTGGAGCATCAGGACGAACGATATTCTTCTGTGGTGTGTCGACGTTTGGAGATAGAAGAAGAAAATTACGGGATAACAGGAACTTTAATTGCCAGAGCGGGGATGAATCGCACTGACGGAAAATCTTTTTTAGATAGATTGCATTTAATGGAAGGAGCGGATATCGCGGTTGTTTTTGGAGGAACAAATGATTATTTTTGGAGTGATAGACCAATAGGAACAATTGATAGTGCTGATGATTATTTTGCCGGAGCAGTAGAACGACTGTGTCAAACATTAACAGAGATGCGGAAAGGAAAAAAGACATTGTTGGTTACACCGTATTCTCATCATGGAATCGGCAATTTTCAAGGTGGTGAAACCTATCAGACCAGTTCGGAACATGATACAACAGAAATAAATTTTAATGGTCATGTATTACAGGATTATGTGGATTCAATTGTAAAAATTGGAGAAAAATGGAAAATTCCTGTATTGAATCTCCATGAAACACCCGGTTTTAACTGGAATATACATACCATCGACGGTTGTCACCCCAATCAAGAAGGACATTTGTGGCTGGCTGATCAAATGGAATATATCCTTAGAGGGTGGTTGTGATGAAAACATCATACAAACGAGTAAAATGGGCGTGTTATGTAACGAATGTATCAATGTCCATTGTAGCAAATTTTTCAGCATTGTTATTTTTGACATTCCGCTCTCTTTATGGGATTGCTTACTGGAAGCTTGGTATGTTGGTGGCAATAAATTTTTTTACCCAGTTAATTATTGATTTGATTTTTTCTTTCTTTTCACATAAATTCCATATTCAAAAAGTGGTCATAATAACACCTCTATTAACTGTAATTGGATTGTTTTTATATGCAATATGGCCCTTTTTCTTTCCTGATTCGATATATACAGGGTTGGTTCTCGGAACGATCATCTTTTCAGCATCCGGAGGGTTTGCAGAAGTACTAATCAGTCCTGTCATTGCCGCAATTCCTGCGAAAGATCCGGATCGTGAAATGAGTAAACTTCACTCGGTTTATGCATGGGGGGTTGTTGGTATTGTTATTTTCAGCACCTTGTTTTTGGTTATATTCGGTTCCAACCATTGGCAATGGCTGGCTTTGTTACTTTTAATAATTCCTCTTTCAGCAACTGTATTATTTTGGAGAGCAAAGATTCCATACATGGAAACACCGGGACGTATTTCAGGTGTTTTGCAATTAATGAAAGATAAAACCCTTTGGATTTTTGTTTTTATCATTTTCTTTGGTGGTGCAAGCGAAGTAACCATGGCACAATGGAGCTCAGGATATTTGGAAAATGCTTTTGGTATTCCAAAGGTTTGGGGCGATTTGTTTGGTGTTGCTGCTTTTTCGGTTATGCTTGGATTTGGTCGTTCCTTATATGCCAAAATTGGCAAGAATGTTACTCGTGTTTTGTTGATGGGTTCATTGGGTGCGGTTGTTTGTTATTTTATCGCAGCTATGACACCCAATCCGGTGATTGGTCTTGTGGCTTGTGCCATAACGGGATTTTGTGTTTCGATGCTATGGCCCGGAAGCTTAATTGCTGCATCGGATTACTTCCCGGCAGGAGGAGTATTTATTTATGCTATGATGGCTGCAGGTGGTGATTTTGGTGCATCTGTCGGACCTCAGCTTGTTGGAATTATAACAGATATAGCAATTGCACAACCGAAGTTGTTGCTGATAGCAGAAACGTTGGGTATGCATATAGAACAACTGGGAATGAAACTTGGCATTTTTATTGGTATGTTTTTTCCTCTTGCTGCCATTCCTTTGATTTTAATTATTAAAACAAAGGAAAACGAAATACAGTCGTTGTGAAGAATATTTTATTTGATACAGAAATTTCAAAATGTGGTCTATAAACTGTAATGCGGTAAATTTTCTTAAAAACATTACCGCATTTTTTTATTATCGATAATTCCAACATATCAAAACAAATGAAGGATAGTATGTGAAATGTATCGTTAAATATTGACATTGTTCAAAAATTTTGTTACAATAATTATGAAAGAAATGAAAGGAGAAACTTATGGATATTTCAATTGCATTTAACAATCAGGCTTTTTATCAGAAATTAAAGGGAATTGGTTATAAGGGGATTGATTTCCCCATGGTTATTTATGATAATATGACAGAAATTATTTTATCAGATGCTTATACCGAAGAAATCATGGAAGAATATCGATTGATAAAACAAGCGGGTTTGCAAGTTTCCCAAACCCATATGACCTTTTGGCCGGGACATTTTGAACCGTTTTCGAATCCAGAAGCATATGCAAAGCACTTTGCGCCTTTGTATTCCAAACAAATTGAATTAACCGGTATGATGAATTGTCGCACTACCGTAGTTCATTTGTATTTGGATGAAGATGAAGAAAACAGCAGAAAAGGGAACATCGCTTTGATTCAGGAACTATTACCGATTCTGGAAAAAAATAATGTAGTTTTATCCATCGAGAATTTATATGGTCCCGGATTTACAGACGGTCATTTAACAAGTGCTGATGATCTATTGTTTTATATGGATTATTTCAAAAGTCCTTATTTAGGAATCTGTTTGGATGTAGGTCATGCGATTGCTTTGGATCAAGACCCTGTAGAAATGCTTCGAAAAGTATTGAATCATTTAACCGCATTGCATATTCATACCAGCCATCCAAAACAGGATTTGCATGCCATTCCTAAATTTTTAGGATATGCCGAAAAAATTAACTGGGATGAATTTTATGAAGTATTATCAAGCGGTCATTATCAAGGCACTTTTAATCTGGAATTGATACAACCGAGTAATTTATCTGATGAGGCAATTTTATCTTATTTACAGTTGGCATATCACGTAGCAAACGGGATTGTGAATAAGAAATGATTAACAATTATATTTTTGATTTTGGAAATGTTCTTGCTGAATTTTATCCTGATCAATTGACCGCACCCTTTGTGCAAGAACCCAAACTTCGAAAAAGAATCAGCGAAATTGTGTTTGACCGGCTTTATTGGGATCAATTAGACGATGGCAGTATTACTGATAACCGGGTAAAGGCAGGAATCAGAAGCCGTGTTTCGGATGAATATGTTGAGCTTGCCTGTACCGTTTATGATAATTGGGTAAAAAGCCTGACTCCTGTTGTGGGAATGGTTCAGTTGATTTCTGATATATGTAAAACAGATAAAAAACTTTATCTTCTTTCCAACATCAGCATTGGTTTCGCAAATACTTACGGTGAAGTTCCCTGGATAAAAGATTTGTTTTCTGCTTTTGACGGGCTTGTTTTTTCAGGCCCCATTGGATTGGTAAAGCCGGACAAAAAAATTTTTGAGTATTTATTGAATCAATTTGATTTAAAAGCGGAAGAGTGCTTGTTTATTGATGATGCACCAAAAAATATTGTAGGTGCAAAGAAGGTTGGTATTTGTGGATATTTATTCGATGGCGATGCAGAACGATTAAGAAGATATCTGGATTTATAATGACAACAAGAAAGAAGGATTTTTATGAAGATTAAAAATGGACTGGTATTCAGTGCGGATAATCAAATGCATCAAAAGGATTTGTGCTTTGAAAACGGTGTGATT
Organism: Oscillospiraceae bacterium; assembly: GCA_015068925.1. Classification (GTDB taxonomy): domain Bacteria; phylum Bacillota; class Clostridia; order HGM11514; family HGM11514; genus SIG438. The sequence goes on from SVJP01000119.1 coordinate 5,265, forward strand.
ACAGAGCATTCTGAAGAAGGGAAATATGATGCAAGCGGTTGTTATGTGCTTCCCGGGTTGATTGATACTCATTTGCATGGGTTGTTGGGAATGCATTTTGCAACTTCTGATGAATCATTAAAGCCTGCATTGGATTGGCTTTGCGAACATGGGGTTACAAGTATTATGCCGACAATGGCAACAAGAAGTAAAGAAGATTTTATTGATTCTTTTCATTATATTTTATCACAGAATGACGATCGAATCATAGGAATTCATGCAGAAGGTCCTTTTCTGAATAAAAAATTCAAGGGCGGAATGGTGGAAGAATATATTGTTCCGCCAAATGTTGAATACTTACAAGAGATTTATGATGCTTCGGAAGGTTACTTGAAATTGCTTTCTTTGTCTCCTGAATTGGAAGGTGCTAAAGAAGTAATCGAGTTGTGTAATGAGTTGGGGATCAAAACTTCTATGGCACATTCTGATGCCAATTATGAACAAGCAAAACAATCTGTCAAATGGGGAATTACCCGGATGACCCATACCTATAATGCTATGCGTTCTCTTCATCATCGCGAACCCGGAATTTTAGGGTATGCATTTGATGATGAACGTGTGAATTGTGAGTTGATTTGTGATTTGGTACATGTATCGGCGCCAATGATTCGTCTTGCAATAAAAGCCAAAGGATATGAACGAATTACCATGATTAGTGATAGCGAAATGTTCTGCGGATTGGGGATGGAGAA
>SVJP01000120.1 GCA_015068925.1 Oscillospiraceae bacterium
CTGAGTCAGCAGTTTGACAGAAAGATTTCGTTTCAGTTCCACAACAATCAAGTCGTCCCCTTTTTTTCCAACCACATCGCAGTCTTTCACTTCAGCTTGTATTGAAAATCCCAGGTCCTCCAAAAACCGTTTAACGCTTTCATATAACTCTTGTTCCAGCATACTTCCTCCAAAGAAAAACACTCCAAAAGCAGATTCTTCCGGAGTGTTAATTTCATGTTTATTCTGTTGCAGCCTCTTCTGTTTTTTCTTCTGCAGGAGCAGCTTCTTCTGCAGGTACTTCTTCAGCAGGTGCTTCTTCAGCAGGTGCTTCTTCAGCAGGTGCTTCTTCGCTTCCTTCACCTTCAGGAACTGCTGCTTCGTCTTCCGTCTGTTGTTGTGCAGCTTCTTCTTGCATTTTAGCAGATTCTTCTTGGATTACTGCAGATGCTTCTTCATAATCCGCTTTATACTGTTCCATGATTGCTTTTACATCAATCTTCTTATAAGCAGACTTTTTCTTTACATCAGCAGCCTTTTTATATGCTTCCAACTGTTCCACAAACTTTTCGCTCATGACCATGTTTTTCACATTTTCTTCATAAGATGCATAATCTTCATCATTCAGCTCTAATCTCTGAATAATATGGAAGCCGTAAGAAGTGGTAACAGGTTCGCTGATTGCACCGATTTCCAAAGCCTTGGTTCCTTCGTAAAATTCAGTTACCATTTCGCCTTCACCGAATACATACCCTTCAGGGCTTTGTTCCATACCGGGATCTTCTCCGTATTCCTTAATCAAATCGTCAAAGTTTGCACCGTTTTTGATTTTTTCCTGCACTTCAGCAACTACCTTTTGCTTTGCTTCCAGTGCTTCTCCATCCAGAGGAGTGCCGGTTTCAGCATCCTGAGTGGAAATCAAAATATGCTTTGCTTTTAAATAGTTTTCGTTAAAATATTCTTTCGATTCCTGCGCGATGGTTTCTTCGTCAAGGCCTTCGGTAAAATTAGTATACAGCTTCTGAGAATAAGCACTTAAGGTCATCAGCTTCATAAAGGTTTCTTCGGTAAAGCCTGCTGCTTTCAACTGTGCTTCATACATGGTTTCCCCATAAGAATCAATCATGCTCTGCTTCTGAGAGTTGATATTTTCTTTGTCTTCATCGTTCAACTTAAGACCTAATTTATCCGCCTCAATTTTGTAAATATGGAATTCCACTACACCATCCAGTGCGGTTTCCAAAGCAACTTCTGCTGCTGTTTTTCCATCTTCCCCTTCCAGTTCGGTTGACCAGAAATCTTCCGGAACTTCACCGGTTTCAGCATCAGCATGTGCTGATTTCAGCTGAGATGCTGCCTGAATCAGGAAATATTGCAGTTCGTCCATTGTGATTTCTTCTCCGTTTACAGTTGCCACTACTTCAGAAGAAGAACTTGTCTCGCTTTTGCCGCATGCCCCAAACATAAACACAATAGCCAGACAGAGAGTGAAAGCTAAGATTCTTTTCTTCATTATCTTTCAATTCCTCCTTAAAAATTTAGAATAACTATATTATACAACATTTTTAACAAAACTTCAAGTCCCAATTGCGTTGTAACACAATTGTAATATTCCAAAACTGTTCATAATAAAAAACGCCGAGAATCAATTTCCCCGACGGTTTCAATCTCTGATTATCGTAATAACTCCAATTCATTTTGATTTAAGTATCGCCATTGACCGACAGGAAGATTTCCCAATAATAAATTCCCTACCGAAACTCTCTTTAATTCCTGAACAGGATGTCCTACTGTCTCCAACATTTTTCGCACCTGTCTGTTTCGGCCTTCGTGAATGGTCAATACTACCGCTTCATTTTCCCATTCAGCTTTTGCCGGTGCAGTTTTCTTTCCTTCGATTTCAACACCGAAGCGAAGCCGTTCCAATGCAGCTTGATTTGGAATTCCCTTTACCTTTGCAACATAACATTTCTCTACCATATGACCCGGATGAGTCATACGGTAAGCAAATTCACCATCGTTAGTCAACAACAACAAACCTTCTGTATCATAATCCAACCGTCCCACGGGAAAAAGCCGATACGGACAATCAATCAAATCAAGAACACTTTTCCGTCCGAATTGGTCAGATACCGAAGTAATGACACCCTTGGGCTTATTTAACATGATATAAATTTTTTGTTCCTGCACCGCAATCATTTGCCCATCAACTTCAATCGCATCTGTTTCCGGGTCAATCTGCACTCCTTGAGCGGTTACTACAGTACCGTTCACCTTCACCCGTCCCTGATTGATGATTTCTTCACATTTCCTTCGGGAAGCAACTCCGCACTCCGCCATGTATTTTTGTAATCTCATACTAACCTCTCATTGTCCAAATCTCAAGTAATTTCTGAATATATATGAAAAATTGTTTTCCTTCATCCTCTTCTACAGACTCATTGAAATACAACTCTCCCTGTGCAACCCTTTCACCATGGAGCAAAACCCTTAATATTCCTGCCGATTCTCCCCGTTTCACAGGTGCATCAATATCTTTTGGCACATCTATTTCTATCTCATAATCCGCCGTTTCTCCTCGTTCGCACACAAAAGAAATTTCTTTTTTTGACGCAATTCCAACCGTTTCCTTTATGCCGCCCTTTACTCCAACCTCCTGCACATACCCGTTTTCAGGAATCACACGAATTGTTTGATACGATTCAAACGCATTGCTTAGCATTGCCTGATGATCGTTCCAATCATCCGGTGCATTTAACGTAACCGCAACCACCTGCATTCCATCTCGTGTTGCAGAAGACACCAAAGCTCTTCCTGTGCTTTTGGTAAAACCGGTTTTGACTCCGTCGCAGCCCTCATACAGCTGAAGCAATTTATTATGATTAACCAGTCTTTTCTCATAATCCCGACCCGGCCAAGGAATGGTTCTTTCCCATGTCTTAACAATTTCACAAAACTGTTCATTCTCTAATGCATAGCAAGTAATGAGTCCCAAATCATATGCTGTGGTATAATGCCCTTTCTCTGCCAGACCGTTAGGATTGACAAAATGAGTTTGATTGGCACCAATCTCCTTTGCTTTTTGGTTCATCATGGCACAAAATTGTTCCACCGTGCCCCCCACATGTTCCGCCAAAGCAACAGCGGCATCATTCCCGGAATTTAACATCAATCCGTATAGCAGATTTTCCACCGTAATGGTTTCACCGGCTTCTAACCACATAGAAGAACCTTCCACTCCGGCTGCATTGTTCCCAACTGTTACAACATCAGATAGATTAGCATGCTCCAATGCTACAACAGCGGTCATGATCTTTGTCGTGCTCGCCATTCCTAACTGTTCGTAGGCGTTGGCTTCATACAAGATTTCCCTTGTTCCCTGCTCCATCACAATCGCTGATTGAGCAGAATAACAAAAGCCTCGAAAAGGAATTAAAATTGCTATGAATGATAAGAAAAAAATTCGTATTAACAGAACAATCACCTGCCCTCATTCAAGAATATGAGCAGGTGATATCGTTTATTCTTCGGACTGTTCTTTGTTTGCTTTTTTTCCTGAAATAGCAGAACTCAATTTTTCCACCGCATCTGGAATATAATCCACCAGCTTATCAATAGGGTTGTCCTGATTGACAGGCATCAGCTTAATCTGATTTTTGCCAACAATCATAAATGCAACCGGCTGAATAGAAACACCGGCACCACTGCCGCCACCAAACAGATTAGAGTCTGTGGGAGCTTTCACCTTTTCCGGGGTTTGAAATTCAGAACCGCCTGCTGCAAAACCAAAGCTTACTTTTGAAATAGGAATAATCACGGTACCATCTGATGTTTCTACAGGAGAACCAACAATGGTATTGACATCCACCATTTCCTTAATACTTTGCATTGCGGTTGCCATCAGCCCTTGAATCGGATGATCAGACATTGCTAAAACCACCTTTCTTATCTACAGCTCATCCTTAATATGAGCCAAAATGATGTAATCTATACTTTTATTATACACTAATTAGAACAAAATAGCAAGTATATTCTACCAAAAATTTTCCTTTTATGTATAATTCTTCACACTTTCGTTCAAACTATTCCTATCAAAATCAAGGAGAGAACAATATGATTTACGGTAAATCCAGAAATGTTGTAGTTATTCAGAACATTGATTCCGGTTATATTGAACAAGCAATTCTAATCTTAAAGAAGAATCCGGGAAACAAAGAATTTTTCGCCTCGGAAGAAGGAATTGTCCAAGAGGCACAACGCATCATCGATCAATATAACCAAAATAAAATCAAATCCAAAACAAACAATCTAAGCAAGCATCCTTATTTCGGCTGGTTCTTATTAGGAATTTCAGTCATTACCTCTTTTTGCTTATTTTACCTGATTCTTCAAAGCATAGCATAAACAAAGATTAAAATTGCCAGAAATACAAGATTCGCAATGGTAAAATACAAAAGATAGTTTGCTTTTTTCACACATTGTCCCACATATTTAAAAGAGATCAGACTTGCCATGGATGCGATCAAGGTACCCAAGCCACCCAAATTAGTACCAATCAGCAATCCGTTCCAATCATCGGTAAAACCGGATAGCAAAAGTGCTGCGGGAACATTACTGATTATCTGACTTGTTACAATGCTGCAAAACACCACTCGGCCTTCTGCCACCCATTCAAAGAAGCGGTGAAACAATTCTATCCGTCCCATATTGCCTACAAAAATAAAAAATGCAAAAAAGGTCAACAAAAGCGAATAATCCACTTGTTTAAGTACAGCTCTGTCCCAAATCAATATCACTACTAAAATCAAAGTCAGCAAAACTACATAGTGAATCAGATTAATGACCGTTAATAAACAAAGCAGGAATAAAATCAAATAAAGACAAATTTTTCTTTTGTCACCAACCCTTACTGCACCGTCAACTGATACTTGCAGCTCATTTCCTTTCCCACAGAAAAAAATCCAAACAAGCAAAAGAAACAATGAAACAACCGTGTAAGGCAAAAGCACACTAACAAATTTTCCCAAGCTCATACCTGATTGACTGAACAAATACAAATTTTGGGGATTCCCAATAGGAGTAAGCATACTTCCCAAATTTGCCGCCACAGTTTCCATCACAACAAGAGAAATGATTTTCTGCTGTTTGTCCACCAATTTCATCATGGTAAGACTAAAGGGGACAAAAGTAATCAATGCCACGTCATTGGTAATCAGCATCGCAGAAAAGAAACAGAGCATCACAAGAAGCAATATCAATCCCCGTTCTGTTTTCATCCGCAAAACCAAAGCCTCAGCAACATAACGAAATATTCCCAATTTCTGCAACCCTGCCATTACCGCCATCAAGCAAAAGAGCAAGGCTAAAGTGCGAAAATCAATATATTCCAAATAATGTGCATCGGGTGTAATAAAAAAGCAAGAAATCACCGATAATATACTTGCAATGCACAGCACCATTTCCTCTTTTAACAATCGAATCAATTTCATAATCTGAAAATCCTTTTCTTGGATATTTTCATTATTCTATCACAAATCTTACCTTCTGTCAATGATACAAAAAGAGTAAAAAGGCAATTGTTTGGATTAAAAGCACCATCATGACTTAGCTTGAAATAGCCAAAAAATGCGGTTTTTCAAGCTCATTAAATTTGCACAAGTCATTCTCCAACATGACAGAAAAATGCCCTCGTATTATACCAATAACAAGGGCAACTAACCTTTAACTGATTTCTATTACGCTCAATTTTTTTCGTCAAACACAACTTCTCCATTCACCATGGTAAAAGATACGTTAATATTATCCGTCAAAGATAATCAAATCCGCATAAGCTCCCCGACGGATTGCACCGCGATCCTTTAACCCTGCCATTCTGGCAGGGTTTCAGACCGTCGAAAAAGTCGGTCTACCGCAAGCACACAAAAGGAAAAGAGATTGAATTATGGATGTTTCATCTATAATAAAACCGTAAAAACCGCCTGGAAAATATTGAATTTTCCAGGCGGTT
>SVJP01000121.1 GCA_015068925.1 Oscillospiraceae bacterium
GCCACATTCTTTACACATCATTTTTGAAAAAACAAAATTACAGCAAGCCAATACAGATGCATTGCTTCTGAAGTTTTTCGATAGTAAAAGACGTCTGTTCGCTTTTCCGTCTGTTTTACTGTACTCTTGATATTTTTCTAAAAAAAGTTCAGGTTTGGAATTACGAAAACTATAAATACTTTGTTTAATATCTCCAACCATAAACCTTTTTTGTTTTCCTGCTGTCAATGAGAAAATCAACTCTTGTACATCATTGGTATCTTGATATTCATCAATCAAGACCTCTTCATATTGTTCTTGAAGTTGATAAGCAACTGCAGAAGGCATCAACTCGCCCATTTCATTTCTTTCACTTAAAATTCCTATACTAAGATGTTCCAAGTCGCCGAAATCAACCAACGAACGCTGTCGTTTCTTTTCTGCATAGCACTCTTCAAACAATAGAATAATTTCCGACAAAAAGCAAATCCGTTCCATTGTTTTTTTCAAATCCGCAAAACAAGCTTTCTCTGATTGAAAAAAAACATATTTTCCAATTTCACTCACTATATCTTTGATGGTTTGACGGGTTGTTTTAAATTCTTCTGCCAATTCAGCATCTCCGTCTTTCTTTAATCTTTTCATAGTTGAAAACTTGCAAGTATCAAATACTTTAGTCAAAACATCCCATTCTTGTTCTTCGACCTGTTTGATCAATTGCTGCAATAAAATACAATCTTCAGCAAAAGTTTCCGCATATCCGCTTAATCCATAGCCTTCATCAAGCAATTTAAGACGTTCTATGGTATTTTTTGCCAAGGAAATGCATTGTTGTAGCCGTACAAGCGCATATTCTTTTAAATAAACTCCCCATGCGGTATCTAAAATCGAACCTTCCGGCACCTGTGATACTTGTTTTAACCATTCTTGATAAAACGGGACAGACCTTAAAAATTCGTACATATGTAATATTAATTCTAATAAAGGTTGATCATCCCTTCCACCATACCATTCTACCAATTCGCCTACTTTTTCACCTTGCTGTTCATATAGCATTCCTAACGTTTCTTCCAAAGCATCTTGTTTTAGCATTGCTCCTTCAGCAGGGTCAGCAATCTTAAAATCGTAGGGCAATGCCGTTTTTTGAAAATGTTGTTTGACCAATTCCAAACAAAAAGCATGCATCGTATTGATTCCTGCATTTCCCAACAATGCAAGTTGGTGTCGCAAGCGATCATCGTGTGGATTCTTTTCAATTTCAGATACAATTGCTGCTGCAATTTTTTGTTTCATTTGTCGTGCTGCTGCATTGGTGAATGTTACAACCAATAAACGATCAACATCTACAGGATGGTCAGAATCGGTAATCTTTTGAATGACTCGTTCTACCAGGACCGCTGTTTTGCCTGAACCGGCAGCGGCAGAAACCAGGGTATCTGTTTTACGAATTGCAATTGCTGCTTGTTGTTCCTTGGTCCATACTACATCAGTCATTTTCCCCATCCTCCAATCGATTCATAATTTCCTCTTTTGTCAAATCAGTAAAACTTTTACATTGCCCTGTGTTGTTTTCATAACCGCAAACCGAAGAATAAGGACAATAGGTACAAGAATATTCACGTTTTGTTTTAATCGGAAGCACATCCGCCTTCCCTTGTCGGATTTCTGCGGATAATTGTTTTAAACAGGATTTTACCTGTTTTCTCAACAATTGAAATTCCTCCTTAGTTGCTATACTTCCTCCGGGTTCATTATTTTTTTTCACATAAGCGGGAATCAAATCAGATCCGCCATCACAATTCTCATCCATTGCACGAAGAATGGCATTATTCGCAAGAACCAAGCCTTTCATTTTATAATTTTTACGAAGGGCATCTATTAATTCGGTACCGTCTAATGCAGTTTCTGTTCTTGTATAAGGATCGGTTACATTAAAATAAAATACACCTGCAGGTTCATCTTCTTGACACATTGCATCCAAATAAGTAATTAATTGTAAATTCAATCCGTAATATACATCATTGAGATGTAGCTCCTTTGGTCCGGATTTATAATCAATAATGCGAATCCACGATCCATCCGGTGTGCGATATACATCTGCACGGTCTATTTTCCCCGTCAGTTTTACAGTTTTTCCATCAGAAATTCTTAATGTAACAGGTGGAAAATCACCTTTATCGCTAAATTCCAATTCATATCCCAAAGGGCGGAATAAACCATTTTTAAAATGCAAACTAATGGCATATAAATTTTTGCTCAATAACCGTTTTAAACGTGCCGTCAGATAAAAATAACGTGGCGAACTGATAAGCAAGCCTCCAAACCATTGCGAAACAGTTTCTTCTACAATTCTATCTACCAGAATACCGCATTCCTCACGAGTAATTGTTTGCCAGCTTAAGGATGCGGATTGATCAATCAAACAAGCACATCGCTCCAATATATCGTGAAGAAAACTTCCCGTGTCAGGTGCACCCAACTGATATTGTCTCCGTTCCTTCGCTTTTAAATGATAGGTTGCATGAAATGAAAAGGGGCATCTTTTAAATCGCTCCAAACGGGATACACTTACTTTAAGTTCATTACGATACAATTGATTGATTGTTTCAGAAGACAATGTAACTCGTTGTCGATTCCCATCACGCTCCAGCATTTGTAAACGTAGTTTCCATTGAGGATGAGCTTCAAACCATTCGAGTGCTTGTTTATAAGCTGAAGGAGATTCTACCATCTTAGAAAATGTAAATCCCGGTGAACTTACTAATGGCAAGCACGTAATTTCGGACAAATTGGGAAACAATTCCCGTAATCTACCAATGATTTGCGAAGGTGCTTTTGCAGTTTGATCCATATCCGCTTTTCGGTAAGTAAAAATTATTTTTTCTTGCGCCAACGAAATTACTTTATAAATAATTTCCTGTTCCATATATGCTGATTTTTGACGACCATTTGCCATTTCCAAACCAAAAGCTTCTAAAATATCACGTTCGGTTCCATCCAGCAAACCATATTGTTCTCCGGAAGCAGGAAATTCTCCTTCGTTTACACCGATTACAAATAAGCATTTAACTCCCTCGCCTACAAACCGATCAGCAGAAGTAATCGTTACACTATCCAAAGATTTCGGAACTGAACCGACAGAAGAAGCGGAAAATCCTTCTTCAAGTAAATCCATAAACTTAGAAAACGTTCCCTTATCCTCTCCTGCTAAATTTACAACCTGATCCAAAACATGCAATAAAATATTCCATAATTGGCGATATTCTTCACTTAACTGTTGTTCACCATTTTGAAAAAAAAGCTCTGTTTTTTCCGTTAATTTTTCATACATTTGAATAGACTCTAAGAACAAGAACAAGTTTTCTGCCTGATAACAATAAGTCTGTCCACCCTTTACTTTATCCCATAACAATGTCAAAGGATATACCAATAAATTTCGAGCATTTTCAATTTCTGTTCTGTCAAATCCGCAGTCTTCATCCATAAAGACTCTGTTTAACTTATCCGTCCATTTTTTATCATCCGTCCATACATTTCCAAACACACCGTAAGCAAGAGCAAAATTTTCCAGAACATCACCTTGCTCTTTTGACAAAGGACTAAAAATTGATTTCACATAATGAAATACCGATTCGTAATTCCATTTATATTCAAAGATATCGCGAACGGACATTAAAAATGTCACTAAAGGATGACAAGCAACCGATTCCTTTTGATCGGTAAAATAAGGAATATCAAATAAACGAAATGCTTGCTCCAATACATCTTCGTATTCCGATAAACTTCGTGCGACAATTGTAAAATCACGATATCGCTTTCCATCTTGACGGCATAATCGAACAATTTCTGATGCAATCATTTCTGCCTCATAATAAGGATTTTCTGCGGAAAATACAGTAATATTCTTTGGATTATCCTCCCATTTTCGACTGGGATATGTAAAATACTGTTCTGCCAAAAACGGAAGTTCTGCATTCTTTTTTTCACCCTGTATCAAAGAATATTCGGGATTCATTGAGGAAAAGGCTTCCATATTTCGAATCGTGGACCAAAAACAAAGTTTTGTTTCATCAGTCCGATGACAGGATTCTGTTACCATGCCAATATAAATATTTGTACACAAACCATTTAAAACAGAAAGCAACTTTCGTTCCTGAACCGTAAAACCGTTGAAATAGTATAAAATTAAAGTAGTATCTGACAGATTGATTGATGGATTCTGTTGACTCAACAGGTCTGTTAATCTGGTTAAATCATCATCAGCATCTCGTCCGACTTTTTCGGATAATTCATTAAAATAACGATAAATCAATGCCATATCCGTTAATTTTTCCTGTAAATAAGGATGTCCGTTCAATTCTTCTTTTTTTTCTAATAAAGTATGAGGAGCAATATCGGCATGCTTTAATTCAGACACGGTTTTACACATTGTATCTGAAAATCCTTTTTTATCCGTACTTGTTTTATATACAGTAAGTTTAGAACTGCATTTTTGCAATGCTTGTTCCATAAGAATTAATTTTGCAGAACCCGGAATATATTCTCCGCTATTCCCGGTTTGGTAAAATATTTCCTGAGCAAAACGACGAAAGCTTGTCACTTCAGTATTATACCGTTGCAAATCAAGAAATGATGTTTCTCCGGACAGAGAAAATTGTTCCGGAACAATCAACAAAGTGCGTCCATCTTTCATAGCCAATTGCCGACAATGCATTTGCAATGTTTCTCTGTCTGTTCCATAAAAAAAACTCAAACTCATCATATGGACTCCTTTCCTTCTTCTCTCATTATTATATCAGATTTCGTTTCTTTTGTCTACATCAATTATTGTTCCTTGTATAACTTTCTTAAAAATGGAAACAAATAACAATAACTTGTGAAATGGAGTGATTTTATGAAAAAACAATCCCCTTCAAAAACTTTTTTCCTTCTGTTGTCTGTCTCTTTTGCAGTCATGTTCTTTTCTGCATTTCTGCTAACCAGATATTCATCGACTTATGATGCAGAAACCATACAGGAATCAACACCCTCTCCACAGGGCATGGTACCGGTCGTTCGTTCTTCGCCAACCATGATGCCAACCGAAAATCCTACACCGATTCCCTCTACTCCATCACCTACACCGATAGAAATCAATACACTAATTAAGCCTGCTGATGGAACGATTACAAAACAACATTCGGTTGAAAAACTCAGTTATTCAAAAACGACCGGTGATTGGTGTGTTCATTACGGTATCGATATCAGTGGACCTCAAACAGAAGTAATTGCCGCAGCAAGAGGTGTTGTTTCTGTCATATCAGAAAACAGTTTATTGGGAAATTGCATTATCATTGACCATGCAGACGGATTGCAAACAAAATATTACGGAATGGAAAAAATTTATGTAAAACCCAATCAAAGCATTGAAACAGGAGATCCTCTTGGTTTAACCGGCACAGCATCCCCCGGAGAGGCGGCGGAAGGAACTCATCTTCATTTTGAAGTTTGGAAAAATAACCAACCCTTAAATCCGGAAGATTTTTTTAAATAAGGAATACCGTTTCCTATAAGATTCCCTTGACAAAATATTTAAAATATGATACGCTTAATAAAAAAAGAAATGGAGATACATTATGATTGGATTAATCGGTGCAATGCGCATTGAAGTAGAAGCATTACAACAGGAAATGATACAAAAGAAGCAAGAGGTCATCAGCGGCATGACCTTTGTCAGCGGTTTTCTTTACGGAAAAGAAGTGGTGGTTGCTGAAAGCGGTGTAGGAAAAGTTTTTTCCGCCCTTTGTGCACAAACCATGATTTTGCACTACCATGTGACACAGATTATCAACACGGGCGTTGGCGGTACCTTGACAGATAGGCTTTCGATCGGTCAAATTGCCATTGCAAATGAAGTAGTTCAGCACGATATGGATACTTCCCCTTTAGGTGATCCTGTAGGACTACTTTCAGG
>SVJP01000122.1 GCA_015068925.1 Oscillospiraceae bacterium
TTCATTTCTTTTGCCAATTGCGACAAAAACAGACGATTTGAATAATTTTCATTTACATAATGTATAATGTCATCACAAGAATGTTCTGACTTAGCCGATGGAATATTAATCTGACGCATCGTAAGAATCACAAGTTCTATCAGATTTCCTCTCAAAATTTCTAAATATCCCGGTTGTTTCAATTCGTATTCCTCTTGCATGTATGTAATTAATTTTTTAATTTTTTCATCACCGTGAAATACAAACAAATTGGGATGTAATACAGTAAAAGGTTCACTCATTCGAATCAGATAATGTTGAATCAATTGATGAAAGGATTTACTGTTTAATAATGTTTTGTCAATAAATTCAGGCAAAAACAAACAATTGATTACACAAACCGCCTCATCACCTATCTGACGATAGCTGTGTTCTATTCCGTAATCCACAATTAAATAATCCCCTTGTTGCAAAACAGTAGTGGTATCATGAAATTGATGTTCAATTTTTCCTCTTGCTACATATGCTAATTCCAAAAAATCATGACTATGACTGTCAATGGTTGTTTCATATGAAACAAAAAATGTAAATTTATCTTTTTTTAATCGCATACCATAATCTAAATATTCCATCAGGTTAAAAACACCCCCTAAAAAAGAAAAATATGGGATAGTTTTATTATAAAACATTTGATATAATTATGTCAAGACTTTGAAAGGAGTTTTATTATGATTTTTTTATACGATTTAAAAACAGAATACCAGAAAAATCCGATTGGAATTGATGAAAAGAAACCAAGATTCAGTTGGAAAATAAAAAGTGACGAAAATCATGTAGTTCAAATTGCCTACCAAATATGCGTAGAAAATATATGGGATAGCGGAAAAGTAAGCTCCGGTCAATCCATCTTTTTAGAATATGATGGTTCTCCCCTGTCCCCATGTACAAACTATAATTGGAAAGTACGTATCTGGGACAACAAAGGAAATATTTCCGAATGGCATCATGCATTTTTTGAAACCGGATTACTGGGAGCCCCGTGGCAGGCTGAATGGATTACGGTAACCCATCCTGTCGATAGTTTACCAGTATTTAAAAAAGAAATCAACATTGATTTTCCTATTGAACAAGCGAGAATTTATGCAACAGCATACGGATTGTATGATATTACTGTCAACGACATTCGAGTAAGTGATTATTATTTTATGCCCGGGCAAACAAGTTATAGAAAACGGCTTCAATATCAAACATATCGTATTACTGATTTACTAAAACAGGGAATTAATACTATTTCAATTACATTGGCAAAAGGATGGTGCAAAGGAAGATATCCTTTCCAAAGAAATTCCGATTTTTTTGGATGCCCCGAAAATTCTATTCTTGCACAAATTCTCCTGAAAGGACAAGATGGTACAACAATTATTGGAACAGATAATAGTTGGACTTATACAACGAGTCCAATTTTATTCAGCGAATTATATGACGGCGAAATTTATGATGCCAGAGAAGAAACGACTAAGAAAAAAACAGAAAGTGTTTCCGTGCTTTCCTTGAGCAAAGGTCATATTATTGCACAACAGTGTGAAGGTGTTACCATAATGGAAACAATTCAGCCAATAGCAATGTTTCAAACACCCAAAGGAGAAACTGTCATTGATTTTGGTCAAAATATGGTTGGTTGGGCAGAGTTCACCGTTTCAGGTCATGCAGGAGACTCTGTGAAGTTATCCCATGCTGAAGTGCTTGATAAGGATGGGAATTTTTACATTGATAATTTAAGAACCGCAAAACAGCAAATTCATTATATTTTAAAAGATGGCGTACAAACATATCATCCCCATTTTTCTTTTCAAGGATTTCGTTATGTCAGAATTGACGAATTTCCGGAAAAGGTTTCATTGGAGCAATTCCGCGGGCTTGTCATATATACAAAAATGGATCGTACGGGTTGGTTTGAATGCTCTGACCAGGATATCAATCAATTATACAATAATATTCTTTGGAGCCAGAAAGGAAATTTTGTCGATATTCCCACCGATTGTCCCCAGCGGGATGAACGTGTTGGTTGGACGGGTGATGCACAGGTCTTTTGCAGAACTGCAGCCATTAACATGGATGTATCAGGATTTTTCAGCAAATGGCTTGCTGATTTAATTGCCGACCAAACAAAGGACGGAGCTACATTAATTTTTGTACCTTCCATGCAGGAAACAAAAACCTCGTCTGCATGGGGCGATGCTGCAACAGTGTGTCCCTGGGAATTATATGAGGTATACGGAGACAAACGCTTATTACAACGTCAATATCCATCTATGAAAGCCTGGGTAGAATATATTCGAAAGCAAGGCGAAAATGAATATTTATGGAATACGGGATTTCACTTCGGAGATTGGCTTGGATTAGATGCACAGCAAGGAAGTTATGAAGGTGCGACCTCAAAAGACTTTATTGCATCTGCATTCTACGCGTTTTCCACCTCCTTGTTAATAAAAGCTGCAGAAGAATTAGGAATAGAAAATGATGTAATGGAATACAAAAAGCTGTATCAAATCATCTTATATCATTTTAATCAAGAATTTGTAACTCCAAACGGACGTTTATCCGAACAAACACAAACAGCTCATGTGTTAGCTTTAAAATTTGGTTTAACAAAATCGGAAAGAATAAAGAATACATTAAAAAAATTATTAGAAGATAACGGCAAAAAACTAAAAACAGGATTTGTCGGTACTCCTTATTTATGCCCGACGCTTTCAGAACAAGGATATCATGATATTGCTTATGACTTGTTGTTTCAAAAGGAATTTCCTTCCTGGTTATTTTCTGTTTCAATGGGGGCAACAACAATTTGGGAACATTGGGACGGTCTCCGTAAAGACGGTACTTTTTGGAGCAAGGATATGAATTCCTTCAATCATTACGCATATGGTTCCATTGGTTATTGGATCTATTCTGTGATAGGCGGAATCACTCCTGCTCTTCCCGGATATCAAAAAATCAAAATCGCTCCAATATCTGACAAACGTCTCGACTTTGCAAATACAGCAATAGAAACCGGATACGGAAAAGTTTCTTTGAATTGGAAAAAAGAAAATAATGTTATTTTTTATACTGTTACCGTCCCATGTAATACCACAGCAGAATTTGTTTTTCAAAGCGGAAAAACAGAAAAACTTTCTTCGGGTACTTATCATTTTTCGGAAACAATTCCATCAAACAGATAATTTGCTTAAAGCTCTATGTGTTTATCACGTAGAGTTTTTATTTTAAAAATAAAGAATAAATAAAAGAAAAAATAACAATACTGTAAGTAAATCTCTGTTTGATTTGGAGGAATTAAAATGAAAGATAAAATTTTTGGTGTATTACAACGTGTAGGACGTTCCTTTATGCTTCCCATTGCCTTGTTGCCTGTTGCGGGATTGTTACTTGGTATCGGAAGTTCATTTACCAATCCTACCACCTTGGAAACTTATCGTTTAACAAGTATTATTACAGAAGGCGGAATTCTATATACAATACTCAGTATTATGAGTAAAACAGGAGGCGTAGTTTTTGATAATCTGCCCTTACTATTTGCGATGGGAGTTGCCATCGGTATGGCAAAAAAAGAAAAGGAAGTTGCAGCTCTTTCTGCAGCCATTGCTTATCTAATTATGAATGCTGCAATCAGTGTTTTAATTTCCGCACGAGGCGGAGTTGAAGCCATGGCCGAAAACTCAACCACTTCCGCCCTTGGAATTACAACCTTACAAATGGGCGTATTTGGAGGTATTATTGTTGGATTGGGCGTTGCAGCATTACACAACCGTTTTTATAAAATTCAACTTCCGCAGGTTCTGTCTTTTTTCGGAGGAACAAGATTTGTACCGATTATCAGCAGTTTGGTTTATCTTTTGGTCGGGATTCTAATGTTTTTTCTCTGGCCCATTGTGCAGTTAGGAATTTCAAAATTAGGTGGATTAGTGCTAAACTCCGGTTATGCGGGAACATGGATTTACGGAATCATTGAAAGAGCCTTGATTCCCTTCGGACTTCACCATGTGTTTTATATGCCCTTCTGGCAAACGGAACTGGGTGGTTCTATGGTCATTGACGGAAATCTGGTACAAGGTGCACAAAACATTTTCTTTGCACAGTTGGCATCAAGATCTACACAGCAATTTGCGGTTTCGGCAACCCGCTTCATGTCAGGTAAATTTCCATTTATGATTTTCGGTCTGCCTGCAGCAGCATTTGCTATGTATAAAGCTGCACGTCCCCAAAAGAAGAAAATAGTACAAGGATTACTTCTTTCTGCGGCATTAACTTCAATTATAACAGGAATTACCGAACCTCTTGAATTCACCTTTTTGTTTGTAGCACCATTGATGTATGGTGTCCATTGTGTACTTGCAGGTCTTTCATTTATGTTGATGCATATCTTCAATGTCGGTGTGGGAATGACGTTTTCCGGTGGAGCAATTGATTTGCTTTTATTTGGAATTTTGCAAGGAAATGCAAAAACAAACTGGATTTGGATTGTTGTTGTAGGTTTAGTATACGCAGTCATTTATTATTTTGTATTTTATTATTTAATTACAAAATTAAATTTAAAAACTCCCGGTCGGGAAGCGGATGACGAAGAAGCAAAATTATATACCAGAAAAGACGTAAATGAAGCAAAGTCAACAAATAATCAAGACAGAGTCAGTGCGTTGATTTTAAATGGATTAGGCGGAAAGGAAAACATTTCCGATATTGATTGTTGTGCAACAAGATTACGTGTTACCGTCAACAATTCTGATTTGGTACAAGATTCTTTGCTAAAAGAAAGCGGTGCTTCTGGTGTTATTCGAAAAGGGAATGGAATTCAAATCATTTACGGACCACAGGTATCGGTCATTAAATCCAATTTCGAAGATTACCTTGATCACCCTGAATCAACTACCAAAGCAATAAATACCCATCAAAAAAAAGAAAGTAAAAAAGCAGCTATCTCCCCTACCGTAATTTATTCTCCCATGAGCGGAAAAATTGTCAAATTGGAAGATGTGGAAGATGATGTTTTTTCTCAAAAAATATTGGGAGACGGTATCGCAATTGAACCAAAGGATGGCAAATTATTTGCTCCGTGTAACGGGAAAATCACAACTGTTTTTGAAACAAAACATGCCATTAATATAATAGATGAAAATGGTGCAGAACTTTTAATTCATGTTGGGATTGATACTGTTCAATTAAACGGAACCCATTTTAAGAGTTATGTCAAGGATGGACAAACTGTTAAGAAAGGCGAATTGCTTCTTTCCTTTAACATGGAAGAAATTAAAAAAGCAGGATATCTCCTGACAACTTCGTTGATTGTTTGTAACAGCGATGATTATCAGGAACTAAACATTACAACGTCCGATATGATAAATGTAGGAAAAACTCTGATTGAATTAAAATAAGGAGATGAAATAATATGGAAACATTCACTTATACCATAAGAGACCAGCTTGGTATTCATGCCAGACCCGCGGGTATTTTAGCAAAAAAAGCAAAGGAATTCAATAGTGAAATTATTTTAACCTGTAATCAAAAATCTGCAAACATCACAAAATTAATCGCTTTAATGGGTTTAGGTGTCAAATGCGGTGATACAGTTCAATTAACAGTAACAGGTTCTGACGAAAAAATTGCCGCTGAAACGATGAAACAATTTTTCTCAGAGCATTTTTGAGGAGGGTTTAGATGTTACAGTTTAAAGGCAACAGTGTGTACGAAGCAATCGCTTTTGGAACCATCAGTATTTTTAAAAACCAGGATTTTTCCGTCAGAAGGACGCACGTTGAGGACACACATTGCGAAATAAAACGTTTTGAAGATGCAAAACAAAAAACAATTGAACAATTAGAAAAAATATATCAAAAAGCATTAATAGAAGTAGGAGAAACAAATGCACAAATTTTTGAAATTCATAATGATG
>SVJP01000123.1 GCA_015068925.1 Oscillospiraceae bacterium
TGGAACCACCTAAATACACCGAGGTGACGGAAGAAGAAAAGAAGTTGTTCTGCGCCATCAGTAAAGACGGCATTTATGCAAAAACAGACGAAGACTTGTTGCCCTCACTTCCACGGGACGGAAAATATTATTTTGCTTTAATGGTCCGAAATGAGGAAAATATAAAAGAAGGTCAGGTTGCGGTGGATACCTTCAGCAACGGTTGGCATTATCCTGCGGAAATTACAAAACGATTATTGGAATTGTTCCCCAATTCCACGGTGGTTCCTTTTTATCAGTTTCCCAATCAAAGTCAGAACTGCCGTATTTTAAGCGACTCGATTTACTATGATGATGTGATTTTCCTGACCTTTACCGAGGCGCTTGCCTATACGGGAAAAGAGCACTTGACCAGACGGGTGGAAACCTTGATTGAAGCCATGCAGATGACCAACAGGATTTCTACCATTGTACATTTCGGAAATCCTTTTGTATTAGAAAATTTACCTCATACTTCCCGTTATATTTTAGGCGGTCCTTCAGCAGATAGCGTAAATGCAGCATTGGATGTGCTGGCAGGGGAATATCCGGCAAAGGGTAGTTTGACTTATGATGTAACATTACCTTAAACAAAGAAAAGGTCTTGCAGCGCAAAGTTGCAAGACCTTTATTACGATTAAAATGAAAGAGGAAACCAGTTCGTTTTTGCCATCTCCTTTGGCATCAGTACAGGAGGGACAAGACCAAACAATAACCGTTGTAATGTCATAAAATCTGTTGTTTCGGTTGTATCAGCATCTGTAACAGATACCGTTCCGTTTTCAACAGTTACGGTAAAGGGTGCCTCTGTATCGGATGCAATGGTAACGCTGCCGTCCCACAAATCCGTTCTTTGCTCCAAACAGGTGCGAATGGCATCCCGCAAACGGAACACCCGATATTGCATCATGTGTGCAGTGTCGATTTTCTCGCAGAAATCACTCAAAACAGAAAGTCGCTCTGTTTCATAAGGCTTAACCCGAATGGTCAATTCCTTATTTCCCGTTGTATCAAAGTAAAGTTGCAATACGGCAGGCAAATCTTTGGCACAAGTTGTTTGTGCACCGTAATCAGATACGGTTCCGATTTCCTTGCCATTTCTGATGGCAGTATATTGATGAAAACCAATTTCCTTGAGCTCTATCCCTTCTGTGTTTCCCGGTTTGTGACGAAGATTGGTGGGGGTAATCAAAAGCTTGTAAGTCACACCGCCCTGGGCATATCCGAAATATTCATACCGTTGACGAAGTCCGTTCAATTCGCCGAATACAAATCCGTTTTTCGCCATATCGTCATTTGCCATTTTCATTAAAACCTTCATAAAGCCACGACCCCGATGGTAGGGGTGAACTGAAACCTGACCGATATGACCGCATAAAAATCCATGCCAATCTCTTTTTGTGACGGAGAGAGTTGCAAGAAGTTTGCCGTTTTCTTCTGCTACATAATGGTCATCCCAAAAAGGGTAATCACTGTTATACATCCCCGGGTTTCTTTTCTTGAAATCATGAGGACAATGGTCAAAGCTAAAAACATAGTTAATCAATTCAATCAGCGCTTCACCGTCTTCTTTTGTTGCTTTTCTGTAAGTTACCATGGTTGTTTCCTCCTTGCAAATCATGTTATTTGTAGTATATCATATTTTCCTTTTTTTGTCAAGGCAACGTGAGAAATAGTGACATTATGTAAGAAAAAACCGTCGGAAATCAACCGACGGTTTTTCAAGAAATGATTAAAAATCCAATTCAATTTCTTTTAAGTAACGTTCTAAGTTTGCCTTTCCTTTTTCGATACCACTGAAGCATTCTTCACAGCCTTCAAATTCAATGGAAACAAATCCGTCGTATCCTGCACGTTTCAAAATACGCAGGCATTGTTTTACGGGAACGCTGCCCTGACCGATAATGGTGCAACGATACCAGTTTCCGCCACGACTCATACCACAGCCTGCACCGGGGTTCTGACCGTTTCCGCTATACAAAATCATATCCTTCGCGTGAACATAAACGGTATAAGGAGCCACACGGGAAACTGCAACTGCGTGATTTTCATCCACACAGGAGAAATTACCCATATCAGCCAGCAAACCGTAGTTGGGGTGGTTTACTGCATTGAACAGACGTTCCATTCTGTCACTGTCCTGAGAAATAAAACCATGGTTTTCGCTACAAGTTTTGATTCCTAATTCTTGGGCGAAATCAGCAACCTCTCTGATGTTTTTTACCATAGTAGGGAGCATCAAATCAAAGGAGGGGCATTTGGTTCCCAGTTTGTTGCAAACGTCATGACGCATGGTGGTGCAACCCAGTTCTTTTGCTACTTGAACCTGACCCTTCACACGAGCCACTTCAGCGGCAGATTCTTCTTCGGTTTCCTGATACATACTTGCACCAATGGCATAGTTGGTAACGGTGATTCCGATTTCTTCTGCTTTTTTGCGGATACGCTTTGCCATTTCCAACTGTTGTTCCAAAGTGGGGTTTTCACAAGGCAACAAAGTGGTAAATTCAATTCCTTCAAATCCCATTTCTTTTGCCTTGACAACAGTTTCTTCCTGGGTTAAAATTCCCGCTCTGATTGCCTGAGAAAAGGAATAAGAGCTAACTGCTAATTTCATCATAATCGGTTCATCCTTTCTGATACAAAAAATTACAGAATTACTTCGTGCCCTGTTTTTGCAGATTCGTAAATTGCATCCAGAATTTTCATGATGGTAACACCGTCTTCGGCAGGAGCAATACATTTTGTTCCGTTTGCAACACAATCAATAAAGTGATCCATTTCAGCCTGGAACATATTTTTTCCTTCTTTCAGGTTGGCTACTTTAGGAGTAACGTCAACCATGAAATCGTTCATTTCCATGTAATATTTCGGGTCACCAACCAAGGAAGCACCGCCCTTGGTACCGAACAACTGGCTGGAGGTAATTCCTTCATCATTCAAACTGTAACTGGTTTCAAGTAAGGTAACTGCACCATTGTCATAACGAATCATAGCAATTGCCAAATCTTCAACGTCACAGATGTCGTCAGCCTTTGCTTCGAGAGGCTTCCAACCCACATCTGTTTTCAGATGAGGACGGTTTTTCAGCATATCAAAGGTTGCCGCATAAACGGAAACAGGCTTGGGATTGCCCATTAAAAATCTTGTGTGGTCGATCACGTGAACGCCCAAGTCGATAACGGGTCCGCCACCGGACAATGCTTTGTTGGAGAACCATCCGCCCGGATTTCCGTGACGACGGAGATAGGTAGCCTTGGAATAATAAATATCCCCAAAGTATCCCTTGTCAATGAAATCTTTTGTTACTTTGGTATCGTCTCCAAAGCGTTTTACAAAACCAATCATCAGAAGCTTGTTGTTTTTCTGAGCTGCTGCCAGCATATCTTCCGCTTCTTTTGCACTGTAAGCCATGGGCTTTTCACAAAGAACATTTAAGCCTGCATTCAATGCTGCGATAGAGCATTTAGCATGGTTTACATTCCATACGCAAACATCAGCTGCATCCAAATCCTTTTCATTTGCCAGCATATCTTCTACAGAAGTATAGCGGTTTTTGATATCATATTTGTCTGCAAATTTGTTTAATTTTTCTTCGTTGAGGTCGCATGCTGCAACGATTTCAACATCAGGGTTTTTCTTGTAAGCCTCCACATGGGTCTGAGCAATATTGCCCGCACCAATCATCGCTAATTTTACCATTTTTTCTTCATCCTTTCTTATTTCATCAGATTTGTTAAGAAATCAAATGCTTTTTGAATGTCAGCTTGAGGATTTTCGCCTACTTCACGTTCAATGGTCAAAAATCCGTTATAGCCGATTTCTTCCAGTGCCTTCAAGTAGTTGGGGAAGTCAACAGAACCTTCGCCAAGAGGTACTTCTAAGAATGCTCTGTCTTGAAGCATCTTGTCTTCTTCCAGACCGTAAATCACTTCGGGTGCTTTGTCTAACAACTTCACGCCGTCTTTGGCATGGGTGTGAACAATGTAATCCTTTAAGGTATGTACTGCCTTGACAGGATCATCGCCCGTTACCATAACAAGGTTTGCAGGGTCAAGGTTTACCGCAACTCCTTTTCCGCCCAAGGAATCCAAGAAGTTTTTCAGTACCTCTGCCGTTTCGGGACCTGTTTCGATGGCGAAATGTGCTCCCATGTTGTCTGCATAACGACACAGAGTTCCGCACGCCTCCTGCATGATTGCGTAACGGGGATGGGAAGGGTCAACGGGAACAACACCGATATGAGTGGTAACAATATTGGTGCCAAGCTCTGCCGCCCATTCCATGATTTTTTTAGAGGTATCGATGAGAGCCGGATTTAATTCAGCGTTGCCGAATCCGTGACCTAAGTCACCGCAAACGGCAGAAACAATCAATCCGTTTCCTTCCAGTACCTCTTTCAATTCGCGGGTTTTGTCTTTTGTGATTTCTTCCATCGCGAATTGACCTCTTGCATAAATCTGAACACCCTTTGCACCCATATCAGCCGCAGTTTTCAATGCGGATTTGTAATCGGTACGGAAGGATTCCATCATTACGCCGATAGGAAATTGTTTCATTTTGCTTACCGTCCTTTCGTTTTATAAAATTTTATTATTTTTCAAAAATTCTCTTTACAAAGCTATTATAATATATTATAATGAAAAATGCAAGGAAAATCGTGCTCAATTTTTGGTAATATTGTGCTTTTTTGAGGTGAAATATGGAAAAATATGAACAACATCAATTTCAACAAAAAGAATTACCCGTGATTTTTCATTTGGATTTTATTGGTCCTAACACAAGCTTATATCCCCATTGGCATGAAAATATTGAATTGCTGTATTGTATTCACGGAGATGGAGAAGCGGTGATTGATTCCCGTTCCGTTCCCTTAAAAAAGGGAGGACTGACGGTGGTGAATTCGGGAAACCTTCATTATACAAAAGTGATATCGGGGCAATCTGTGGTATATTATTGCCTGATTGTTTCTTCCGATATGTTAGAGCAATTCGGCATCTTTGTGGAACATAAAGAGTTTTGTGAATTTGTCTGTTGCGAGGAAATTAACCGTCGCTTTGAACAGATTGTGAAGGAAATGAAGGAACAAAAGCCCTATTACGAAGGTGTGGTCAAAGGGGAAATCGGTGCTTTGGTATCCTTGTTGCAACGGGATTTTTCCGTGGAAAGCAAGGGGGACAAAAAGAGCGAAATGGTAAAGCTGGGAATTCGATACATGAAAAAGCATTTTTGTGAAACCTTATCCTTAAATGATATTGCAGAGGCAGTTGGCTTCAGCCGATACTATTTCTGCCGTGAATTTAAAAATATCACAGGCTATACAGTCAATGAATATCTTCGGTATCTTAGGTGTCGGGAAGCAGACCAACTGCTTCAGAATTCTACCCTTGCTATTTCTGAAATTGCATCTGCATGTGGATTTGACGATGTATCCTACTTTACCAAAATATTCAAAAAGCAAACAGGCAAGCTTCCTTCCCTGTTGAGAAAGGAACGAAAAGGGCAACAGAAAAATGAAATATTTTTCAAATAAGTCTTTACCTTTTTATGGTTTTGTGTTATAATAATCACATATATATTTTTTTAAAGGAGAATCATTATGGAAATTTCATCATTACAAAAAGCCAGATATGAATACTCACCCAAGCTTCCTCAGATGCTCAGAGGCGGTATTGCAGAAATCAGTGTTTTGGAGGGTGCGGAAACAAAGAGTGTGGCAGATTGCGAAAAAATTCAGGCGTTGTTCCCCAACACCTACGGAAAAAAGGAAATCACCTTTCAAAAGGGACAAAACACCTCCGAAGCCAAAAAGCAGGTGGTTGGTGTCATTCTCTCCGGCGGACAGGCTCCCG
>SVJP01000124.1 GCA_015068925.1 Oscillospiraceae bacterium
TACGGTGGAAAAATTGCAGTTCTGGGCAGAAGCACCAACGGATATATGAAAGATAATACAACCTATTGGAAATATCACCTTGCCCAGGGGCTCATCAACGGCGAACAGCTTGGCTGGATTAATTCTTATTTTGTTTATAACAAAACAAAACTTGACTTTGCCAAAACACTGATACAATATAAATATGAAAACAAAGAATTTTTCCGTGGTGCAGCTCCTCTGAGACCCCCTGTTGTGGAAGCATCAGAGGAACACAAATTCTGTACCGGAATCGGAATGTCCTGGCTGGGCGTTCTGCATGAACCTTATCTTTGTGTCGGTATCCTTGAAAACGAAACAACAAAAAAACTTCTCATAGTCAATATTGCTGAAACAGAAATTTCTGATACCATCTCCTTCCGTCCTGACGAAAACGGCTTAAAAAAAGATAAGGTAGCGCAATTCGGAAAGGGCGATATTACATTTATTGCAGACGATAAAATCAAAGCAACCCTTCCTTCCGGAGGACTGGTTGTTCTTACCTGGGAAACCGAATAATACAAAAGAAAGGATAGAAAAATGGGATATTGTGTTGAACACTTAAATTCTTCAGATTATACCGAAATTATCGAATTTTTAAATATTGTATTTTCCGAAACCAACGGAAGAGAAATGAATTTTAAAAAAAGTTTTCCTCGCGTCTTCAAAGAACTTGACGAAAACATGTCCTGGCACTATGCCGTGAAGGAGAACGGAAAAATATGCGGAACCGCTGCCAGCTACCCACTTACATATTCCGTGGGAGAGGAAGTGCTCCATCTCGCCGCCTGTGGCAATGTTGCCGTTTCTTCTGATTACAGAAATCAAGGGATCATGCAGCTTTTAATGAATCAGCTTGTGAAGGAATTACCTGAAAAAGGCTTTGATGTTGCATATCTTCACGGCTACAGAACCCGCTATCGCACCTTTGGGTTCGAACGTTGCGGTGTCGAATATATTTTTCAATTTAATAAACCAAAGCAATTTGAAAACAAATTTTCGTTTTCTGATTTAAGGGAAGAGTCCTCTGATACAATCGACTTTATTCAGTCTGTTGCAAGAAATCAAAAAAGCGGAATCCTCAGAAAAAACGAAGACCTGATTGATGCCCTTTGCGCTCAGATGCGAACACCTTATGTAATTAAAAACAAAAATAACGAAATTGTCGGTTCCTTTTCCGCAAGCATAAATAATAAACAAATTACAGAACTATGCCTTACAGATTCCAATCTCTTCAATCAGGTAATCCAATCGTTTCTTGTAAGCTTCAACCTTGACCAGGTATTTATGGGAATTCCTGCTTTTGAATATGAATTTGTAACTTCTGCCATGGAGCTTGCTGACAGATATCAAATTGTACAACCGGGTAATTTTCTCATTTTGAATTTTGAAAAAATTGTCCGCACATTTTTGAAAGCAAAAAGCAAATATACCTATTTGGCAGAGGGTACCATGATCATTGATTCTGAAATTTTCGGCAAGTGGAAAATCAGCTATTTTGATGGCACTGTTACTGTTGAAAAAACAGAGGAACCTGCTCAAATCGTGTTCCCCGGATACACCGTTTATCCATTTATTTTCGGAACTGCATCTCCCATCAACGTAGATAAATCCATTGCAGTCCTTGCGTCAAGCTGGTTCCCACTTCCCCTATACTGTCCCTATTTATCATAGTCAAGACCACCAGTAAACTGGTGGCTTGCACAACCCCTATAAGGGGTTTTTACAGGCTCAACCCCTCTAAGGGGCATTGAAAGTTTGACACCGCATTACAATTACAGGCAGCCGCTTACGCGCGGCTGTCTTTATTTTGTCTATTTATTCTTGTTACTCGTAAACGGGTCTACATATTCTTTTATGCTTATTTGATCTTTTGCAAAATCTTCTTCCAACTGGTTTTTGATGTATTCTTCTATTACCTTTTTATTTTTTCCAACCGTGTCAACATAGTACCCTCTACACCAGAAATTTCTACTTCCATATTTGTATTTTAAGTTTGCATGCCTATCGAATATCATCAACGAACTTTTTCCCTTGAGAAATCCCATAAACTGTGCTATACTTATATATGGTGGAATACTTACCAACATGTGTATATGGTCACTGTATGCTTCTGCTTCTATGGTTTCTACTTTCTTTTGTTCGCATAGTTTTCTCAAAATTTCGCCTATATCCTTTTTTTGACCATATATCTCTTTCCGTCTATACTTTGGTGCAAATACTATGTGATAATGACACCTGTAACTTGAATGTGCTGTTTGCCTAATTTCATTGCTCGTTTTCTTAAACATTGTTAAAAACCCCCATGATATTTTTTAGTAATGCGGTCGCCAAACCTTTTACTATTATATCATAGAGGTTTTTCTCTTGCTAAAGCTTTTTATCCTCCCCCAGTAAAACTGGGGGTTTATTTCCACGCCTAAAGGCACCAAAAAGAGGGAAGAACCAACTTAAAAAGGTTCTTCCCATTTTATTTATTTTCTTACCCTTCCTTTGTCCTTTTTTAACCGTCTTGTTATTTGAATTCCGGCTTTAAAGCAACCGGAGAGGTTCCCGTAAATTCAAATTTTCCTAACAGTCCGTCAACAAAGGCTCTCATTGTTCCTGCATCAGGGGAATACGCATTTAAATAGGTTCCCGTATCTTCAAAATAGTTATAATAAATGGAAGGCAAGCTAAACGAAACCACAACCGACTTTTCTGCTCCCCAGGACAACCCATGAAACAAGGTATCAAAATCTTCAGGACGGTAAAACCAGGGCAAACTCTTATAGCCGGCTCTCAAATAACAAGAATAAATAATAATCTCATTATTTTCAGAAATTTCTTTCAGTTGTTCTTTTGATTTCAGTCGCTCATACAATTCCGCTTGTATTCCGTATTCCGAAAAACGATCCGTCATCGCCTTCATGTGAACCATCATCCGCGGATCAGGAGAAACGTTGATAACGGCAACACGCTTCACCTTCTCCGGTTGAAAGGGAATGGCGTGGTAGTGGTTTGTAATCAAGGTAATTCCTTTTTTTGCAATTTCATAATTGACCTGATCGAACTCTTCGTTTTCCTCTTCTGTCAAAGCCGGTTCTAATTGTATCCCTTGAAACAATCCCAATTTTTCCTTTAGCTTCAGAATCCGTTCTACCGACTCATCAATCTGCTTCTCGGAAACTCTTCCGTCCAAAACAGCTTGCTCCATTACGTCAATATAATTATCATGGCAGAACAAGATGATATCATTTCCTGCATTGAAGCAATTTACATAAACTTCTTCCTGGGTATATGCCGATGCCAGGCTTTTCATCCCGCAATCATCCGTCACCACAACCCCTTGAAAATTCAAATCCTTTCTCAACAAATCCAATATCTTCTTGGAGGCGCTACCGGGAATCGGACCTCCGTTTGCGGCTACCGCAGGGTCCACTGCAGGAAAAGAAGAATGAGAAGTCATAAAAGAATCTACCCCATTTTCCACTGCCGTTTTCCATACCGGCTCACATCGGTTTTTCCATTCCTCAAGAGTGGAAGTGTTCCGAGTATTGCAAACATGGGCATCTCGATATTCCTTTCCGGCACCCCCCGGAAAATGCTTGGCACAGGCAGCAATACCTGCATCATGAAATCCTCGGATAATGGAAGGAACCAAGGAAATAACTCTATCAGGAGTATCAGACATACAACGCACTCCGCTGCTGCTGAAAAAATTTGTAATCAAATCAAGCACGGGACTAAACGACCAGTTCACGCCGCACCGTTTCAATTCTCTTGCGTAGTAATACGACCGCTTATAGGTCAACTCCTTTGCCTGGGCTGCACCAATCATCATATTGGAAGAAATGACATGCAATTCCGAAAACAAACCGTTTGCACCACCCTCGCTGTCACAAGAAAACAAAAGAGGAATCTTCGCTTGCTCGCTTGCCTCTTTGTAAATTCCTGCCGCTTGTTCCGGAGAGGAAAAAGGAACATCCTCAATATCCAGCATACAGGATTTTAACACATACATTCCGGTAAAGGGATATTGCTTAAAATATTCCCCATAGCTCCCGCATCTCTTCATTCCGTGATACACCACTCCGGGTCCCGGCATTCCCGTCTGGCCGATTTTTTCTCTTAATGTCATTTCCGCCATCATTTTACGAATCATTTGAATCCCCTCTTTCTTCTTTGATAATAATCTCACTGCTTTGAGTTATCTCAATCCTTCCCTTGGTTTTCAACACTGCAGAAGGACTTTCATATCCATTTAATGTTACAGATTGAAAAGAAATCTTCGAGTAATGAGTCCCTTCCAAAACATTCACATTCTCATATCCCTTCCTGGCAGTGATTTCCACATGATCAAGGACAAACTCCAAGGGTTCCTTTTCATCTCCGTGAATCAAAATAGGCTTGCTCACGCCCCATGCTTTACAATGTTCAAACCGAATGGAAGACAAGGAACGATTGGTACACCATTTGTGTTTCCCGTCAAATTCCAATTGAAAGAACGCATCCGGATTTTCAAATTCACAGTTTCTGATGATAATATCCCCCGGTGTTTTTCTGATTTCGGCACGGAAATCACAATAATATTTAAAGGGAGTGTGCATATTGTGTCTGCAATGTTCATCTGTTTCTGCACGGGCCTTTCGTTGTTCCTCGGAAAGACTTCCCCGAAACCCGTATCGAGAGGGAGCAACGCTTTTACAATTCTCTACAAGAACATGATTTCCGCCAAATCGGAGTGCGCTGCAGGCACAATCCAAAATACAATCCCGAATCACCACATCGTGATTGTCAAACCCTGCAATACAATCATCACCGGTATAAAAATTGCAATGCTCAATCAGAACATTATCACAGGTTCTGATATCAAAGCCGTCATGTCCGCCATACACGATCAAATTTTTAGCAACAATATTTTTTGTTTGAAAAATTGCATGAGCCCAATTGGCGCTGTCCTTCAACGAATAGCCGTCAAGCAGCACTCCCTCGCTTCGCTGGATGTTAATAACATGAGGCCCTCTGTACCCTTCTTCACCAAGGGAGTCATAACAATTCTGCCCATCAATATAAGACCCCTTTTCTCCGATAATTGCCACATTTTTCGCGTCAATTACACGGATGATTGCATTGTTCCATCTGCTGAACGGGTAAACAGAGCGGCTGATTGTTTCATCATCAAAATCATCAATCGGTTCTATTTCGTCCTTTAAATAACCAGTATAATCTTCCGGATCGATGCTTCCCTTTAATACAGCCCCCGATTCCAGGTACAAGACCACATTAGAACGAAGCCTTAATCCTCCCGTAAGATAAATACCCCTTGGAATCACAACTCGTCCTCCGCCTTGTAAGAAGCATTGGTCAATGGCATTCTGAATTGGTTTTGTTTGCAATTTGTCACAACTTTTTGCACCAAATTCCGTAATCACATATTCCGTTTTCGAAGCATTTTTTAATTTCTCCTCAACCATAACACTTTTCTCCTTCTTCATCAGTTTTCCCGTATCGTGCAAGTCATTTCGAAACCATTATAGCACAGGAAAAATTCACTGTCAATATCCTCTCCCCATTCCGAAAAATTTTCGTAAACAGTCAAGACCACCAGTAAACTGGTGGCTTGCACAACCCCTATAAGGGGTTTTTACAGGCTCAACCCCTCTAAGGGGCATTGAAAGTTTGACACCGCATTACTATCTCAGGCAGCCGCTCACGTGCGGCTGTCTTTATTTTGCCTATTTATTCTTGTTACCCGTAAACG
>SVJP01000125.1 GCA_015068925.1 Oscillospiraceae bacterium
AAATTCGCATAAGCGTGCGAAGCACATTTAGCTGCCGCAGGCAATTTAGCTGAACTTGTTCAATTTAGCTCGCGTCAGCGAATTTAGCTGAATAGATTTAACTTTGTTAAATCTATTCTACCACAAAATCAAAAAAATGACAATCCCCCAATTGAAAGATTGTCATTTCCTATCATTTTATTATCACTTTATATCATTCATCAGTCGGTTAAATTATCGAAATAGCCCTGTACCAAAACCACGGGGGTTCCTTTGTCTCCTGAGCCGCTGGTCAGGTCGCAGAGAGAACCAATCAGGTCAGTCAGGCGACGGGGTGTGGTACCCTGAGATGCCATATTGCCAACCAAATCATCATCCTTTTTGCGGATGGCAGTTTCAATAGCCTTTTTCAGTTCTTCACCCTTCAATTCGGCAAAATCATTGTCTGCCAGGTATTTTAACTTTAATTCATTGGGTGTTCCCTCCAGACCGGGAGTAAATGCAGGGGAAACAATAGGGTCAGCCAATTCCCAGATTTTTCCTACCGGGTCTTTGAATGCACCGTCGCCGTACACCATTACTTCAATATGCTTTCCTGTGCGTGCAAGCAGCTTTTCCTGAATGGTATTAACCAAGTCAAAGCAATCCTGAGGAAACAGTTTTACCATGTCTTCTGTGGATTTATTGGAACCCAACAATCCGTATTTTTCATTAAAACCGCTGCCGTTTACCGATTGATTGAGAATTTCATCCAAACCAACCACACGCTTTGCACCTGCATCTCTTAAGATACGCTTGGTACGAACACGGGTATGAATATCACAGTTTAACACACTGTCTGTATATTGTAAAATCGCACGGGGGTCGTTTGCTAAAATGATTTCCGCTTCTGCACCGCAGGAACGAATCAAATCACCGTAATAAGTCACATAATCCACTCCGGTAAAGGGATGAGGATTTTCCCCGAACAATTCTCTGTATTTTGCTTCGCTTAAAACGTCTGTATAAGGATTTACACCTGCTTCATCCAGCTGATCCAAAGATACAAGAGCATTGCCCACTTCGTCGCTGGGATAGTTCAACATCAAAACAATTTTTTTCGAACCCTTGGCAATGCCGCGCAGACAGATAGCAAAACGGTTACGGCTCAAAATAGGGAAAATAACACCCACAGTTTCACCGCCCAGTTTTTCCTTCACATCAGCTGCAATGGCATCGACTGATGCATAATTTCCCTGCGCACGGGCAACAACAGATTCTGTAATAGCAACTACATCGCGGTCACGAAGAGCAAAGCCTTCCGCTTCTGCCGCCTGCGTTACACTGTCAACAACTATACTTGCAATATCGTCTCCTTCACGGATAATCGGACAACGAATTCCTCTGGAAACAGTACCTGTTCTTCTTTCCATAAAAAAATCTCCTTCCGGTTCTTGACATTTCCTACATCTCTTATTATAATATAATTATAGCCATTAGTAAAGCAGATAAAACTTACAACAGTGATAAGGAGTGCTTATAGTGAAAACAAAACTTGATTATTATCGGATTTTTTACGAAACAGCCCGTTTTTCTTCTTTTTCCACCGCTGCACAACATTTATATATTTCCCAGTCTGCCATTTCTCAATGCATCCGTCAACTGGAGCAGGATTTGAATGCGCAACTGTTTGTGCGGTCGCGGCGAGGCGTTACCTTAACAAAAGAAGGGCTTCTTTTGTTTCAAAAGGTGGAAAATGCCATCCAGGCAATTGAGCAGGGCGAAACCTTGCTTGCCCGTCTGCATCATTTGGATAGTGGCTCCTTAATCATTGCTGCAGGGGATACCATTACTGGCCATTTTTTGCTCCCTTATTTAGAACAATTTCATGCCGCATATCCGGGCATTCATATTGAAATGGCAAATTCCTATTCCTATCACATGCTCCAATGTGTCAAAGAAGGAAAGGCAGAGCTTGCCTTTGTTAACCTGCCTGTAACAGATGAGGAGCTTTGTATTCAACCCTGTCTTGAAATTCACGATATTTTCGTTTGCGGTCCCGACCATCCCAAAAAAGCAAGTTACAGCTGGGAGGAGATGGCACAAGAACCCTTAATTTTATTGGAAAAAAATTCAACCTCCCGTCATGCTCTGGATGAACAGTTTCAAAAGCATTATATTTCGTTACAACCCAAAATTGAAATTGCGGCACACGAATTGTTGCTTCGGTTTGCCTCCATTCATCTGGGAGTATCCTGTGTGGTAGAAGAATTTTCCAAAGAAAGCCTGCAAAAGGGGCTGGTTCAAAAAATGAATCTGACACCGCCCCTTCCTGCAAGACATATTGGTTGTGCTTATCTTCGTCACAATCCTCTTTCCTTACCTGCTCAGGCATTTTTAGCTCTGATTCGGCAAGGAACCAATCAATGCTGATTGGTGATTACAGATTATAATATTTATCAAATTCTGCAGGATGAGGAATGGCTGCCATGGCTTTGCATTCCTCCCTCTTGGTACGAATCAGATTTTCCAACAGGGCTTCAGGGAATACGCCTCCTGCTGTCAGATAATCATGGTCTTGTTCCAAAGCATCCAGCGCCTCATCCAAAGAGGTGGGCAGATGCTTTAATTTTGCCTTTTCTTCATCACTCAAATGATACAAATTCATATCATAAGGACCCCAGCCGTTTTCATGAGGATCAATTTTATTTTTGATACCGTCAAGACCTGCCATCAGAATTGCCGCATAGCAGAAATAGGGATTACAGGTTGCATCGGGATTTCTCAGTTCAAACCGTCTTAAGGAAGGATCCTTTGCATAAGCAGGAATCCGAATGACTGCACTGCGGTTTGAGGTAGCATATCCAACAGTTACCGGTGCTTCAAAACCGGGCACCAACCGTTTGAAGGAGTTGGTACTGGGATTGGTAAGAGCGCAAAGAGAAGCAATGTGCTTTAACAAACCACCGATAAAGTAATGAGCTTCCTTACTTAAGTTGGAATATCCGTTATCATCAGAGAATACAGGTTGTCCGTCCTTTAACAACAGCATATGCACATGCATGCCGTTTCCGGCTTCTCCCATAACGGGCTTTGGCATAAAGGTGGCAGATAAACCGTATTTTCTTGCGGTATTATGAATAATATATTTAATCATCATGGTGGCATCTGCCATTTTGGTCATTTCTCCAAGCTCAGGCTCGATTTCAAACTGACCTGCTGCTCCCACTTCAGGATGATGATAATTCAATGCAATACCCGCCTCTTCAATCAGCATACACATTTCACTTCTTGCTTCATAAGAAACGTCAAAGGGTTTGGCAATATGATAATTTTTCTGCTTTGCCACAACATTACCCGAACCTTCGTTTCCGCTGTTCCAATGTGCCTGAATGGCATCAATGGACATGCCGATGGAATTGGGGTTGACTTCCCAGCCAACCTGGTCAAACAGATAAAATTCAAATTCAGGTAAAATAATCATTTGATCTGCAATGCCCGAATCTTTCATATACTGTTCTGCCGCAAGCACGATATTACGGGGATATTGAGCAAGAGGTCTGTTTTCGGGATTGTCAATGATCATGGCATTCCCTGTCATGGACAGAGTGGGAATCTGACAAAAAGGATCAATTACCGCTGTATCGGGATCGGGAATAAATACCATATCACTTTTTTCCACTACTGCATACCCGTAATTGGATGCATCAAAGCCAATGCCGTTTTTCATGGTTTTTTCGGAAAAATTATTTGCAGGAATGGTAACATGACGGTATTGCCCGTTAATATCCACCATTTTGAAATCCACCATTTTAATGTCATGTTCCTTGATGATGTTTAAAATGTCCTGAACTGTTTTCTTCATAAAATCACTCCTTTATTTTCTGACCATAACAGCCACTCCGTCCGGAATTGCCGTTACGGTGAAGGTTTCTTTGTTCAAAATCTGTTTCGCCTTATGTATTGCTTCGTCCAGAGAATGGGCAGGAATCATGTGCATCTTTTCTACCAAATTATCCGCCATTTCCGAAACATAAATAACCTTTGCGTGCATTAAAATTCTAATCAGAATCTGGGACTGCCATTGATCCGGAACTGTTTCGTTCCGACTCCGTTTTAAAAAAAGATCCATGGTTTTTTGAATGTCCGGTTCATCTGCCAGCTGATGGTAAAAATGATCACCGCCAATGCCGTCGCCAGATGCGGCAAGCATAATAATGACGCCGTCTTTTTTCACCGTAGCTTCTGCTGCAGTCATCCCTTTTACTGCCTGATACACATTCTGGTCAAGGGGATAACCCCCGTTGGTTGAAATGACCACATCTGCAGGAATGGCACTTGAACCGCAAAGAGAGGATAAAAAGTCCGTTCCTTTTTTATGTGCTTTTTCAGGGTCTCCCGCTACTGCATAAATGACCTCTTTTTCTGCATTTAACACCACATTGACCACAAATGCAAGCTTCGCCGTTTTTGCAGCCCACAGCATATCCTGATGAATGGGATTTTGCTCTAAAATTCCCGTTCTGGCATGTTCATGATTGATAAATTCAGAGCAATGGTTGGCAAGAACGGTAGTTCTTCCTGCAATACCGGGTAATACACTTTTTCTGCCACCGGAAAATCCTGCAAAAAAGTGAGGTTCGATAAATCCTTCTGCTACCAACAAATCTGCATTGTATGCAATGGTATTGATTTCACAGACTCCGCCGGAAGGCAAGGTACCAATATTGATTAGTTTTTCCCGTTCGTCGCAATTATGAATGTAAATTTTTTCATTTGCAACGATTTCTTCTCCGAATTTGCCGATCAGCTCCTCCTTGGTGGTTCCCCGATGGCAACCCGTTGCAATCAAAATGGTGATATCCGCATCCGGATTTCCCTCCCGAATTTCCCGAAGCATAACGGGCATAATCACCTTGCTGGGAACAGGACGGGTATGGTCACTTGCAATGATGACAACCGTTTTTTTATCCTTGGCAAGCTCTCTTAAAGCAGGAGATCCTATGGGTTCTTTCATTGCCGATTCCACAAGTGTTTTTTCGGAAGCGGAAGGACAGTATTCTTCTATGGAGGAAGTAAGGACTCCTTGCAGTTCTTCGCCGAATTGATACCTTACTTTTGTTTTTCCGTAAGGAAATATCACTTCATTCATTTTGTTCCTTCTTTCATTATATCATTTATGACACAAAAAAACAACACTTTTCTCAACTCTTCTTTTTTCGGTCGTGAATTAAAATACCAATCACATTAAATAAAAACAAAACGCCATGGGTCAGCAATGGGCTGTAAGCCTGCGCCAACACATCATACAAGCACCAAAGAGACAAATTTACAATCATCCAAAGCCGATATCCCGTTCCGTCTGTTTGCCCAATACAAAAGATAAAGGTCAGGGAAGCCACAATCACAAGCAGTCCCAACCCTGTTACCTGTCCTGCTACCCAGATATTCAACACAACAATGGCAACTGCATAAAGAGCAATCAACCACCGGGGAATGGGTTTTTTCTTCACATCAAAGAAATAGTTTATGAGTGCTTGCGCCGCACCAAGGTACAATGCCGCTGCCCCGTTGATACCGCTTCCGTCCAGAAGATAACTGGTACCTACCAAAATGCTTCCGCAAATCACAAAAAATAAAACCGTTTTAATTTTTTCTCCCTTTACCAAAGAGG
>SVJP01000126.1 GCA_015068925.1 Oscillospiraceae bacterium
CTTTTTCGGTTTTTAAAAAAGTAACCTGTTCCTTCTGCAATCCTGCATGGGACAATGCAATTTCTTCTGCTTCAATTTTACTGATTTTCTGACCGCCGCAACCTGTTAGCACCAAAGCTGCAATCATTGTTGTAAGCATCCGTTTTCTTTGTTTCATTTCCATTGCTCCTTTCGGATTTATCCATTCTTTAATATATTCATTATAAAATTTTTTATTCCTTCCAATTTTTCTCAATGAATGTATTGATTTTTTCTCGGAAGGACAATAAAAATTCAGCCGAACGCGGATATTCAAAGAAGGTTACTTCACCTTCCTCATCAATCAGTTCCACTACTTTTTCTCGTCCAATCAGGCTTTCTAACAGTTCCAAGGCTCTCACATCCTGCAATGCATGGTAAAATACCTTTAATCGCATAGAAGGCAAACAAGAACCGTCATCACCCGGATAAACAGAAAAAGCATCTCCTGACTGAAATCCCTGGCTTGCATCAGTATTCAGATAAGGGTTGATCAGATATTTAGAATATTGAGAATAATAAAAATTATACCCCCAATGCAAGAAGCCTTCAATTTGATATTTATAAAATTGCAAGCCGATAATACGGTTCCGATAAGAAGGCATGGCAAAGAAGCGATTGGAAACCTTTTCATACTGACTGGTGCAATAATAGGTCCACAAATGCTCTTTTCCCAAAAACGGTGTTATATGATTACTGGAAGGAATGGGATGCTCTACAACGCCTTGCTGATAAAATTCATAGTTTGAAAGAGCATCAATCATCTTATAATCCTTTAAATACGGAGCAACCATTTCCTTCACCTGACGGTAATGGTCCAGATGCTTCAGATGAGGTTCGTCAGAAATATGGAAATAGGCTTCCACCTGTTCTTCTTTCAGCACTTTCGTTAAAGCAGGCAAAAAAGCATCTAAAAACTGACGGTATTGTTCCGATAACGCCTCTACATCCCAACCAAAAATCCGTTTTTCCGTTCCATCCACCATAGCCATGATTTTCGGAGTATATTCAGCGCCCCATTGTGTAAACAGATGCGCCATTTCAAAATACTTGATGCCATATTTCTTACCAATTGAAAACCATCGTTTCAGTTGTTCAAACCCAAAACGATACTGTCCCTGTTCTACATACACATCCACCAACTGAATGGTAGGACGTTCTCCTCCGATTGCCGTATCCAAAGGAGGAGTAAAAATAGGGGTCAGAAGCATATTGATTCCATGTTCTGCCGCGGTTTTAATAAACGCTTCCATATGTTCCCAATGAGATTCAGAAAGTGCCTTTTCCTGATAATAGCTTGCAATACAGTCCCCGTGGAACCATTGGGTAACTGCCATTTTTTGTTCCGGCAATTTGGCTCTTAACACCTTAAGCTGAAAGGTAACGGTTTTGGGAACAGCAGGGGGAAAATCCCATACAATCTCATTTCCCCGTTTTTCTGTAATAGTCACTTTAATCGGGTATGTTCCTGCCTTTATAGCCTTGACATGAATCCAAACGGTATTGGTAAAGGGAGTGGCTCTTACATAAGCTGTTTCAATGGGTCGAAGAACATCGGGAAACACTCCCGCCTCACGGGTCAGATAATCTCCGTCATCCTCTCCCTTCACAGGCATAAGAGACGGCACATGCTCCACTGCAAACACTTCCACAGGAAGCTCTGATTCCACCGAAACAGACACATCTGTCATTTCATCCGAACAATAGGCGACCTGATAATCAAATTCCTCTCCTGTTAAAACAGAAGCAGAACAAAAAGTCTGTTTTGGCAGAGAATCATTTAAAAATACTTTTTCCAGGCTTGATACCTGTGCTAACTGTAACATCCTTTTCCCTCACTATTCTGTTAACATAAATTCTCCAAGAGTAGTTGATACAATATAGTCTTCTTTGATTTCACGAAGCCGTGCCATATGAGGTTGTTCAATATGAATTTGTTGATGTTGCTTTGATTCCCATGCTTCAATGAGCAAAATTTCATCAGGGTCTTTTTCGGAATAATAATAGTCATAACAGATACAACCATTCTCTGCTCTTACCATATCCACAATTCCTTCTTCCTTTGCCTTTTCAATAAAGGCTTCTCTCTTTCCGGGAAAGCTTTTGAAAATAACATAAATTCTGTACATTGTTTTTGACTCCTTTTTAAAAATGTTTATGAATAAATTTGATTACTTTTAACCAATCCTCGCGACTGAAATAGTGACAACCTGACCGCAAATGATATCCCACACAGCCTTCATGAAATTCATCTCCTGCTTTTGGAAGTCTGTCTTCGCAAATCAACCCCTTTTTCCCCATTGCTTCATATACTTCGCTAATTGCAACACAGGTAAGCATTTCATGATTGGGGTCTGCCCAGGTATCTTCTTCAGCACTTGCAATATAAACAGCTCTTGGTGCAATCGAAGCCGCTAAATAATGCTGGTCAAAGGGCATGTCAGTTTCTCGTTTTCTGTACTGCTGATAATTTTCACAGAACCAAAAGGGGAATTTCTCACAGATAAAATCAATTGATTCCCCCACCTTACCTCTGCTGATTGCCGCACCGCTGCAACCGGAATCATTGGAAAATCCAAGGGTAAACCGTTCATCTGTTGCCGCTGTCAGCAAAGCTGTTTTTCCAAGCCGGGAATGTCCGCAAACAAAAGCACGGCTTTGGTCAAGATTATCCAGACTTTGGGCATAATCCATCACTCTCTGTGCCGCCCATGCCCACATGGCAATTTTCCCTGCAGACGTTTCCTCTCGTTTTCCATTTTCATAAAGAACTCCTGCAAGACCGTTGGTAAAATCTCCGTTGTCCGTTGTTACATCCTGATAGCAAAATGACAACACCGCAAATCCGTAATCATTCAATTCTTCAGACGGAAGGCAACGGTCAGGAACATTGTCGCGGAAGTTAATACAAATAAAGAAGGGATGCTTGCCCTCTTTTTTGGGAATGGTCACATAAGCAGGAAAGGCAAATGTTTTTCCATTGATACAAGAAGTGATTTCTACCTTTTTGGAGATGGCTCTTCCTGCACAAAAATTGGGAATAAATTGTTCTGTTTCCGTCCAACTGATTCGTTCCGGTTTTGGCGGAAGATATCCGTATTCCTCCCGTTGCAGAATCTCTAACATTTCTTCCCTCGACAAGAAGGGAGGAAGATTTTTTTCTTTTAATAATTCCTTTAACATACATTTCTCTCCTTACTCTTTCCAGACAAATTTGTAATTAATGGATTCTCCACCGTCCACCAGAATATTTTGCCCCGTGCAAAAGGTGTTGGTTACCGTAAGAAAATACGCCCATTGTGCAATTTCCTCAGCCGTTGCCCATTTTTTTAAAGGGGTTTCCTCCATAATTTGCGACCACAATTCCGAATCGTTGACAACACAGTCATTCAAAGGGGTCAGCACACCGCCCGGATCAAGACTGTTGCAGGTTGCTCCAAATTGCGCCACGCGGATTGCTACATTTTTGGTATATGCCATCACACCACCCTTACTTGCACAATATTCAGGAAATTCAGAGCCTGTATGACCGCTTGCAGAACCGATATTGAGAATTGATTTGATGTTGGGTTGCACTCCGTACCGTTCCGTCATACCAATCAATGCTTTTAAATTAATATCAATATCCGCTTCGTTCTGGGTTCCTGCATTGTTGATTAACACATTCACTTCATCAAATTCAGGTAATGTTTCATACTCACGAACATCGAAAACATAATGAGAATAACAGGAATGAAAAATACTTTTTTCCCTTCGGTCAATCCCGATGACCTGATGCCCTTCTTCCAAAAATTTTTCCGCAATGGCTTTTCCAATCCCTTGAACAGTTCCTGTAATCAAAATTTTCATCGTAAATTCCGTCCTTTTGCAATATAATCTAAATAGTCTTTTCCTACATTATTTTTCTTCCAATCGGCAACAATTCGGTAGCCGAAAGGAGAAAACAAAATTTCCATCATCAACTCTGCCACCGCACCTGTCAATGCACAGGTAAAGCATTGCAACACCGTCCAATGAAATCCATCCCAGAAAATGGGAGCAAACCCCACAAACACAATCACGGAAAAAATAAAATTATCCAAAAGCTGTCCAACAAAGGTGGAAAGATAAGTCTGCATAGCATAGGCAAGCTTACCGTCAGGATTTTTTTTAAACGCCTTTCCGATAAACCAATTCAAGAAATTATTGATGTATGCAGAAGATAAAAAAGCAACCGTACTGCCCAGTAACACAAACCAGGTTCCACCAAAAATATTGTTAAATGCGGTATAATCATTGGCATTGGACGGAATCTTACTTGCCACAAAGAAAATCAAACAAGTCAGCAAATTAATCATTGCCGCAAGCACCGAAATTTTATTGGATGCCTTTGGTCCAAAATGCTTGGTTACCACATCCATGCACATAAAGGACAACCAGGAAATTAAAAATCCGCCGTCTAAAGCAATCCAGTCAAGCTGCAACAAAGTTTTATTTGCCAACAGATTCATGGAAATTACGCTGACCACAAACAAGGTCACAACAGGTGCAGGAATACTGCGATATAAAATTTTGGTTACCTTTTTTTCTTCTTTTAAATATCGTTTCAGTCCTGTCATTTTTTCTCCTTTTCCATGTATGCCGATACAATTGTTCACAGTTTTTTCGGGAAACCACTCAGCAATGATCCCTGTATTTCCCCGAACACTTTTCCTTAGAATCCACAAGAATACGGAATTTTCTCGCTCCTGATAGCATATGTAAATTTTATTGATTGGCGTTTTAAATTTTATCAATTTGACACCAATTTAAACTCTGAATTCAGAGCAAGTTTTTCTCTTTTTCTCTTTTTTATATTTTTGAATATAATTAATATCATTATTTTTAATTGCATCATACAATTCCCGATATTCAGTTTCTTTTTCTTTCCACCATCTTTTGTTCCATTTATCTTTGTTTTCTATATAGTACTCTAAAACTTCTTTTACTTTTCCATAGTTTTCTTCTAATAAATAAAAACCTATTTCTCGTGCATCAAAACTTTTTGTACCTACTTTTACCGGACTATCATTTTCAAGCATAAACTTATGTGCATTTTTGATATCCTGTGTTTTACCAAAATAAGGTAACAGGTATTTATGCAAAGCATCCTTGCATATCCCGACTGCTTCTTCATACGAAACCTGTTTATGATGATAAACAGTCATACCATTGATAATACTCATGGCAACATTTTCACCAAGCCATTTATTTGTACCGTCAATAATTTGGTGTATTTCCGCACCCTCGTTAGTTTTATCATTATCACAGAAAACAGAATTCAATCGAAATCGAATTGTAAATTCACCACGCAAACACAAAAGACAAAATTGCTGAACCACTCCATCATCTGTAATTCGATAAAAAAATCGATTATATTTTTTAAACCCCAGCGGTTTTACAATTTTCTCAATTTCTTTACATGCGAAAGCGTAAAAT
This sequence comes from Oscillospiraceae bacterium, assembly GCA_015068925.1. Lineage (GTDB taxonomy): Bacteria > Bacillota > Clostridia > HGM11514 > HGM11514 > SIG438. Next base: position 5,476 of record SVJP01000126.1, read on the forward strand.
ACAAATGACAACATGATACTATTCCCTTTCAACATTATTTGACAATGCGACACATAAGGTTTAGATGCCACCGATTTTGTGAAGTTTTGAACCAATGTTCAAAGTGAAGTTACTATAAGCAGTAAAGTTTTTGCTTTCGCAAAAGTAAAGTTA
>SVJP01000127.1 GCA_015068925.1 Oscillospiraceae bacterium
TGGCAAAAAGCAAGCAACCGCCTGGAAAATTCAATATTTTTCAGGCGGTTTTTTACGATTTTATTATAGATGAAACATCCATAATTCACTCTTTTTTCCTTTTGTGTGCTTGCGGTAGACCGACTTTTTCGACGGTCTGAGGTGTAGCAAAATTTGCTGCACCTTTTTTTATTCTGTCATAATTTTAGAGGCTCTGTATTGAGCCGGAGTGATAGAAAATGTTTTTTTAAAGAGAAAGCAAAAATAAGAATAATCATTAAATCCGCATTGAAACACGATAGTCTTGATGGGTAAATCAGTTTTGGACAACAGTTTTTTTGCCATATCCAATCGGTATTGAATGAGATAGGAAATGGGAGAAAGGTTAAACTGTTTCTTGAATTTTCGAATCAAATAGTTTTTGTTGATATGCGCTATGTCAGCAAGTTCATCCAATGTTATGTTTTCTGAGTAATGAAACTTGATGTAGTTGCAAACCTTGTCAATATCATCCTTTGAAAAATTGATTTGCGGGGTATGGTAATAGTAAGAATCTGCAACAATTAAATGCAAAAGTTCATTTACCAGCGCAATGGCATGGGGATGGTCATTGATATCAGGCATGTTGATAGTTGCCAGACTCTTAAAAATGCGAATATAATCATCACTATGTGCCGGTTTAAAAACAGTGGGAAGCATCTTCCAGATAGGAGAATCATAGAGAGGCTGAATTTCCAATGATTTGTTTCTGCTGTAATTGGGCAAAAAACGATTGGAAAAATCAAGGGTCAGCATATAACAATTATAATCTCCTCTACTATATGCTTTTTGCCCCGGAGTCCGTATGATAAGCGAACCGGCATTGATTGTATAATAAACATCATCAATCCACATTTCTCTTTCTCCGTCAATGTAAAAATCAAATTCATAGTCTTTGACGATTCTCGCCGGTGAAACAAAACGGTTTGGTACAACATAATATCTGCTTTCCAGAATTGTTGGATGAAAAATATATTCCATATTGCAATCCCCTCCGTTTGGTTATTATAACACAAAAAAGCGTGCAGGTCAATATTATTATATAAAAAGTTGATATTTTTGCTATATATCATCTTTCTAAGATGATATAATGATATAAAGAGTGATTTGAATATTACTTTTGATTATCATTTTATTTGGAGGGTTTTTTATGAGTTTTATGTTTCATCCATTTCCTTATGCAGATCCCGGTGCCGTCAATAAGATTAATGTTCCGGAATCTGTACAGAAAGGATTGGTCAAGGGAATCCAAAATGTTGCAAAAAAAATTGCAGATTTCCTGGAAACTGCTGATACAATTGGAATTGATGCTTATCCCGGAGCAGAGTATGAACCACTCATTAATATTTTGAAGCAACGATTGGCAGATAAGAATGTAGAATTTATTGATGCATCCTCCGTTCTGTTGCCTTCAGAGGTGATCACGGCAAAGGTAAAAGCTTATTTACCGGAAGATCGAACAGTAGATCCTGTCTTGTTGTACGGCAGAAGATACAGAGACGGCTATCAGGGCCTTCAGGATTCCAAAAAAGTGGCACAATTAAAGAGTTATCTTAAAAACGGAAAAAAGATGATTGTATATGGAAAGGGTTCTTTGTCTGAAACATTGCAGGATGAATTTGACTTGAGAGTATGGATTGATGTTACTCCCCGCACCGCAGTATTGAATTGTAAAAACGGGAAAAACAGAAATATTGGAATGACGGAAGAATTGCCATATTCTTTGATGATGAGAAGAAATTATTATGTAGATTTTGAAACGGCTATGGAACAACGATGGAATATGATAAAAAATCAAAAGATTGATTATTATATTACTGCTGACGAACCTGTTACCATGAGTATGCTTCCCTTTGATGCTCTTATGGAATTGTTTGATGAGTTAAACAGCAGGCCCATCAGATGCCGTCCGGTGTATCTTGAAGGTGTTTGGGGAGGATATTATATCCACAAATTAAGAAATCTTCCGAAAGAAATGCGAAACTGTGCATGGGTATTCGATATGATTCCTCTTGAAGTATCTTTGGTGGCAGAACTTGAAAACGGTGAATTTGAGGTGCCCTTTTTTACCTTTGTTCAGGCAATGGGCGAAAAGCTTTTGGGCAATAAAGCATGTACCGAATTTGGCGGATATTTTCCTATCAGATTTAATTATGACGATACCTTTCATTCTTCCGGTAATATGTCGATTCAATGCCATCCCGATGAAAAATATGTAGTAACCAACCATGATGAATTCGGACGTCAGGATGAAAGCTACTATGTTGTAAGAGCAGGGCATCAAGCAAAAACATTTTTGGGGTTTGAAGAAAAAAACAGCGGACGAGAATTTTTAGAGCTTGCTGACAGAGCACAAAAAACTCATGAAATGATAGATTATGAAAAATATATTCATGCTGTAGATTCTGTTCCGGGTACACAGGTGATGATTCCTGCAGGAACAATCCATGCATCGGGAAGAAATCAGGTAATCCTTGAAATAGGTAGTTTGACAGTAGGTTCCTATACTTATAAATTGTATGATTATCAAAGAACCGATCCGATTACAGGAGTTCCTCGTCCTATTCATATGAAGATGGGCAAGGATGTTTTGCGAACCGAAAGAGATGCAAGCTGGGTCAATGAAAATCTCGTCAATCACGGTTATGTTTTAAGAGAGGATGCATCCGGAAAAGAGATTGTAGTCGGAGAACACGATTTGCTGTATTTCTCTTTAAGAAATTTGATTTTTGAGAAAGAGATGGAGGATGATACGAACGGATTATTTCATGTTCTTGCATTGGTTGATGGAGAAAAAATTCGTGTTGAGTCTGTGGAGCATCCTGAGTTGTATTATGAAATGAATTCTCTTGATATTATTGTAGTACCGGCTCATTTCGGAAAATACAGAGTGATAAATTTAGGAGTGGGTGTGGTAACAGTTCATAAGACCCATTTAAAAGTATGAATGTGATAGCGTTAGATATTGGTGGAACAGCTGTGAAATACGGTTTGTTTTTTGGACATAACGAGGAGTTTGGTCAGTTTTCTGTCTATGACAAGGATGGTCAAGAGAATGTGCAAACAAGTTTATATCGTTTTTTGGAATGTTATAAAGCTGATGTGATTGCGATTTCTGTTCCGGGACCATTTGACTTCCAAACAGGCACAAGTAATATGAAGCATAAATTGCTTTCATTATATGGAGTCGGTCTGAAAAAAATACTGGAAGAAAAATTTCAAAATGTATCAGTGAGTTTTGTGCACGATTCAACTGCTTTTGCATTTGGTGTGATGGTTGAAAAGCCGGAACTGATTCAAGATGCATTTTCTTGTGTCATGTTAGGAACGGGTATCGGTTATGTAAATGTTGTGAAAGGTGTTGTGCAGTTGAATGAGCAAGGAACACCGAAGCATCCGTTATGGAATATGAGATTTTGTGATGGAATTGTAGAAGATTATGTATCTACAAATGCATTGTTGACAAAAGCGAGAGAAAAAGGCTGTTTTTTCAATAATATTAAAGAAATGTCGGTGTTTGCACGAAAAGGAAATGATGAGATTCTCGATATTTTCAAAGGGTTTGGTAAACAACTGGGAAGATGTATGGAATACAAACGACAAGAGGATCGATTTAATCAAATTGTTATCGGCGGTCAGATTTCAAAAAGTTTTGATTTAATAAGAGAAGGCTTTGAAAAAGAAACAGATATTCCATATTTGTTTGTCAAAGATTCTTCTTCCTGTGCTTTATATGGGTTAAAGGCTTATACAGAAAGGCAGTGTAAAGAATGAAAAGGATATTGATTATAACAGCAGATATGTGTGATGATTCGGAACTGATGTATCCTTATTACCGAATGTTGGAGGAAGGGTACCATGTTGACATTGCTTCTTTTGAAAAAACATTAATTAAGGCAAAATATCATTTTGTCGTTGAAGCAAATATTTCGGTAAAAGAAGTGGTGAGCGATCTGTATGACGGATTATTATTGCCGGGTGGAATGGCACCTGAAAAATTGCGTCAAAATAGTGATGTGATTCGGATTGTAAAGGATTTTTATGAAATGAATAAACCGATCGGGGCAATCTGTCATGGTCAGCAAGTGCTTATCTCTGCAAACATTATGAAAAATAAAAATGCAACATGTTATCCGGGGATAAAAGATGACTTAATCAATGCAGGAGCTTTGTATGAAGATTCGGAAGTGGTCGTAAGCGGTTGTTTGGTGACATCAAGACGTCCCGAGGATTTGCCCGCATTTATCAGAGAATTTTTGAAATTGTTAAAAATAACTTTTAATGTTTCAAAAGAAAATTGACATCAGAAATTCAAAAAATAGCAATACGGCATATTTTGAAAGGAGGTTAAAAATGCAACTGCCGTTTTAAGCACCTTATCATGCATACGGTAAGGATGAAAAAAATTTTTGTACAGAAAGGAAATGAACAAAATGAAAAAAATAATAGCAGTATTATTAATGATGGCAATGATATTGTCATGGGGATTACTCTCATTTGCAGATGAGGTTCCCGGTCAGGTTTTGCTTGCCGAATCCTTTGAGAGCGGTAACAGTTCTTCTATCATTGCCGGTTCAGCAAAATCTGCGACTTTGAATGCAGGAAATGGCTATCGCGGTAATTGGACCTTTACCACGAAAGCAGAATCAGCATCTGCCGACGGTGCAAATTCCATGGGGATTGACACTTCTTCAGCAGCAGTAGTACCTATGAACGGCATCTTGGTTGACGGTTATTTTCTTAATTTTGTATCGTTGCATAGCGGAAAGGAAACAATTTATGCAGGAGATATCGTATTTGCTTCTGTGATGGCAAAGCTGACTGATGACAGCAATACGAAAACTGTTTATGTACGAAACAGAATGAATACTGCAGATAAATTGACCGGTATTGTTGAAATCAGTGATTATTTTGCTTCTCAGTATCCAGCAAATACTTCTTTAATAGAGAAACTGGATGCAGATGTCACCGCAAAAGTTGTAGGTGGATGGCATGGCGGAACCGATGAAATGTGGAATCAGAAATTTCCTGTTACGAAACTGATTCCTGTTACCGTATCAGAATGGACACCGGTTCGTTTTACCATGTATTGCAAAACACCTTTAAATAAATCTCAATCTGTATTGGTAAATCAAGTGATGGTATCAGACAATGCCGGACTTACGACAGGAGGCAGAACCAAAATTAAGGAAAGTTCCCTTGATTCAAGCGGAAAACCTGTATATACCGTGGATGCTACTCTCCTTTTTGATGATAATATCGTTATCAGAGTACCTGCAACAGCACCTCTGTCTGCGGTTTATCCTGTTGCTTACGGTGCAAAAATTACTCAGGAAGAAGCAAACCTGACTGCTGATGCAGAAATTTATGATGTGAATGCTTATGCCACACCTTCTGCCAAATACCAATGGCAGAGAAAGGTTGATGGAGAATGGACAGATATTGAGGGTGCAACCTCCGAAGAATATGTATGCACCGAAGCAGATTCAGAAAAGGAAATGAGATGTCAGGTGTATGCGGTAAGTAATAAAACAGATGCATCGGGAGTGACGACGGAAGTATCTTCACTTTCTAATAACGTTTGC
>SVJP01000128.1 GCA_015068925.1 Oscillospiraceae bacterium
CCGAATTTGCAAAATCAAGCTTTAAGTACGAAAGGCACAACGAAATTTGTACCAGTAAAGAGATGGGAACAGGTTCCTTTGTTTGTTCTTATACCACCTTGCATGCAGATTCTGAATCCTATGCAGGCTTTCCTGACGGAATACCGGAAGGGTTGCCCTTCGGTACTTTTTTGGGTCGGCAATGCGAGCATTTTCTCACCGATTTAGGGTTTGATTATATCTGGCTGTCCAACGGACTTGGCTTCGGACGGGATACCTGGTCTGCAACGGGAGCCTTGTTTGACGGAACCACCTTTGATATTGCAAATCTGGAGGAGGTCAAGCAATGTGTTTTGGATTTTTGGGAATTGTTTACGGCAGAATGTCATTTCCCTGTAGAAACCAGAGGAACCAATCTTTCCATGGGCATTGATTTTGCCACGGAAGGAGTGCCCTTAAAGACCATTTACGAAAACATCAGCATGTTACCGCCTCCCAATTCACCCTGGGCGGCAATCAACTTTGATTTCGGGTTGGAATTGATGGGGCATCTGTCCAGAATTGCAGCGGTGCCTAATCGTGATTTCATGTTCCGCTATTATATTCATGACCCATGGTGGATGAATTCTCCCTGGTACGACCGTTATGAAGGTCAGCCCCATGATATTTATCTTCCCATGTCTTTGGCTCGGATTGAAAAGGGTGGAGAGGTGCAGGCGGCAAATTATCTGAATCTGTTGAGCATTGACAATTCCTGGGGTGATATGCCCCAAAGCTGCGTGACAGAGCCGTTGCCTCATTTAATCAAAGCGGTGAAGGAGGCGCCCGACGGGATTCCGCCCGTGGTTTGGATTTATCCTTTTGAACAGTATTCCAATGCCAAAATGGATGAAGAATTAAATCGGATGTATTCGGAGGATTGGTTCATTCGCGGTGCCATCAATCAAGGGTTTCCTTTATCTGCAGTGATTTCCGATGCTAATTTTATGGAAACGGACAACAAATTATTTGACCGCAGTGTGCTGGTTTCTGTTGTTCCCAAGGCGGAATCTGGCTTGGAACAGAGGTTGATTGATTATGTAAACGGCGGTGGAAAATTGCTGGTTTACGGTGGTGTGAATCATGCATCCGAAGCCTTTTTACATTTGCTTGGAATTGAGAGAACCGATGAGGTTCGTTTTGGCGAAATGCCTATGACTCTGAAGGGAGAAGCAAAGGGAATCGTAAAGGTAGGAGCATTGTTCTGTGCAGGAGGAATTAACACCTATGGGAAGGACTGCGACATATTGGCAGAAACAGAGGGTATGGTGCTTGCTTCCAAAAAAGGAACTGTTGTGTGGACGAGAGGGATTTGCTCTTGCGAAACGGTGGGAAGAAGACTGTTAACTCCACAGGACCCTGCAAAGTATTTCATTGGAGAAACCTTGATGAATGTATTGCTGAGTGAATTCGGAATGGGGGTTCGATATGAAAAGGAGACGGACGAAATGCCGCCTGTTATGACGGTTTCGAGATATAAAAACGGATTTTTCTATGCAATCTATTCTCCTGCTACAACAGTAAAAACCATTCTCAGTATGCCCCAGGGTGCTCCTGTATTGATGGGATATGATACCATTGTTGACGGAACTGAAGCATCTTATCATTTCCCCCGTGCGGAACGGAGAGAATGCAGGGCCTTTGTCACACAACAAAGGGGAAGAGTGCGGGCAAGAGAGGTGGCGCCGGGCAGTATGCAATATCGCAGAGTCATTGAATTGTCAAACTTAAAGGATGCCACGGTGCGGTATTATCCCGAATATCCGGGAGAAGAAATCGGTGCTTGCTTGAACCATATCGGAGACGGATGTTTTCAAAAGGATTTTGTGAGCTGGAAGTACGTGGAACAAGAAAAATACTTCCTGTTTGAACATGTTACAGGAAGTTTGAGAATTTATGAACCTATGCGACGTCCCATTTTTGACTGATAGACTTTGGGAGACATACCACATATTTTTTTGAAGGCTTTTGAAAAAGAAAAACTGTCGCCATAGCCTACCATGAGAGCGGTTTCTTCCACATGAAAACCGCTTGCCAACAGCTTTTTTCCTTCGGAAACTCGTTTTTGAATCAAAAATTGTTGCATGGTATTGCCTGTTTTTTGTTTGAAGATTCGGGAAAGATACTTTCGGTCAATCCCCAATTGGTTTGCAATTTTTCCAATTTTTACGTTTTCGGAATAATGAATATTCAGATATCCGATGACCTGATTGATGTAATCAGGTCTTTCTTTTTGGTCAAACAAGCTGCAATACAGCTTCAATAAGCAAGCGGAAAGATAAGCGGATTGACAGGAGGAGTAACGAAAGACTCCTTCCATTTCTTCAAAAATCAATCCATCTGCTTCAAATACATCTGAAATATGGTCAAAAGAGGACGCCATATTACCCACAAAACCAATCCAGATATATTGCCAAGGTTGTTTTTCATCTGCCGTGTATTTACAAACCTCGCCCGGTCGAATCAAAAACGCTTTTCCCTGTGTAACGGTGTATTTTCCGCGTGGAGATTCAAATGTCCCCATGCCCGAACAAACATAATGAATCAGATAATGATTTCGAATGTGGGGACCGTAAGAATGACAAGGCTTGCAATCCTGCTGACCAAATTCAACCGGAGAAAAATCAAACTGTTGATTGGATTGAAGGATTAATGTGCGTATCATAGAAAAACCTCCGATAAAAATGAAGCCGTCCACAATCGGACGGCTTCAGCCTGTCGATAAACCTATCGACAGGCTGGCAGACCAAGAAAAAGGAAGGGATATTTTGTCAAAATGAATCGCAGACAGTACGTGGGTACGGCAAGTGTTCATTTTGGCAAAAAGCAAGTAACCGTCTGGGAAATTCAATATTTTCCAGGCGGTTTTTTACGGTTTTATTATAGATGAAACATCCATAATTCAATCTTTTTTCCTTTTGTGTGCTTGCGGTAGACCGACTTTTTCGACGGTCAGAGGGTTACCGCAAAGTAGCGGTAACCCTTTCCTTTCGATATTTTAGGGGTGTAGTATGCTTGACTTTTTTAAATATTTTACTGTAGTAAGCAGCACTGGAAAATCCTGTTTTCTGAGAAATTTCTTCAATGGACAAGTCCGTTTTTGTTAACAATTCAATAGATTTTTCCACTCGCTTCCAATTGATATATTCGCTGACGGTACATTGAAAACAGGAGTGAAACCGTTCATACAGCACACTTTTTGAAATACCGATTTCCTTGGATATGGCACGAATGGAAAGGGGTTGATCCAGGTTCTGTTCAATAAAAGCGACGGCGCTTTGCATTTTTTGATCAAAGTCGGGCTTTAGCATATTTTCCAGTAGAATATATTTCACAAGCATTTCCGCAATGTTGGAAACACTTTGAATTTTATCCGAGTCAAACATGGGAATTTCCTGATAATACTCTTCCATTTTACGAATATGCAGTCCCAGCTTTTCCAAATCGGGTTTTAACCGAGAGAAGTCCTGCTTGGTTTTCATTTGTCCGAAAATCAGATAACCGATAATCATATCATCATACAAAATCGGAAGGCCCACATCAATTAACCCTGCATGGCAAATATGAAATTCCCCTTTTTTGCTTTTCTGACAAGCCCGGAGTAAGCATTGATCAGATTGGAGACACAGCTTTTTCCCTGCTTCTGTCTGCTGAATTGCTTTGCAATAGTGAGTATTTTCCCAATGACTCCGATTTCCCGCATAAGAAAAATCTGCCTTCAGCAAATCCATGTTGATTCCCGTGGCATTATAAAAATCCTGTAATGTCTGATTCAGTTTTTGCATATCGTAATTGATAATCATGTTTCTCACCTGACTCTATTATAACATAAGCCATATTTTTGTCAAGGGATTTTATTTTTCAAAAATAAAATAAATTTTTATCTTCCCTTTTTAAAAATGGATTGCAATTCTTTTGATTTTATGATATGATAGAAAGAGAATAAAAAAGGCGAGGAAAAACAATGGCGAAGCGAATGATGAAACACGGAGGGTATGTAGCAGTACCTTATGAATTTATTGATCAATATATGTGTAATGCGAATGGCACGTTTGTAAAAGTATATTTGTATGCTATGCGTTATGACGGAGCGGAATTAACGGATGAAGGCATTGCGGAAGCATTGGGCATTTTGGAATCGGATGTGCTGAAAGCATGGCGATATTGGGAAAAACAGGGTGTCGTTTCTTTGGAAAACGGTGAAGTAGCATTCCATCCTGCTCAAAAGCCGATGCCAAAACCGGCAGAAGAAAAAAAGAGTAGCGGAAAAAAGAAATATAGCGAACAGGAAATGGTTCAGGCAATGGAAAACAATCAGGAATTGAAATTTCTGTACAGTTTTGCACAACAGAAATTGGGCAATATCATCCCTCCTGCAGATGTGAATATTTTGTTTTCTTTATATGATTGGCTCAAGCTTCCTGTAGAAGTGATTGTTATGCTGTTTGAATACTGCAGCGAAAAAGAAAAGTTGAATATGAGATACATAGAAAGCACCGCCATCCGTTGGGTGGAGCAAGGGCTTCGTACCACGGAGCAGGTCGAGGAATATTGCCGCCGTGAAGAAGAACAGAAAAAACAATATGCTGCATTTCAGAGAATGGCGGGAATTTCAGGCAGAACCTTGAGTCAAACAGAAAAGAAATATATTGATTCCTGGACAGAGCAAATGCGTTTCTCAACCGAAATGCTTCAATTGGCTTATGAGCAGACGGTGATGAACACGGGACAGGTCAGTATGCCTTATATGAATAAAATTTTGACCAGTTGGCATCGGGAAGGGATTTCTTCCCCCAAAGGGGTGGAACAGGCAAGAGAACAATATCGGGCATCTAAAGGAGAGAAAAAAACAGTCAAAACCAATTTTAATCAAAAAGCGGTGATGACAGAGGATGACCTGTTGGCTTTGGAGATGCAAGAACGAAGGATGAAAAACAAAAGCCTATCCCCCGAGCAGTGAGAGTAAGCAGTGAGTAAGGTTTTCAAACCAGGAAAATCGGTTTTTATTTTCTGTTTGGGAACCGACGAACCGCTTAGTCGAGTGACCGTGAGGGGGTGGAGGCTGGACGAAACAAAAGCCTATCCCCCGAGCAGTGAGACTTGAACCGTGACGTTTCTTTTTTTATAATGAATTGTATTTTTGGTACATGAATTGAAACCTGCGGTTTCATGAATTGCATCTTGCGATGCATTGTGGAAATTTTTCCTACGGAAAAATAAAATCAATAAAAATCGAAGATTTTCCACCATAAAAGGAGTAATATTATGGAATCCATTCATCAAAAAGTAGAAGCGGAATACCGCGATATACGAAAAAAGAATGAAGAAGAACGGCAGAATCGAATTCAAATGCTGTATGCAAAAATTCCCCGTTTAAAAGAATTGGAAGAAGAAACCTACCGTACCTATTCTCAGTTGACTGCTCAATTGTTTGAAAACAGAGAGCTTGCAGAACAACACAATCATAAAATCAGGTCCCTTCAGCAGGAAAAGAAGAAATTGTTAAGGGAAAACGGATATTCGGAGGATTATTTAGATACGATTTATACCTGTACAACATGTCAGGACAGAGGATATCTTCACA
>SVJP01000129.1 GCA_015068925.1 Oscillospiraceae bacterium
CGCGGTGCTTCTCCGTCAACCATTACTGCTTTTGCTGATTGGATTTGTTTATTTTATGGAAACTCTGTCCGTTATTTTGCAGGTCGCTTCTTTTAAGCTGACAAAAAAGCGGATTTTCAAAATGTCTCCCATTCATCATCATTTCGAAATGTGTGGCTGGAGTGAGAAAAAAATTGTAACGGTGTTTTGTATTGTAACGGCATTGCTTTGCCTTGTTGCCTTGTTTGCAATTTAAGAAAGGACGAAAATTATGACCCGGAAACGGAAAACACAGCTTCTCAGACGAAAAACATCTGCTTCAAAGGGCAGGTCTGTTTCCGGTACCAAGGTTTCTGTTTTGCCCGGAAAAAAATCCCAAGGGCAGATGGATGTGGTGTTGTTTACTCTGCTGGTTGTGTTGTTGTCCTTTGGGTTGATTATGGTGTTCAGCGCAAGTTCTATCAATGCTTTTTATGAGTACGGAAACAGCTATCATTATCTTTTATCGCAGGGTAGATGGGCAATTCTTGGCTTTGCGGCTATGGTGTTTTTTTCAAGATATGACTATCATAAGATGGTAAAGCATACTCCTGTATTGTTAGTGGCAACGTTTGTTTTGTTGTTGTTGGTTTTAGTTATCGGAACAGAAGTAAACGGTGCAAAACGGTGGTTGGGCTTTGGCGGTGCCAGTATTCAGCCTTCGGAATTTGCTAAAATTGTATTGATTTTGTTTTTATCTTATCGAATTTCCACCGAAAAAGAAGGAGCCTTCAACAATGCAAAAACATTGCTGCCCTATCTTGGGGTGATTGGTCTGATTTGCTTGTTGGTATTGGCAGAGAAGCATTTGAGCGGTACGGTTGTGCTGATTGGTGTGAGCATGTTGTTGCTGCTTGTAGGAGGAGCAAAGCTTGCCCACTTTGGTGTGGCTTTTGCATGTGCTGTGGTTTTGGCAATTGTTGCGATTATTCAGGAGCCTTACCGATTGGAGCGTATTACCACCTTTTGGGATCCCTTTGCTCATAAAATGGATGAAGGCTGGCAGATTGTGCAAAGCTTGTATGCCATTGGTTCGGGCGGTTTGTTTGGTGTTGGTTTAGGACGAAGTCGTCAAAAATATCTGTACATTCCGGAACCTCAGAATGACTTTATTTTCTCAATTATTTGCGAGGAACTGGGATGGCTTGGTGCGATTTTGGTGCTTGCTTTGTTTGCGCTTTTGGTGTGGAGAGGAATTAAAATTGCTTTGAATGCACCGGATAAATTAGGGTCCTTGTTGGCATTTGGTTTTTCCTGTCTGGTAGCGGTTCAGGTCATTATCAATGTGGCGGTTGTAACAGCAAGTATGCCGGTTACAGGGATGCAGCTTCCCTTCTTTAGTGCAGGTGGATCCTCGTTGGTATTCCTGCTGTGGGGAATGGGAATTTTATTGAATATTTCGCGGCAATGCAGAAAGTAATGGAGGAAAAATATGAAGGTATTACTGTCCGGAGGCGGTACGGGAGGACATATCAATCCCGGAATTGCCATTGCTCGTTATTTGAAAGAAAAACAACCTGATACAGAAATTTTATTTGTAGGAACTCATAAGGGTCTGGAGGGAGAGTTAATCCCGAAAGCAGGCTTTGAAATCACCTTTATTGAGGTGGAAGGGTTCCGCAGAAAATTATCCTTGCAAACCTTGGGCACAGTAAAGAAAATGTTCAAAGGTTATGCTCAATCGAAAAAAATCCTGAAAGAATTTAAGCCGGATATTGTGATTGGTACAGGAGGTTATGTGTGTGGTCCTGTATTATATGCGGCTTGTAAAATGGGAATCAAAACACTGGTGCATGAGCAAAATGTCATTCCCGGTGTAACCGTAAAAATGCTGTCAAAAATGGTGGACGGTGTGCTGACAAGCTTTCCCGAAACCGATCAATACATGAAGGGGAACCTGATTCTGACAGGGAATCCCATTTCACCTGATTTGTTTACTTATGAACGCGACTCTGCAAGACGTACATTGGAATTTGATGAACGTCCCTTAATCTTGACCTACGGAGGCAGTCTGGGGGCAAGACGGGTGAATGAAACGGTAGGCGAAATGATTCGTAATACTGCCAAGGATGGCTCTTACCAGATTTTATATGCAACCGGAAAACGAGAGTATGATAAGGTGCTGGAAGAAATGAAGGGCCATGAATATGACAATGTTCGGATAGAACCGTATTTATATAATATGGGAGAATGTATGGCGGCGGCAGATTTGGTGATTGCCCGTTCCGGTGCCATGACGGTCAGTGAGCTTTCCGCCATCGGAAAACCTGCAATCCTGATTCCTTCTCCCAATGTTGCGCATAATCATCAGGAATACAACGCCAGAGCATTGGAAGAAAAAGGCGGTGCAATGGTGCTGACAGAAAATGAATTGTCAGCCGAGAAATTATACGAAATGGTGCAAGGCTTTTTGCAGGATGCAGAAAAACAAAAGAATATGGCAGAGCAATCGAAAAAAGCCGGAATTCGAGATGCAACCGAGACCATTTATCAAACTGTTTTATCTTTGACAAAATGAGGTTGCACACTCTGAACACCTTTGCATACTATGAAGTTGCGGTTGAAACGCCAACTTTTTTGCGGAGGTGCGAGAATGGGTCATTTTGTTATCACGGGAGGTAAACCTCTAAAGGGTGAAATATCCTTGCAGGGAGCAAAAAATGCGGTACTGCCTATTTTGGCAGCAACGGTTTTGATAAACGGAACAAGCGAACTTCATAACTGTCCTGCGCTTCGGGATGTAACGGCTTCTCTCAAAATTTTACGGTATTTGGGTTGTAAGGCGGAGCAGACGGGAGATGTGGTTACGGTTGATGCATCACAGATAACAGGGTTTGAGGTATCCGATGATTTGATGCGAGAGATGCGGTCTTCCTTTGTTTTTGTTGGTGCAATGGCAGCCCGATGCGGTTTTGCTGAAATTACTTATCCCGGTGGTTGCGAGCTTGGTGCAAGACCCATTGATTTACATTTAAAAGCGTTTCGTGCCATGGGAATGAAAATTACAGAAGAACACGGTAAGATTTACTGTGATGCACGTCGGTTGCGACCTGCGGCAATTCATCTGGATTTTCCCAGTGTGGGAGCGACTGAAAATATTATGCTGGCGGCTGTGTTTACACCGGGAGTAACGCGGATTGTGAATGCGGCAAAAGAGCCTGAAATTGAGGATTTGCAAAATTTTTTAAACCGTGCCGGAGCAAAAATCTACGGTGCAGGTGGGTCTGAAATTTATATTGAAGGGGTTCCTTCTTTAAAAAGTGTGACTCATCGGGTGATTCCCGATCGAATTGTAGGAGCTACTTATTTGATGGCAGCTGCTGTGACGCGCGGAGAATTATTGATTCGAAATATCGAACCTTCCCACATGGATGGTATTTTACCGGTGTTGGAGGAATGTGGTTGTGAGATTGGCTATCCCCGAGACGGCATTCTTAACATCAAGTGTAAAGAGCGAATGGGTGCAACAGATAAGGTCAGAACCTTACCTTATCCCGGATTCCCTACCGATGCACAAGCGCCTCTGATGGCAATGCTTGCTACGGCGTGCGGCTCCAGTATGATTACCGAAACGATTTTTGAGAGTCGCTTTAAGCATGTGGAAGAACTGATAAAAATGGGAGCCAATATTAAAACGGATGGTCGTGTGGCTGTGATCCGAGGTGTTCGGGAGTTGTCGGGAGCCGAGGTAACGGCAGGAGACTTGCGAGGCGGAGCGGCGCTGATGCTTGCGGCATTGGGTGCATCCGGAACAAGCAAATTGCATAAAATTGAATTGATTGATCGGGGCTATGAAGCACCGGAATCTATCCTTGCCTCGTTGGGGGCAAAAATCAAACGAGTTGAGTAGGAGGAAGTAAGGGTGAAAAACCAAAGACGCATTGAAGTACAGAAACGAAAAAAAGTATTTAAAAAAATGGTCGGACTGTTTCTGCTGTTCGTGCTGTGTGCGGTGATCGCATCATTCACTCCCTATTTTAACATCAAGAAAGTGAATATTACAGGGAACAGCAGAGTGTCTGTCCAAGAAATAGAAGCCGCCTCCGGTATTACGTCGGGCAGTAATATTTTTCATGTAAAGCTGAATAGTGTGCGGCGCAGAATTGAAGAAATTTCTTATGTACATAGTGTTCGCGTCAAGAGAGAATTTCCCAATCAGATTTCCATTGAAATTGAAGAAAGTGAACCCATAGCGGCGGCTCCTTACATGGGAAATTATGTTTTGATTGATGTGTACGGGAAAACCTTGGAACAAGAAACCCCGGAAAAATTGGAAAAACTTCCAGAAATTGTCATTTTAACAGGCTTAGAAATCAAAAATTTTGAGCTTGGACAAAAAATTATTGTGAAAAATGAAAGAAATTTGCAAATAGTACTTGAAAGTTTGTCAGAATTAGTTCATAATAGTCTTATAGGGAATACAAATGAAATTGATTTGACAAACGAAGATGGTGTTGTTTATAAAATGAACGACCAAAAGCTGACTGTCCTCATGGGTGATGCGAGTGACCTTCCTTATCGGGTGAAGTTTTTAAAGGAAATTATGGACAAGCTTGGAGGAACACCCAGAGGAGTGATTGATTTCACGGCAAAGGATCCTACTTATCGGTTGTCGGATGCGCCTTCGGACAAGAAGGAAGAATCAGAAGAAGCGAAAGATGAGGAAAAGGATTCTGAAACCGAAGAAGAAACTGATTCTGAGGAAGACAATCAGGAGTAAGTGGCTTTGGGACTGATTCCCAAACAAAACATGATATTTTATCCGGTTTTTTTGCAGACCCTTCCGAATGACCTCATACGGCATTTTGTGAAAGGCCGGGTTTGATATAAACTGCATTAATATAAAGTTTTACAAGGGGGAGTTATCAATGTTGGAATTTGATACGACAGAAAAAGATTTTGCCCGCATTAAGGTTGTGGGCGTTGGCGGCGGCGGAAACAATGCTGTTGACAGAATGGTAAGCACCGGCATGCAGACGGTGGAATTTATTGCCATTAATACGGACAAGCAGGCTTTGAAAAAGTCTGTAGCAAATCAAAAGCTGCAGATTGGTGAAAAGCTGACTCGCGGATTGGGTGCAGGTGCAAAGCCTGAAATCGGTCAAAAATCTGCGGAAGAAAGCCGTGAAGAAATTTCTGCTTGCTTAAAAGGCGCAGATATGGTATTCGTAACCGCAGGTATGGGTGGCGGAACCGGAACGGGAGCAGCTCCCATTGTTGCATCCGTTGCAAAGGAAATGGGTATCCTGACCGTTGGTATCGTTACCAAGCCCTTCGGTTTTGAAGGAAAAGTAAGAAAGTCCAATGCTGATGTTGGAATTGAAGATTTGAGACAGAATGTTGACACTCTGCTCATCATTCCCAACGACAGATTGTTGGCAATTGCAGACAAAAATACTACCATGGAATCTGCATTCTCCATGGCAGACGACGTATTAAAGCAAGGTGTGATGGGCATTACCGATTTGATTGTAACACCTGCTATCATTAATCTGGACTTTGCAGACGTTACAACTGTTATGAAGGATGCCGGTTATGCTCATATGGGTATCGGTCGTGCGAAG
>SVJP01000130.1 GCA_015068925.1 Oscillospiraceae bacterium
ACCTCAACTACAGGGAGAACACGATTAAATAAATTTTTTTTGGGTTCATCCATAACGGCATGATATTTAATTCCATTTTTAGCAGTAATAATCTCAATTTTTCTGCTGTTAAAATAAACTTTGGTAAGGTTGCAAAAGAGGGTGGCGAAATTTCTGATGAGAAGAAAATGGAAATAGAAAAGAATATGAACGCTGTTGATGATGCTCAGACAGGAGGCCTTGCACAATACACCCGTCGTGCAGATGAGGCAGAAGCCAAAATAAACTAAGGAGGATGACTGTAATGAAAAAAATATTATCTGTTTTATTGATCGGTATTATGATGTTATCCTTTGCTGCTTGCGGCGGTAACAAGGGCGAAGAAATCAACCTGATGCAAAAAACCTGGGAAGGGGACGATGTTAAAGTAAGTGCAAAATTATACTATTCCCCGGAATCTGACATCCTCGTTGAAAACGAAGAAGAAAAGCCTTACAAAACTCTCATTACAAATGAAGAGCTTAACTATAAGATGGAAATTCTCCTTTGGGAAGATACTACCTTTGACAACAACAAGAAATCCGGAAAAGAACGCATGGATACATTTACCGAGTTTAAAGTCGATAAGTTCGACAGTTATGGTTATGAGGAAATGAAGGGTTACACGGCATTTGTACACTTGGAAGAAGTTTCAGAAACGACAGATCGATATATGGAAGTGAGAATCAGAAAGATTTCCTTGGACGAGGACTCTATGGAGGGTGCTGAATTCTTTGAAAACGAAGAAATCAGAGGTATCATCGACTCTCTTGAATACGAGGGTGTCGTAGAGCTTCCTGTTGAAGAAGAGGAAGAAGAAACGGAACAGAATAAAAACAGTTAAAGGAGAATCGATAAAATGAAAAGATTATTAGCTTTATTATTGGCAGGAATGATGGTGTTCTCGTTGACAGCTTGCGGCGGAGCAGACAATGAGATTGAAATTGACGAGCCGATTGGCGAAGAAACCAAAGTGGTTGAAAGCATTAACATGACCTACGGTGACGATGAAGTCCAAATTACTCTCAACAAACCGGAAAATGCAGAGTTTACTTTGGGCAGCGATACTCCTGATGATGCAGGTGACCTTGTAGGACTTTGTGCAGATGATTATTCCTGGGATGCAGAGGTTATGGGCTACAAATATTATGAAGGAATCGGCAGTAATGTTCCTTTTGTTGATTATTACTTTGCAGGAGCAGTCAACGAAGAGAAATATGCATCCTATGAAGAGAAAGTCACAGAAACATCAATCGAGTATGAAGGCAAGCCTGTTCAAATCATCAGATATACCTATCAGGAAACAGATTCTGATGAAGTCTATTCGGAATGTTTTGTAGGTTTTGAATACAAAGGCACTGCTGATGAGGGAATGTTCGGACTTAAAATTTTCTCAGATGAAGAGCTTTCGGATGAAATGTTGGAAGGTCTATTCAAAGAATTGATAGTGATTTAAAGATTTAATATTTGTTTTATAACGAATTGAATGTTTTTGAGGGTGTGCCTTAATCATTGGATTTTTACTGATTAAGACACACCCTCTTTTTTTGTTCAAATTTCCGGAATTACTATCTGAATTTATACTTTTGAAAACATGGTAAAGTAAGGTTCTAAATTCAGACCTGATACTGTTCTGTTTTGATATAAGGGATATAAGTTGTGTTGACCGCTGGTCAGAGCATCAGAACTGATGCCGTATTCAATAGACAGATAGGCTTCAATGTAGGCAGAAAGATGGTCGGCAGCCCGAATCAATTCTCCATCTAACGGGTTAAATTTTTCCTGATTGTATTTCTTGGTTATCTCGTCTCCCGAACAATACCGAACAGTACCGTCCAGGATAATTTTACTTTTAAATTCTTCCTGAATATAATAGTGAATTTTATCGTGCCAGGATTTTGGCAGAAGGGGGAAAATTTTTTGTTCTAATGCATCATTTTCAATTTCCTTGATAATATCATCCAAGCCTTCTACCGACCGTTTGACGGGGGATACAATATCGCGGGTCAACACTTCCGGTAAATCGTGAAATAAGCCACCATAAAAATTGTTACACAAGCGTTTTTGGCAGCCGTCAATTTCTAATGTAAATAGGTAAGAAAGCACCGCAACAATCAACATATGACCCAAAACGGAGGTTTCGGGAATTCGATAGCACCGTGCCCACCGCTGTTGCAACCGCAATTGTCCTACAAGATTTAAGAAGTTTTTGATGTTTACATCTGCATAATACCGCTGAACGCCGGGTAAAGAGAAATATTGGGCGATTTCGGCATCAATTTCAGCTTTTACATTCTGGATATCGTAAAGAGAAGAAGATAAAGGATAGACAATAGAAAATTCCCATGCAGTTGCAAGATAATGTGCCGCAGAAATTAAGGATTTTTCCCGTTTTCCAAATTCCTTGTCTAACAGATAGGTCTGAAATTTTTCATAAAAGTTCCCTTTGACAGGCTCGCATGCCGGACGAAGCTCTTCTAATACCCAACGATTAATCTGCTCTCCCTTTTCTGCCATCAGCTTGTGAAAGACGGGGGGCTTGATGTCGGTCAGCAACACTCTGTGCAGATATTCAAAAATACAACCCTCAATTAACAATTGTTCATCTAACGAGTCATCAGGCTCAAATTTTTTTAAGGCATACAGGTAAAATAGCTTGTGGGCTTGTTTATCAAGCTCTGTAAAACCCTTGTGAGGTCTTAAATGGTCATTCCAGCGTTGAATACTTGCCCCTTGATGTAATAAATCAATTAATTCTTTTGTTATCATAAAAAACACCTCTTTCTTTCATCATACCATAAATATGATAAAAATGCAAGAAAAAGGCTAAGAAAGTTATTATTTTTAAGCATTTGGCAGAAAAAAGGCGGTTTTGTGGACTTAAAGTAAATTTTCTTGAAAAAATGGAAAATTTGAGAATTCACATTCTTTCTTAATTGTGATATAATGAACCTAAATCAGAGACAAATCGAGGTGAAGGAAATGACAATTTTCCGGAAAGCCTGGAGATTTTTCAGGCCATATCGAAAGGTAATTCTGTTTTGCTATACTCTATCTGTTGTGTTGATAGGGCTTAACATGGTCAATCCTTATTTGACCAAAATTTTATTCGACCGTGTGTATGATCAGAAGCAGGGTGATTTGTTGCTACCGCTTCTGTTTGGCATGATCGGTGTGACCTTGTTGCGTCACGGTGTCAATTTTACAAAGAATTATTTGCTGGAAAAAAACACAGTGGATGCGGTAATCCAAATGCGTGCAGAGTTGTTGCAGAAGTTTTTCAAGATGTCCTTTGAGACCTTTAACAAAGCTCGTACGGGGAATTTGCTTACCGTATTAACTGCGGATGCAGAAAATGTGAAAAATGTTTTTGCATCAACATTTCCGGCTATTTTTGAGTCTGTTTTTTCATTTGTGGTGGCAAGCGTAGTGTTGTTTTCCTTAAATCCCATGATGACATTATTTGCTTACCTTTCTTTGCCTGTGGTATTTTATACGGTAAGAAGCTATGCCAAAAATGTTCGTCCCATTTATGTGGATATCCGTGAACAATCTTCCCGGCTTTCCACCGTTGCACAAGAAAACATCAATGGTGTTCGGATTGTTCGTGCCTTTGCCCGCGAAGAATTTGAAAAGGAAAAATTTGACAAAGAGAACAAGGAATTTACCTTTTTGCATTTTAAACTGGTTCGCTTGTGGGCGCAAAATTATTGGAAAACCATTGTATTGGGAGAATGCCCTTATCTGATTACTTTATTGTTGGGCGGTATTTTTGTCATTCAAGACAAGCTCAGCTTAGGTTCGTTTGTGGCATTTTCTTCTTATGTGGTTTACCTGACCAACCCTATCAAGCTGGTTTCTACATACATTACCACCATTCAGAATACCCTTGTTTCAGGAGAAAAGATTTTCAGCTTTTTGGAACGGGAGCCTGCCATTCAAAATCCCGAGCATCCTGTGGAAGTGGAACAAATCAAAGGAGATATTGCTTTTGAACATGTTTCCTGGGTGTATGACGGGCACAAAATTTTGGACGATATTTCTTTCACCCTGCCCTTGGGCAAGAAATTGGGTATTTTGGGTGCAACGGGAAGCGGAAAAAGTACATTGGTTAATATGATTCCCCGTTTTTACGATTGCTCAGACGGTCGGGTAACGGTGGATGGGATTGACGTTCGTGAATATGATTTGCAAACCTTACGGCGGGCGGTTTCCTATGTTCATCAGGATGTATTTCTGTTTTCTAACAGTGTGGATTCCAATATTGCTTACCATGATGATACCATGTCGGAAGAAAGTGTATTGACTGCTGCAAAGCAGGCTGATGCTCACGGATTTATTTCCCGTATGGATGATGGATATGATACCATAGTGGGAGAACGTGGGATTGGTCTTTCCGGTGGTCAAAAACAGAGAATTTCCATGGCGCGTTCTTTTGCAAAGCATGCACCCATTCTGATTTTGGATGATTCTACTTCTGCTCTGGATAACGAAACGGAGCAACAGATTTTGCAAAATATCCGTAATATGAAAGAGCCTCATTCTCTGGTGATTGTGGCAAGCCGTGTTTCTTCGGTTCAGGATGCAGATTTGATTCTGCTGTTGGATGAAGGAAGAATTGCGGAACGAGGTACCCACGGGGAATTGATGGCTCTGGACGGCCGATATGCGCATATCTATCGGGAACAGTATGGCGACAGTGCGACAGAAATCTTAGGAGGTGAGTAAGGATGGCAAGAAATACTTATTTCCAGGACGAACAAATTGAAAAAAAGTGGAACCCGAAACAATTAAAGAAAATCGGAGCCTATGTCATCAAATATAAATTAGAGCTGATATTGGGTCTGATTTTAATGGGAGTGGCATCTGTTTGCTCTTTGGGAGGACCTTATATTTCCAAAATTATTATGGATGATATGATTCCCAATCAAAATATCCGTGGTGTTGTGGTTGCGGTGCTTGTTTATGTAGGTCTGATTATTGCCCAAGCGGTGTTTACCATTATCAAAGGATTTTTGATGAATAAAATGGGATATTGGGTGATTTACGATTTGAGAAAAGATTTGTTTTCTCATTTGCAAAGTCTTTCCTTTCGGTATTTTGACGACAGACCCACAGGAAAGATTTTGGTACGTATTACCAATTACATCAACGCATTAGCAAGCTTGTTGTCTGATGGTATTGTGAATCTGATTACGGATTTTGTTGTTTTGATTGCCATTGTGGTGATTATGTTATCCATTGATGTGCGGTTAACCTTGATTAGTATTCTGACTTGTATTCCCTTATTTGGTGTAGTATTCGGATTTAAAAATAAAATTCATTACTGGCAGGTTCAGACCAACCATAAAGGAGCCAACAGAACTGCTTTTGTTCATGAAAATATCATGGGAGTGAAAATCATTCAATCCTTTACTCATGAAAAGCAAA
>SVJP01000131.1 GCA_015068925.1 Oscillospiraceae bacterium
CAACGGCAAAAATTGGGAGCAGAAGTGTATGTGGCAATTCCAAAACCAACTCGTTATCGCTATGATAAAAAGCACAGAGAATTATTGCATTTGTTAAGACGATTGGAATTAGGACTTCTTTTTGTCACACCGGAAAAACAACTGGTGGAGGCGGTACTGCATCCACAACCTCTTGATTTAAAGCAGACATTGAATGCTGCCAAGAAAAAACGAAAAGCATTGGAAAAGGAGTTGGAAGAACGTCAATTCAGCATGAATCAAGGTGGGTGTTCGAAAACAAAAATTCTGACGGCATACAGGGAACAGGCATTGTTCATCTGTTGTGCCTTGTCCGAGACGGAGAGTTATAGCGCAAAAGAGTTGGCAGAATTAACAGGAATGGAACAAACAAAAGTTTCTGCCATGCTTAGAAGAAATTATTACCATTGGTTTGAACAACCGCAAAAGGGGAGCTACTGTTTGACTGAGGAAGGTCGTTTGGGAATGAAGCAGTATCCGACCGTTACTGCTTTTTACTTAAAAAAATTGCAAGAAAAAAGCAAATTATAATAAATTTCAAAAAAATAGTTGAAATTTTTTCTGATATGTAGTAAAATAAGGATATCAAATATTTAAAGGAGTGAATCCAATGAAATTAACAAAACGTGCGGGAGCCTTGCTTTTAGCAGGAACAATGCTTCTGTCTTCCGCAGCTGCTGTTATGGCAGAAGATACGACAGAAAGCGAAGTAGTGACACAGGTTGCAGAAACAGTTGAACAAGCTGTTTTGGAACCAACCTTGTATCAGGTGGGAGATTTTGTCAAGGATGAAGAAAATTGGACCTATGCTGCTGATAGTGTTGTTTTCGAAGACGGCAAACTCAATTTTATCCCTAAGGGAAAATCATTCATTACATACACCGGCTCAAAAATGGGCGACGGTGCAGTACAGCTAAATGCCACCTTCAATTTTAATGACGGAAATGCTTGGGGCGGTTTTGCGATCAGATGTGTTAACGATACTGCTGTTTCCTGGAGTGGTAATCACAGTTATTTGGTAGTGGTAAAGAAAAGTCAAATTGAACTGCAAAGATATAACACTTCCGGAAATAAGTTTTTAACGATTGTGGAAAACGATGGATTGATCGAAGAAAACAAACCCTGTAATATCACTTTAGGTTCCATAGAAGTAAACGGTGGTGTTCAGGTATTTATGTATGCTGATGATAAATTGGTATTTAACTGCTTCGATGGTGATGGCAAGGCAAATACCAATGAAGGTTATCTTTCCGTTTATGGCGGTGCAGGTGTGAGTGTTGATGCTTATGAAAAAGAAACATTGGCTACCATTCCCGCAGGCTTCGCTTTGGTAAAAACGGAAAATACACTGACCGCTCCCATTCCTGCAGTGATTTCCTTTGGAGAAGAAGCAGGGGAATATGTCGTAACTTGGGGTAAAAATGATGTGTATCAGGGAGAATTGACCGAATTGCAAGCAGCAGGTGCGAAAGAATTTGCAGGTTATAATCCTGTTGGTATTTATCCGGAAGCGGAAGCACAGGAAGACGGTTATGTCTTAACAGAAGCGGACGATAACAAATATATTACCGCCTATGTAAAAGATGCAAACGGTGCCCTTTTGTGCTTTGCAGACGCGTTTTACAATGATACCGTTGAAAAAGAAAAAGAAAAGATGATTATCCTTTTGACCGAATGTGAATATTCTTATGTATTTGGCGAAAAGGTGATGATTGACCCTGATGATGCATGGGTTGTTCCTACCATTGAAAATGACAGAACCTTGGTTCCCATTCGTTTTATTTCCGAAAGCTTGGGTGCAGAGGTAACCTGGGATCCTGAAACATCATCAGTGATTATTACTCAAGAGGATACCACCATTGAAATGCAATTGGGCAAGAAGGAATATACTGTAAACGGCGAAGTGAAGGAAATGGATGCAGAAGCTACCATTATCAGAGATCGTACAATGGTTCCTTTGAGAGTGATTTCCGAAACCTTCGGCAAGAATGTATTCTGGGATCCCAAGGGATTGATTATTATTAGTGATGAAGCTCCTGTTTGGGATTCTGTTGAAGACGAAGAAATCATTGATAAAATTATTGAAGAAATTAAATTGTTTGCATAAGAATTTACTACCGTTCATTGTTGGACGGTAGTATTTTTTAAAAAATAATGACTTTTTAATAAAAAACAGTTGAAATTTAACATAAAATATGGTAAAATAATAATATCAAATAACAAAGGAGATGATTCCATTGAAGCTTAACAAAAAAACAATGGCACTGCTGCTGGCAGGTACTATGGTATTCAGTTCAGGAGCAGTACTGGCAGAGGATGTTGCAGAAAACACAACTCAGGATGTCCTTTTGATTTCGGAGGAAAATGCTGTTACGACCCCTGAAATTGTGAAACTCGGCGATTTTGACAAGGAAGAAAGCTGGGTTGCTGATGAAGGTTCTTTAACCTTGTCAAAGGATACTGTTTCTTTTGAAAAAATACAGAAGCAGATGTTTACTTACAGCGGTAAAAAGTTTGATAACGAAGTCATTCAGTTTAAGTTTTCCATTGATTTTAATGATGGTAAAAATTGGGGCGGCTTTAGTTTCAGAGGCCAAAGCGCGAATACACTGGCTTGGGGCGGTAATTACAGTTATTTGATTGTTGTAAAGCAATCTCAGATTGAATTACAACGGTTTAACAGTGCCGGAAATAAATTCTTCACCATCGTTCCCAATGACGGGATTATTGAAGACGATAAAGAACATGATATTACTTTAGGTTCTGTTGAAGTGTCCGGTGGCGTACAGAATTTCTTGTATGTTGACGGAAAGTTGATTTTCAACTGTTTTGACGGAGACGAAACTGCCATTACAGATCCCGGTTACCTCTCTTTTTATTCCACTACTGTTGCAACGGTAGGTGCTTATGAAAGCGAAGCAGAGCTTTCTGATATTCCTGTAAGCTTTGCGATTACCGGCTCCGCAGAAGAAGGTCAGTTGAAGGCTGATTACTCCGTAATGGATTTGGGAAGTGATATGGATGCCCCTGTCATCAAATGGGGCAGAAATGCTGAAGTAAACGGTGAATTGAACGAAACTGAAGCGACCGGCTTTGTCGACTTTAAAGGAAAGTATAATCCTATTGGTCAGTATCCTTTGGTAGAAGGTGTTGAAGGAGAAGCTTATCCCATTACAGAAGAAGACCAGAATCAATATATTGCAGCTTACCTGACAGATAAAGACGGTAACGTTTTGGCTGTATCTGATGCATATTTCTATGATACTGTCAGCGCAGAAAAAGCAAAAATGATAATTCTGTTGCTTGATTGCGAATATTCCTATGTATATAATGAAAAGGTTCAGATTGACCCTGATGATCCTTGGGTGACTCCCACGATTGCCAATGACAGAACCTTGATTCCCCTTCGGTTTATTTCCGAAAGCCTGGGTGCAAAAGTAGATTGGAATGGTGATACCTCAACGATTACGATTTCCCAGGATGATACTACCATTCAGATGCAGTTAGGAAAAAAAGAATATACTGTCAACGGTGAAGCTATGGAGATGGATGCGGAAGCAATCATCATGAGAGACCGTACAATGGTTCCTTTGAGAGTGGTTTCTGAAGCCTTTGGAAAGAATGTATTCTGGGATCCGAAAGGTTTGATTATTGTCAGCGACGAAGCTCCTGTTTGGGATTCTGTTGAAGACGCCGATTTGATTGACAGCATTATCGAAGAAATTAAAGTATTTGAATAATAGGGCTCATAAAGAAAACCCCTGGTTGCATACATTGCACCGGGGGTGATTTTTTGAAAAAACAATATTTTCTGTTTATGTTTTTTATGACAGTATTTGTTCTTTGGTGGTTCTGGTTTATGAAACACTATGCCATCTGATTTTTGAAACGAAAATGGAATACTGCACCATTGACTTTTCCGCATTGTATGAAAAAAGGGAGTTTTGCGTATAGTAAAACAAAAAAGGAGTCAGGAAATATGGAAAAAAGAGGAGAGAAAATTTTTGTCAGTGTTATTTTTCTTTTAATCGGTGCAGTAGTGTTGGCGCAATTATTTTTAATAAGACCGGATACTCGATCGGTATTTACCAATGCGGATTTATTTGAAGGAACTGCTAATTTGAGTACAACAAAAAGAAAAGCATGGATTACATTGGAAACCGAAAGACAGGAGCCCGGATTATTTGTTTTGGTGAATGGAAAAAAACAAGAAAGTTTTTTTAACAAAAAGATTACAATTTCGGTACAGGAGCATAGCATGATTCAAGTGATAAAAGAAGGGGTAAATCATCCTGTAACCGTTGAAATTACTGGGATTTCCGACTTTGTCAAACGTCGAAATTTGAATTTGAGAGTAGGTGGTGAAGAAAATATTTTTTACATTGGACGAATTTTATTTCAATAAACTACTTGCCTTTTTTGAAAAAATGTTGTATAATAGAACGGCACGGTAAATTTTTAAAAACTTGGTTTGACAAAATTCATGTCATTTTTCGGAGGTCTTGGGTTATGGCGAAAATTGCGATTGACGGTCCTGCCGGTGCAGGCAAAAGCACCATTGCAAAGGCTGTAGCAAAAGAATTAGGTTGGATTTATGTAGATACCGGTGCCATGTATCGGGCAATTGGACTGGCGGCTTTAAGAGAGGGGATTGTGATTAAGGAACAAATTTCTGAAATCGAAGCCATGCTTCCCGAAATTGAACTGCGGTTACGGTATGAAAACAGTGTGCAAAGAATTTTGTTAAACGGTGAGGATGTCAGTGAAGCAATTCGTACTCCGGAGGCTTCGGTTGCGGCATCTGATGTATCTGCGATTCCTGCGGTAAGAGCAGCGATGCTTACCCAACAACGAAATATTGCCGAACAGGAAAATGTAGTAATGGATGGGCGTGACATTGGAACGGTTGTGTTGCCTGATGCGGAATTGAAAGTGTTTTTAACAGCGTCTGCCCACGCAAGAGCCAAGCGTCGGTGTAAGGAATTGATGGAAAAAGGCCAGCAGGTAGTATTTGCAGATGTATTAAAGGATATTGAGTACCGTGACAAACAGGATTCAGGAAGAGCCGTTGCTCCTTTACAGCAAGCGGAAGATGCAATTTTGGTGGATACAACCCATCTTACATTGGAACAGTCTATTGAATCGGTAATGAATCTTGTTCGGACAAAGCTGTAAAGAAGGTGTTGGATTGTTTTACCGTGTGGCAAAGACGGTTGTCGGTTTGTATCTTAGATTATTATTTCGTGTAGAAGTGACGGGCGAGCTTCCAAAAGCGGGAGGATGTTTGATTTGTCCCAACCATACCAGTTATTACGATCCTGCAGTTGTGGCAGCATTTTCTAATCGTCCATTGACCTTTATGGCAAAGCAGGAGTTGTTTTCATCACCTGTCTTCGGATGGCTGAT